>NZ_POUB01000510.1 GCF_003236335.1 Micromonospora deserti
CCCCCCGCCCGGACCGATCCGCCCGCGTCGCCCGACGGCGGGCGTCGCCGCCTGGTCGCGATGACGGCCTGGGGGGCCGCCTTCGTCGCCGGCTGGCTGGTGATCGGCCTGCCCACCGACCCGGCGTACGCGTTCCTGTGGATCTGGGCCGCGACCATCGCCTGGAACTCGTCCCGCCCGTGGCGCAGCCACCTGCGCTTCGCCCGGGACTGGGTGCCGGTGGTGCTGCTGCTCGCGCTCTACAACCTGTCCCGCGGCTTCGCCGACAACGGGGCGACCCCGCACGCGTACGAACTCATCGTCGCCGACCGGGTGATGTTCGGCTGGGTGACCGGCGGCGACGTGCCGACGGTCTGGCTCCAGGAGCATCTCTACCGGCCCCAGGTGCGGTGGTGGGACGTCGCCGCCAGCTGGGTCTACTTCTCCCACTTCGTGGTGGCGCTTGCCGCCGCGGCGGTGCTGTGGCTGCGGGACCGGGGGCGCTGGGCCGCGTTCATGCGGCGCTGGGGCTTCCTCTGCGCCACCGGCCTGGTCACGTACTTCCTCTATCCGGCCGCGCCGCCGTGGTGGGCGGCGCAGAACGGCCTGCTGGAGGAGGTCGCCCGGATCTCCACCCGGGGCTGGAAGGCGTTCGGCATGCACGGCGCCGGCAACCTGCTCAACGCCGGCCAGATCGCCTCGAACCCGGTGGCGGCGATGCCGTCGCTGCACACCGCGTTCGCCCTCTTCGTCGTGCTGTTCTTCCTGCGGCAGACCCGCCGCCGCTGGTGGCCGCTGCTGCTGGCGTACCCGCTGGCGATGACCTTCACTCTGGTGTACAGCGGCGAGCACTACGTGATCGACGTGCTGGTCGGCTGGGCGTACGTGGGGATGACGTTCCTGGTGGTCGGCCTGGCCGAGCGGTGGTGGGCGGCCCGGCGGGTGCGCCGGGCCCCGGCGGACCGGGCCCCGGAGCCGAGCGGCCCGCCGGCCCCCGGCCGAGCCGCCCGCGGTGCCCGCCGCCCGCTGAGCCGCAGCGCGCTCCGTGGCCGCCCGGGTTCAGCCGGCTTGGCGCGCGGCGTGCGCCCGGGCCGTCAGCTCCGCCGCTAGGATCCACGCCTCGGCCAGGTCGCGGTCCCGGGCCGCCGCCCCCGCCCCGCCCGCGGTGTCCGCGTGCAC
>NZ_POUB01000511.1 GCF_003236335.1 Micromonospora deserti
GGGTGAGGGTGGGATCGTCGATGTCGAAGTAGCGCGGCCACTCGTGCCGGCGCCCCATCCGGAACAACCGCACCACCGGTCGGCTGCGCGCCGCCCGCGCGTCCCGCACCAGGTCGGTGTGCACCTGCCGGGCCAGGGCGAGCCGGCGGCTGGCGGCGATCACGGCCTCGCAGTCCGGATCGGCCGGGTCCAGTTGCACCGCGCGCAGCTGCCGGGTGAGGTCGTTCTCGGCGGCCTCCCGCTCGTCCGGGCGGGCGTCCAGGGCGATCCGCGCCGCCCCGTACAGCTCCACGCCGTACCGCCGCTCGGCCAGCACGGCGGCGGCCGCCGCACGGCGCAGCAGGTGGGCGTCGAGGGCGCGGGCCGCCAACTCCGCCCGGGCCTGCAGCCGGTCCACCCGGCCGGCCGTCCAGACGAGGTACGCCACGACCAGGCCGACGGCCAGGATCGTGCCCACCACCCACCACATGCCCGGCATCGTAGTGCTGCTCCGTTCCCGTCTCCTGCGGCCGCTTCCGGCCCCGACGGCCAGGTCACAGACGCTCCAGCCGCCACCCGGGTCAGTCCAGCCCCGCCCATTCCTGGTCGATGACCCGTCCGTCGGTGGCCTCGATCGCCGCTGCGTATACCTCCAGAACCCGGCGGGCAACCACGGGCCAGTCGAAATTCGCCACCACCTGGTCGCCGCAGGCGGTCAGCTCCGCCCGCCGGTCGGGGTCGTCGAGCAGCTCGGAGAGGACCGCCCGCAGGGCCACCGGGTCGCCGGTGGGGAACAATCGACCCGCCCGCCCGCCGTCGAGCACCCGGCGGAACGCGTCCAGGTCGCTGGCCACCACGGTCGTCCCGGCGGCCAGCGCCTCGGTGAGGATCATCCCGAAACTCTCGCCGCCGGTGTTGGGCGCCACGTAGAGGTGCACGCTGCGCAGCATCCGCGCCTTGTCCGCCTCGGATACCAGCCCGAGGAAGGTCACCCGGTCGCGCAGTTCGGCGGGGAACCGGTCGAAGAGGTCGTCCGGGTCGCCCGGGCCGGCCACCAGCAGCCGCAGCCCCGGACGCTGCCGGGCCAGCTCGACGAAGGCGTCCCGGAGCACCGGGAAGCCCTTGCGGGCCTCGGTGAAGCGGCCCAGGAAGCCGATCGAGCCACCCGTCCCCGC
>NZ_POUB01000512.1 GCF_003236335.1 Micromonospora deserti
CCACCGGCCGCCCCTGAACCCGCCGGCCCGGCGGTGAGGGTGCCGCCGCCGGGCCGGCGGGTTCAGGGGCGGCCGGTGGTGGCGCGGCGGGCGGCGTCGAGGGCGTTGCGGAAGAGCATGGCGACGGTGGTGGGGCCGACGCCGCCGACGCGGGGGGTGATGGCCCCGGCGACCTGGGCGCAGCTCTCGTCGACGTCGGGGAGCAGCCGGCGGCCCTCGTAGCGGACGCCGCCGCCGATGACGACGGCGCCGGGGCGGACGTGTTCGGGTTGGATGATGCCGGGGACGCCGGCGGCGGCGATGAGGATGTCGGCGCGGCGGGTGTGGTGGGGCCAGTCGGGGACGCCGGTGTGCACGACGGTGACGGCGGCGTTGGCGGTGGGTCGTTTCTGGGTGAGCAGCAGGGCCAGGGGGCGGCCGAGGGTGGCGCCGCGGCCGAGGATGACCACGTCGCGGCCGGCGACGGGGATGTCGTGGTGGGCGAGCAGGGCTTCGATGCCGGCGGGGGTGCAGGGCAGCGGCCCGGGTAGGCCGAGGGCGAGTCGGCCCATGTTGAGCGGGTGCATGCCGTCGACGTCCTTGTCGGGGTCGAGGTGGTGCAGGGCGCGGTCGTGGTCGAGGTGGGCGGGGACGGGGTGCTGGATGAGCACGCCGTGCACGCTCGGGTCGGTGTTGAACTGGTCGATGACCTGGCGCAGGTCGGCCTGGGTGGCGGTGGCGGACAGGTGGATGTGCGGGCTGGCGAAGCCGAGTTCGGCGGCCTGGCGTTGTTTGATGCGGATGTAGCCGGCGCTGGCGTCGTCGTCGCCGACGAGGATGGTGGCCAGGGACGGGGTGATGCCGGCGGCGCGCAGGGCGGTGACGCCGGCGGTGACGTCGGTGAGGATGCGCTCGGCGACGGGGGTGCCGGGCAGGAGACGGGCGGTGGGCATGGGCGCTCCTCGGGCTGCGGAGGCCCAGGCGGTCGACCTCCGCGGCGTGGAGCTCCCCGATGGTTGGTGCCATCCCCTGGCCGCCAGTCGCGTCGGGGTCAGTGTGTCACAGGTGGTTCAGCCGAGGTCGACGAGCAGGGGGCGGTGGTCGGAGATGGTGGACAGGGGGGTGTGC
>NZ_POUB01000513.1 GCF_003236335.1 Micromonospora deserti
GCCCCGCACCACCCGGTTCGCGCCGCCGCCCGCCGAGCCGCCGCCGGTACGCGCCGCGGCCCAGCTGGCGCCACCCCCGGCCCAGGTGCCACCGCCGGCACCGGCGCAGGAACCGCCGCCGGCCGAGGTGCCCCGGTCCCGTCGCGGTGGCGGAGGCGGCGGTCGGATGTGGCAGGTGCTGGTCGGCGGCGCGGCCGTCTTCGTCCTGCTGGCGCTCTGCGGCCTCGGCGCCGCCGCCCTGCTGGTCGACCGCGATCCTGAGCCGCTGGCCACCCCGACGCAGCAGCCCGGGATGGCCCAGACCGCCGAGTCCGAGGCGAGCGACCTCGACTCCCGGGACACCGACCAGGCGCCGCTGACCGCCAAGGAACTCTTCCCCGGCAAGCGGCTCGTGGTCACCGACGGGCAGCCCGCGTACCAGGTGCTGAAGACGCACTCCAGCGCCAGCTGCGCGGTGGCGGCCACCGGGGAGGTCGCCGACCTGCTCGTCCGCCTCGGCTGCAACCAGGTGGTCCGGGCGACACTCCGCACCCCCGACGGCGACCACCTGATCACCGCCGGGTTGTTCAACCTGACCGACCGGGCCAGCGCCGAGCGTGTCCGGGACCGGGTCCGGCAGCTGCTCGACGAGCGGCAGGGCCGGTTCCGGGGCATGGCGGCCGACGAGGAGACCGAGGCGATGGCCACCTCCCCCGCCCGGGTTGGCTGGCAGGTACGCGGCCACTACCTCGCCTACGCGGTGGTCGCGCGCAGCGACGGCGGCACGATCAGATCCGGCGACACGACGGTCCGCGAGATCCTCTTCGACATGATCGAGCTGCACCTCAACCAGGGCGTGCTGGACCGGCGGGCCAACGGCGGGACCGCCGGTCAGCCCACCCCGGCGTCATCGGACGACACCGGCGCCCAGGACGGCGGCGAACTGCCGGGCGAGTGACCGGACGGACGGTGCGGGTGCGGGTGCGGGTGCGGGGCCGCGGGCCGCGCACCCGCCGCCGCGTGCCGGCCGGCGCGCCGAGCGGGGGTCACAGTGGCACCGCCCACCGTCCCGCCCCCTGCGCTACGCC
>NZ_POUB01000514.1 GCF_003236335.1 Micromonospora deserti
GGGCAGGTGCGCCGCGGGATCGGGGCAGATCAGCCAGCCGGGCGAACCGTACCCGGTGGGCGGGACGTAGCCGCTTGGCGGGACGTAGCCGGCGGGCGGCGGGTAGCCGGCCGACGGCGGGTAGCCGGCCGACGGCGGGTAGCCGGGCGGCGCGTACCCGAGCGGGTAGCCGGCGGGCGGGAGCGGCGCGCCGGGCGTCGCGGCCTGCGGCCGGAACCACCGGTTGGCCGGGGGCAGCGCCAGCAGCAGCACGACCGCGGCGGTGAGCAGGAAGACGGTCAGCACCCCGAGCCCGGCCAGCGGGAACAGCACCGCCTCGAAGGGATCCGAGCTGGCGTAGAGGGTCTCGGCGAACTTCGACTCCGCCCAGAGGTCCTCCTCCGGCACCCCGTCCGGGTACTCCTCGTCCACGTAGCCCCCCTCGGCGACACCGGCGGCGAGGAACAGGGGGAACACGGCCACCCCGGAGCAACCCTGGACGGCGCAGATCAGCACCTGCGCCCCGCCGGCGACGAAGACCAGGATCCGGGCGGTGTTGCCGCCCCGGCGTACGGGCCAGGCCGTGGCCGCCAGCCAGCCGGCGAGCAGCAGGGTGGGCAGGCCGAGCACGACCGCCATGGTGATGTTGCCCCAGCGCTCCCCGCGCACCTCGTCGGGGTCGGCGTCGGGCACCAGGCGGACCGCCCGGTCGATCTGGCCGTCCCACTGGATCGCCTGGGTGATCACCAATCCGACCAGCCCGAGCAGCACCAGCACCGCGGCGAGCTGCAACCAGAAGGCGACGGTGACGGTGACGGGTCGCGGCGGGCGCGCCGGCGCGTCGGGGGGCGGCGTCATGGCCCGGACAGTACGGCCGGACTGAGCCGGCCGGCAGACCCGATCGGGCAGCCTCGGCCGGCGAAAGGATCATGCTCCGCGAGCCGCCTCATGATGTCCTCCCCCGGCGCCCTACGCCCACCCCCTCCCGGGTTGATCATGAAGTTGTTGCCCGCCGAGTCGGCGTGTCGGGGCAACAACTTCATGATCACCAGGAGGGCGGGGTGTGGG
>NZ_POUB01000515.1 GCF_003236335.1 Micromonospora deserti
GCCCGGCCCCGACCCCCGTCCAGCCTTCTGTTGACGATGATCCGGCCTGGTACGACATCGCCGGCCAGATCCGCAAGGCCGTGGTGGACCTGGTCGTATGGGCCGCCGAGCAGGCCCTCCAGCCCGTGATGGAAGCCCTCGGCGCGTCGTGGCTATCCACCCCCGACCTCACCAACAACGAGCACGTCAAGGCGATCTGGACGACCAGCCTTATCGTCGCCAACGGCGTCACCGTGCTGTTCATCGTCGCCGGAGGGTTCCTGGTCACCGCCCGGGAAACCCTGCAAACGCAGTATGGCCTCAAGCAGGTGCTACCCCGCATCGCCGTGGGCGTGGTCCTGGTTAATTGCAGCCTGATCATCGGGCAGAAGGCCATCGAGCTGACCAACGCGCTGACCGTGGCCATCGCCGGCAACACGATCGACGGACCGACCGCCGCGACCGCCATCCGGCAGGTCGTGGACGACGCCCTGCGAGGCGGCGGGTTCCTGATGGCGTTGCTGGCCATCGCCGTGATCGTGATGTGCCTCGTCCTGGAGTTCACGTTCGTCCTACGCCTGGCGGCGCTGGTCATCCTGCTCGGCGTCGCCCCAGCGGCGTTGATCTGCCACGCCAGCCCGCTCACCGAGGGAGTGGGACACCTGTGGTGGCGCTGCACCCTGGCCTGCCTCGGCCTGCAACTCGGTCAAGCCATCGTCGTCATGGCCAGCGTCAAGGTGTTCCTCACCCCCACCGGACCGACCGTCCTGGGCGTACCCGCGACCGGGCAAGGACTCCTCGGCGTCGTGGTCTGCCTGACGATGCTGTGGCTGCTGATCAAGCTGCCGGGCTGGATGCGACAGTTCGTCCTCGGCCCGCTCGGGCAGCGCGGCGGCCGAGGACTGCTCGGGCAACTCGTCCACGCCTTCATCATGATCAAAACGCTCGGTGCGGCGGCCGGCATCCTGGGCGGCGCGAGCCCGTCCCGGACCGGCGGACGGACGGCCCCTCGTCCGCCCGGCCCCCGTCCGTCACCGGGTGGCCCCCGTCCGCCC
>NZ_POUB01000516.1 GCF_003236335.1 Micromonospora deserti
GCCCACCACCGGGCCCGTCCCGCCCACCGCCACCGGACTGCCCGGCGCCGGGGCGCCCACCTCGACCACCGGCCCCGCGACGGTCGCGGTGCCGTGCCGCAGCGGCCCGTCCGGGCAACGGGTCATCGACGTGGTCCGCCGCGCCAAGGTGCTGCCCGCCGATGTGCGGATCCGGGTGGCGACCGGGCCGCTGTGCGCGGACGACTGGCACTACACCGCGCTGGACGTGACCGGGCACGAACAGCTCCAGGTGGTCACCCGCGGTCAGCCGGCCGCCCCGCGGCTGGTCACCGCCGGCACCGACGTCTGCACGGTCGAGGTCCGGGCCGCCGGCCCGCCCGCCGTCCGGGCGCTGGCCTGCGACGGCGGCCCGGTGGGCGTACCGGGTGCGTAGGCTGGGCGGCATGCCGGGAACACCGCCGACACGCTTCGTCTACCTCGGGCCCGAGGGCACCTTCGCCGAGCAGGCGCTGCACCACGTCCCCGCCGCCGAGCGGGGCAGCCGCACGCCCGCCCGCAGCGTCGGGGAGGCGCTGGAGTGCGTACGGGCGGGGGAGGCGGACGCGGCTCTGGTGCCGTTGGAGAACTCCATCGGCGGCGCGGTCGGGGTGACCCTGGACGAGCTGGCCGAGGGGGAGCCGCTGGTGATCACCCGGGAGGTGATCCTGCCGGTGGAGTTCGTGCTCGGCGCCCGCCCAGGGACGTCGCTACCGGCGGTGCGTACGGTCGCCGCCCACCCGCAGGCGTCCACCCAGTGCCGGGGCTGGCTGCGCGCGCACCTGCCCGACGCGGTGGTGGTCGACGTGCTCTCCAACGGCGCGGCCGCCGCCGGAGCCGCCGCCGGCGAGTACGACGCGGCGATCTGCGCCCCCATCGGGGCCACCCGGCACCGGCTGGCGGTGCTGGCCGACAAGATCGCCGACCACCCGGACGCGGTGACCCGCTTCGCGCTGGTG
>NZ_POUB01000517.1 GCF_003236335.1 Micromonospora deserti
GCGACCGGGCGGGCGGCCTCGCGGACCGCCTCGGCGAGGGCGACCAGGTCGTCGGTGGTGGGCGGCGGAGGCTCGAACTCGCCCTCGTGACGGACCACGTCCCAGCCACGCGGCGCGGTCAGACTCCGGGCGTGCGGCTCGCAGAGGTCGTACGTGTGCGGCTCGGCGAAGGCGGCCAGCGGGCCCACCACGGCGGTCGACTCGTTGTAGACATAGGTCAACGTGGCGACCGCTTGCCGGGGGCAGCCGTTACGGGAGCAGCGCCGTGGTGACCTCACGGCGGCAGGGTATCTCCATTACCGGCTCGGGCGCACCGCTTCGCGTTGCGACACGCCCGTCGTGGTGATCACAATTCGGCGGGACTGACCCCGCCGCGCCACGGTGGCGGCGCTGCCGCAGGCCAGGCCGGCGCGGGGGCTACCCTGTGCCTCATGACGAGCCCGGAACACCGCCGCCCCGGCTCCGGTCGGCGCGCCCACCGTGACCGGCACGGGCGCGGCCTGCGCGGGCGGCTGGTGCCGGCGACGGTGCCGCTGGCGCGGACCAAGGCCGAGATCTTCGACGACCTGGTGCTGGACACCGTCGAGACCCTGGAGCGGCGGTTCGCCAAGGAACTGGCCGGCGTCGAGTTCGCGGTCGAGGACGTCCCACCGGAGCTGAACGTCTACGACTCCGACGTGCTGGAGGACGGGGAAGTGCCACTGGCCCGGCTGCTCCCCGGCCGGCCGGGCCGGCAGGAGGTGCCGCCCCGGATCGTGCTCTACCGCCGTCCCCTGGAGTTTCGTGCGATGGACCGCGAGGACCTCGCCGATCTCGTCCACGACGTGATCATCGAGCAGGTGGCGAACCTGCTCGGGGTCGACCCCGACGAACTGGCCTGAGCCGCTTCCCCAGCCGGACCACCCGCCCGAGCCGCGGCCCGAGCCGGGCGGCCCCCAC
>NZ_POUB01000518.1 GCF_003236335.1 Micromonospora deserti
TGAGCCATTTTCATCCTGGGTAGCGGTTGGTTTCGACGTGGTGCAGGACGAGGATGGCTTGGACGATCGGGGTGGCTCGGCGTGGGCAGCAGCGCAGCTTGGTCAGGATCTTCCAGGTTTTGAGCGTGGCGATCGCTCGTTCTCCGCGGGCGCGGATCTTCGCGTGGGCCCGGTTCACGGCCTTCTGCCTGCGTGACAGCTTCGGCCGGAAGCGGTGCCGCTTGAACGGCGTGCGCACGCTGCCACGGGCGCCCTGGTAGCCCTTGTCGGCGAACGTCATCACATCCGCGCTGGTCAGCGCATCGATGATGCCGTGACTGCGGGCGGCGGTCAGATCATGTGCCGAACCGGGCAGTGCCGGTGATGCCCACACGAGCCGGCCAGCGGCGTCCGCGATGACCTGCACGTTCACGCCGTGGCGTTTGTGCTTGCCGCAGTAGTAGGGCTTCTGCTCGGCGACCCGGTCGATTGGGATCAGCGTGCCGTCCAAGATCGCGTACGCCAGCAGCCGGACACGTCGCATCGCGGTGTCCAGGTCGTCGGCTGCCGAGCTGAGCAGGGCTATCGCCTCCTGGACGTAGCGCCAGGCGGTGGCGACGCCGATCTCGAAGCCTGCCGCGAGTCGGGTGTAGGTGTCGCCGTTACGCAGATGGGCCAGAGCGAGCAGCGCCTGCCGGCCGGGTTCGAGGCGCCGCCACCGGGATCGGCGCTGCTTACGATGGCCGCGGATGCGTTCGGCGAGGTGGTTCAGGGTACGGCTGGACAACGGAATCGTCGCGGGGTAGGACAGCATGGCGAGGCTCCCGGTCGGGGCTTCGAGTCTTGGTCGACAGCTGTCCTACCTGGAGCCTCGCACCCATCGATCACCAGGCCTGCCGCACCCGTCCCGAGCTGCAAGATCAGCTTGGAAAAGGCTC
>NZ_POUB01000519.1 GCF_003236335.1 Micromonospora deserti
GCTCTGGGCCGGTGGTTCGGCGGCGGGTTCCGGTCCGGTGTGGCCTCGCGCGCGCGTCCCTTCCCTTCCCTTCCCTTCCTTTTCCCTTCCCTTCCCACCGGGAGGGTTCGGGGAGTCTTCCGGGAGTCTTCCGGGAGCGTTCCGGGAAGGGCCGCTGACCTGCGCGGACGCGGCCTCATCCGGGTCCAGTCGCCAGGTTGGAGGCTCGACCGGCGAGGCATCGACGGGTGTGCCTGCCTCGGGTCCCGGGATGCGGCTCGGCGACGGCTTCGAAATCTTCTGGTGGTCGTGCCAGTTGACGACCTCCAGGTACCTGACGCCGGCGACCTCGTAGCGGATGATCCGCCCGTTCGCGGCGAGTACGGCCAGGTCCTCTTCGATGTCCCGCAGGGAGACGTCGTCGAGGGGCCACACGTCGCCCTTGATCAGCCGGGCGTTGTCCTTGGTGCGGCCCTGGTCGTCGCAGTGCGTCCAGAGACCGATCCATGTCAGGCGCGCGCGAAATGGCAGCACCGACACGTCCTCGGACTTGAAGAAGCTCGGCTTGATCGTGCGGATCCGCGGCATGGTGGTGTCTACCTCCGGGGGTTGTGCTGATCGTTCTCGGTCGCGGTTGACACCGAGGTCTTGCGGAACTGGGGCGGCTGGGCGGCCAACGGCGTCCCCCTCTCTTGCGGGGCGGCGCCGGTCCGGCGGCGGCGGCTTCGTTGCCGCACGTGGCGCAGACAGTGGGGTAGAGCTGTCGCCGGCCGACCGCGTACGGCGGCCCGGGGTTGAGGTAGCCGCCGCAGGGTTTGCCGTTGCGGGTGGCGCGGCAGGTGCCGACGGGTGCGTGCTGGGCGCGGGCGTCTTCCCAGGGGGCGGCGTTGATGGCGCGGCTGTCGGGGAGGCGGAAGCGACGCCAGATGTCGGG
>NZ_POUB01000051.1 GCF_003236335.1 Micromonospora deserti
CGCCCGGTCGACTCGCAGAGTGCCACCAGGTCGGCGTAGCTGGTCGCCCCGTAGACGTCCGGCTGCCGGCTGCCGAGGCGACCCAGGTTCGGCCCGTTCAGCACGTACACCCTCATGCCCCCACCTCGCGGTAGGCGGCGTGCAGCAGCTCGTCGTCCGGGCCTTCCAGGATCGCCGGGCGGGCCAGGCCGTCGAGCACGACGAAGCGCAGCGTGCTGCCCCGGGTCTTCTTGTCCACCCGCATCGCGGCCAGCAGCCTCGGCCAGGCTTCGGCCGGGTAGCTGGTGGGCAGGCCGAGGGCCGCCACCACGGAGCGGTGCCGCTCGGCGGTCGCGGCGTCCAGCCGGCCGGCGAGCCGGGCCAGGGCGGCGGCGTAGACCAGGCCGACGGCGACCGCGTGGCCGTGCCGCCAGCGGTAGCCCTCCGCCTTCTCGATCGCGTGGGCGAGGGTGTGCCCGTAGTTGAGCACCTCCCGTACACCCGACTCGCGCAGGTCGCCGGAGACCACGTCGGCCTTCACCCGGATCGCCCGCTCGATCAGCTCCCGGGCCACCGGGCCGGTCGGGTCGGTGGCCGCCGCCGGGTCCCGCTCCACCAGGTCGAGGATCGCCGGATCGGCAATGAACCCGCACTTGACCACCTCGGCCAGCCCGGCGGCGAGGTCGGCCGGGGGCAGGCTGTCCAGGGTGGCCAAATCGGCGAGCACCCCCACCGGCGGGTGGAACGCCCCGACCAGGTTCTTGCCGGCGGCGGTGTTGATGCCGGTCTTGCCGCCCACGGCGGCGTCGACCATGCCCAGCAGCGATGTCGCCACCGGCACCCAGCGCACGCCGCGCAGCCAGCAGGCCGCGACGAAACCGGCCAGGTCGGTCACCGCACCGCCGCCCACCCCGACCACGGCGTCGGTGCGGGTGAACCCGGCCTCGCCCAGCCGGTCCCAGCAGGCCGCGGCGATGTCGATCTGCTTGCCGGCCTCGGCGTCGGGCACCTCCACCGGCAGCGGGGCGACACCGACGGCGCGCAGCCGCTCGCCCAGCGCGTCGGCCAGGTTCTTGAGCGGGGGCGCGTGCAGCACCGCCACCCGGGTCGCGCCGGGCAGCAGCCCGGGCAGCGCGTCGAGCAGGTCGCGCCCCACCAGCACGTCGTACGGGCGGTCGCCGCCGACCGGGATCCTGGTCACCTCGTCCATCGCCGGCAGCCTAGTCGAGCCCCCGGCCGGCGGGCGGCGACGGTCCACTCCGTGGCCAGTCACCCGCCCCACCCGAGCGTCCGGCCCAGTCGGCCAGCCGGCGGGCGTGCGCGGCCACGGCGGCACGCAACCCGTCCGGGCGGAGCACCGTGAACGGCCAGCCCAGCCCGGCGAGCAGCTGGGCCATCCCGTCCAGGTGCTCGACCCGGGCCCGCAGCAGCACCCCGTCGGCGGTGGTGGTCAGCTCGGCCACGCTGGGCGGGACGCGGCGCCGGGCGGTGGCCAGGTCGGTCTCCAGCAGCACCTCGACGTCGTGGGCGTACGGGACGCCGGCCAGCGAGCGGGTCACCTGGGCCACCGGGTCGAAGCCGGCCGGCACGGTGAACGTCTCCTCCCCGGGCACCACCTCGCCGATCCGGTCCAGCCGGAACGTACGCACCTCCCCACGCAGGTGGTCGTGCCCGGTGACGTACCAGCGGCCGGCGTGGAAGACCAGCCCGTACGGGTCGAGCTCCCGCCGCGACGTCCCGCCCGACCAGGATCGGTAGGCCAGCCGGAGCCGGCGCCGGTGCCGGGTGGCCGCGCCCAGGGTGAGCAGCGTCCCCGTCGCCGGACGCGCGTCCGGCTCGGCTCGGCGCAGGGTGAAGCCGAGGTGCTCCTGCACCGCGGCGAGCCGCTCGGCCAACGCAGCGGGGAGCACCCGATGGATCTTGGCCATGGCGGTGGCGGTGGCCGGCTCCTCGGTGCCCAGCCCGAGCCGCTCGGCGGCGACCAGGCCGAGCAGCACGGCGACCGCCTCGTCGTCGGTGAGCATCAGCGGCGGCAGTTTGTAGCCGGGGCGCAGCCGGTAGCCGCCGTACCGGCCGCGGTCGGCGGTCACCGGGATGCCCAGGTCGACCAGGGTGGTCGCGTACCGGCGCACGGTCCGCTCGTCCACTCCCAGTCGGCGGGCCAGCTCGGCCCCGGTCAGCCGGTGCTGGCTCTGCAGCAGTTCGAGCAGGCTGAGCACCCGGCCGGCGGGGTGTGACACGGGCCACTCCTGTAAAGCGGGCGGAAGCTGTCCGGTATCGATCGTACGGTGGGGCCCGACCACGAGACAGGGAGGCCACATATGGCGACGTTCGTACTGGTGCCGGGATTCTGGCTGGGCGGCTGGGCGTGGCGGGAGGTGACCGCCGGCCTGCGGGAGCGGGGCCACGAGGTGTACCCGGTCACGCTCACGGGGGTGGCGGAGCGAGCCCACCTGGCCGGGCCGGAGGTGGGGCTGGAGACGCACACCACCGACATCGTCCGGCTCGTCGAGGTGGAGGACCTGCACGACGTGCTGCTGGTGGGGCACTCGGGCGGTGGGCTGCCGGTGACCCAGGCGGCGGACCGGGTCGGCGACCGGATCGCCCGGGTGGTTTACGTGGAAAGCGGCCCGGTGCCCGACGGGATGTCGCAGTTCGAGTGCAACCCGCCGCAGGAGCAGGAGCGGCTCCGCGCCCAGGTCGGCGACGGGCACCTGCTGCCCCCGCCGGCCTGGGACCCGGCGGCCGACCCGGAGAACCTGGCCGGCCTGGACGAGGCGGCGCTCGCGCTGCTGCGCCAGCGCTCCACCCCGCACCCGTGGCGCGCCGCCACCGACCCGGTACGCCGCACCACGGGCCACCCGGTGCCCACCGCGCTGGTCGCCAGCACCTTCCCACTGGAGGTGGTGGAGAGCATGATCGCGCAGGGGCACCCGCTCTTCGCCGGGCTGGCCGGTGGCCAGCTGCACGCGCTACCCACCGGGCACTGGCCGATGCTCAGCGAACCCAAGGGCCTGGCCGACGTGCTCGACACCATCGCCGGCGGCTGAGCGGTCAGCGCTTCAGCAGAGCGGCGATCTCGGCGGCGATCTCCTCCGGGGTGCGCCCGTCGGTGACCGCCGTCGCGGTGGCCACCTCGGCGTAGAGCGGGCGGCGCTGCTCCATCAGGTGCTTCAGCGTCGCCCGCGGGTTGATCGCGAGCAGCGGCCGACCCGCGCCGAGGCCGACCCGCTTGACCGCGTCGGCCAGCTCGACGGAGAGGTGCACCACGGGATGGCCGACCAGCGCGGCGCGATTCTCCTCGGCGAGGACCGCGCCGCCGCCGAGGGCGAGCACGCCGGCGCAGGAGGCCAGCGCCGCCGCCACCGCCGCCCGTTCGAGGGTACGGAAGTGCGCCTCGCCCTCGTCGATGAAGATATCCGGGATCGGCTTGCCGGCGAGGCGCTCGATGTCGAGGTCGGTGTCGCGGAACTCCACCCCGAGCAGCTCGGCGAGCGTCTGCCCGACGGTGGTCTTGCCGGAGCCGGGCGCCCCGACCAGCACGCAGACCGGCCCGCCCGGCGGGCGCCGGCCGGGACCGCTCACCGGATCACCAGGGCGTCGAGGTAGCCGGCCAGGTTGCGGCGCATCTCGGCGATCGAGTCGCCGCCGAACTTCTCCACCGCCGCCTCGGCCAGCACCAGCGCCACCATCGCCTCGGCGACCACCGCGGCGGCGGGAACGGCGCAGACGTCCGACCGCTGGTTGATCGCGGTGGCCGGCTCCCCGGTGGCGACGTCCACCGTCGCCAGGGCCCGGTTCAGCGACGAGATCGGCTTCATCGCGGCCTTGACGCGCAGCGGCTCGCCGGTGGTGATGCCGCCCTCCAGCCCGCCGGCCCGGTCGGTGACCCGGCGGACCCCGGTGGCGGTGGGCAGGATCTCGTCGTGCGCCTCGGAGCCCCGGGACCGCGCCTGCTGCCAGCCGTCCCCGATCTCCACCCCCTTGATCGCCTGGATCGACATCAGCGCGGCGGCCAGCCGGGCGTCGAGCTTGCGGTCCCACTGCACGTGGCTGCCCAGACCCGGCGGCACCCCGTACGCCAGCACCTCGACCACGCCGCCCAGCGTGTCGGCGGCTCTCTTCGCGGCGTCGACCTCGGCGACCATCCGGGCGCTGGCCTCCGGGTCGAGGCAGCGCAGCGGGTCGGCGTCGATGCGGGCGGCGTCCTCCGGGCGGGGGCGCAGTCCGGGCTTCGCGGCGACCGGGCCCAGCTCCACCACGTGCGAGACGATCTCCACGCCGAGGGCCTGCCGCACCAGGGCCTTGGCCACGGTGCCGACGGCGACCCGGGCGGCTGTCTCCCGGGCGCTGGCCCGTTCCAGGATCGGGCGGGCATCGGTGTGGCCGTACTTCTGCATGCCGGCCAGGTCGGCGTGGCCCGGACGCGGGCGGGTCAGCGGCGCGTTGCGGGCCTGCCCGGCCAGTTCCTCCGGATCGACCGGGTCGGCGGCCATCACGGTGCGCCACTTGGGCCACTCGGAGTTGCCGACCCGGACGGCGAGTGGGCTGCCCAGGGTCACGCCGTGCCGGAGCCCGCCGATGATCTCGACCTCGTCCCGCTCGAAGGACATGCGGGCGCCGCGGCCGTAGCCGAGGCGGCGCCGGGCCAGCTCACCGGCGATCTCGGCGGTGGTCACCTCGACGCCGGCGGGTACCCCCTCCATCAGCGCGACGAGGGCGGGACCGTGCGACTCACCTGCAGTCAACCAGCGCAACACAGCGGTCAGTCTGTCACGGCCGGTGGCCGAGGCGGTGCGGTGCCCGCCCTGTCCCGCCCTGCGGACTCCCACTAGTTGGCGGAAAACCGTAAGATCACCGCGGTGCGCCGGGAAGTCTGGTCGGCAGTGAATTCGTCGACCCCTGATCCTGGGAGATCCGGTGCTGCTCTTCGCGTTCGCGGCGGTCCTGCTGGTCGCCGTCCTCCTCTCCAGCCTGGCGCATCGGACGATCCTCTCCACCGCGGTGCTCTTCCTGGTCGTCGGCTTCGTGCTGGGCCCGGAGACCACCGGAGTGCTGGACGTCACCGCCGACGCGCCGATCGTGTCGACCCTGGCCGAGCTGGCGCTGTTCACCGTGCTGTTCACCGACGGCATGCGGGTCGGCTGGGCGGATCTGCGGTCGGCCTGGCGGCTGCCCGGGCGGGCGCTGGGCTGGGGGTTGCCGCTGACCCTGCTGATCACGGCGCTGCTGGCCCACTACGTGGCGGGGCTGGACTGGCCGGAGGCGCTGCTGCTCGGGGCGATCCTCGCCCCCACCGACCCGGTCTTCGCCGCGGCGCTGGTGGGCAACGAGCGGGTGCCGGGCCGGCTGCGGCACTTGCTCAACGTCGAGTCCGGCATCAACGACGGGTTGGCGCTGCCCTTCGTCATCCTGTTCCTGGCCGTCGCCGCCGGCTCCGACGACCTGCACCTCGACGAGTTGGGTCTGGAGCTGCTGCTGGGCGTGGTGATCGGGGTGGCGGTGCCGTGGCTGGCGCTGCGGCTGGAGCGGATGCGGTTCTTCTCCGCGTCCACCCAGTACGAGCCGCTGAACGGGATGGCGATCGGCCTGCTGGTGCTGGCGCTGGGCCAGGTGACCCACGCCAACCTCTTCCTCGCCGCGTTCGCCGCCGGCATCACCGTGGCCACCTTCGGCGAGCGGCAGCGGGAGAGCTTCGAACACTTCGGCGAGCTGGTCGCGGAGCTGTTCAAGCTGGTCGCCCTGCTGGTCTTCGGCGCGCTGATCTCGTTCGAGTTCCTCGGGGAGATCGCCTGGTCGGGCTGGATCTTCGCGGTGCTCGCCATCGTGCTGGCCCGGCCGCTGGCTCTGGCCGTGTCGTTCCTCGGCTCGCACCTGAGCCGCACCGAGCAGTTCGCCGCGATGTGGTTCGGCCCGAAGGGCTTCGCCTCGGTGGTCTACGGCCTCCTGGTGCTGGAGGCCGGTATCCCGGCCGGGGACGAGGTCTTCCACCTGGTGGCGCTGACCATCGTGCTGTCGATCCTGGCGCACTCCTCGACCGACATCGTGATCGCCCGGATCTTCGACCCCGCCACCACCCCGGCCTGGTACGAGCGGCTGCGCCAGGCGTCGGTGGAGCGGCGGGACCGCCGCCGGGACCGCGGGTCGGCGGGCCCCCCGGACGAACCCCGCCGGTAGGGCGGCACGGGGTCGCCCGGCGCCCGCACCGTCGCCGCGGCGGCAGCCACGGGTCGGCGCGCCGGGCGACCGGGCGGCTCAGATTCCCCGGCCGCGCTTGTGCAGGGTGCGCAGCACCGAGTCGGCGCGGACCACCCGCCCGGCCACGGCGAGAGCCAGATACGCCCGCGGCTCCCGCGGGTTGCGGCGGATGGTCCGCCCGGCCCAGCGCACCGCGCCCCGTGGATCACCGGAGGCGGCCCGGGCGAAGGCGATCTGCCCGGCCACCCGCGCCTCGCCGGCCGGCTGGGTGCCGAACTCGGGATAGCGCTCCAGCAGCCACTGCAACGCCTCCGAGATGGTGTCCCAGCGCTGCGCGAAGTACGACCGCTTGTGCCAGCGCACCAGCACGTACGGGGTGCTCAGGTTGACCAGCGGCGCACTGCGGGCGGCCCGGAGCAGGAACTCGTAGTCCTCCGCGTAGCTGCCCGGGATCTCCTCGTCGACCAGCCCGAACCCGTCCCGCAGCGCGGCGGCCCGGATTACGAAGGTCGACGGGTGCAGCTCGGTCATCCGGTCCCGCAGCAGGTCGGCCAGGGTGATCGAGTCGCGGGCCAACACCCGGTCGACGCTGTGCCCGTCGTAGCTGACCCGGATGCCGCAGCTGACGAACTCGGCGCCGGGGACGGCGGTGAGCGCGTCCACCTGGGCACGCAGCTTGCCGGGCAGCCACTCGTCGTCGTCGTCGCAGAACGCGATCAGCTCGCCGGTGGCCGCGAGGACGCCCGAGTTGCGGGCGCCGGCCAGGCCGGGGGTGCGCCCGTTGCGGATCACCCGGACCCGCCGGTCGGGGCGGGACAGCTCGGCCACCGAGCCGTCCGGCTCGGACTGGTCGTAGACCACCACCACCTCGACCGGGCCCGGGTAGTCCTGGTCGAGGATGGCCCGCACCGCGGCCCGCAGCAGTTCCGGCCGGTCCCGGGTGGGGACCACCGCGCTGACGCTCGGCTGCCCGGTCATCGCCGCTCTCCGTTCCGCCGTGCCCACGGCCGCCACCACGTCCGGTGCCGCCGCCGCGGGGACGCCGCCACCAGTTCCTCCACAATCTGCCCGACCCGCCGCACCGCGGCCCGCTGCCCGGACGAGTCGGGGTCGGCCGAGACGGCGAACCGGGACGGGTCGGCGAGGCCGGCGGCGAGCGCGTCGAGCAGCGCCTGCCGCGTCTCGCAGAGCGCCACCATGCCGGCCGCCCCGAGCCGCCGGGCGAAGAGCACCTGGTGGTCGTCGACGTGTTCACCCCGCGCGGGATCGCGGGGGACGACGATCGGCAGGTGGCCGTGCCGGCGGGCCTCCAGGATGGTGGCCGGGCCGCCGTGGCAGACCACCAGGTCAGCGCTGGCCATGGCGGCCTGGAGCTGGTCGTGGCCGAGGAACGCCACCGCGTCGGGCAGGTCCGGTGCCCGGCTGTGCCCGTGCTGGACGGTCAGCCCGACCTCGTCAACGACGCCGCCGTGCCACTCGGCGAGCCAGTCGACCAGCCGGTCGAACGGGTGCTTGTCGGTGCCGACGGCGGCCAGCAGCTGGACCCGAGCGACGTCGCCCGTCTCGCGCTGGCGGGGGACCCGGGTGGCAGCCCGGGGCCGGCCGGGGGCGACCCGGTGGGCCGGCGGCGCGCCGGCGGCGGTCTCCCCGCTCACAGCAGCGTCCCCACGACGGTGGCCTCCGGGTACTGCCGGCGTTGTTCCTCCCACTGCACGAGCATCGCGGAGAGAAACGGGCGGCAGAGCCGCGCGGTCAGCGTCGGGGTGTCGATCCGGTCGTACACCTCGATGTAGACGGTGGGAATGCGACGCAGCCGGGCCAGTACGACGAACGGCACGGCGACCCCCGCGCCGGTGGTGACCACCGCGGCGACCCGCCGCGCGCGCAGCACCCGCCAAGCCAGCACCGCGTTGCGCAGTAGGTTGGGCACGTTGCGGGTGGTCGGATGGTGCGCCGGGACCACCTCCTCACCGGCCAGCAGCGACACCGCCTCCGGTGTGTCGAAGGTGACCCAGCACCGTCGCCAGCGTTCGTACCACGGTCGCAGGGCCAGCAACTGGGCCAGGTGCCCGCCGCTGGAGCCCACCATCAGCAGCACCGGCTCTTCTAGAGTTTCGGTCTTCGTGTCCACGCGACTCCCCACAAGTTCGCTTGGAGTTTCGGTCAGCGCCACGGGCCAGCAGATCACACGTTGCCCGGGCGTTAAATAGGGCGACCGGGTGGTCAAATGGATCTCCGCGGATGGCGGAGGGCCACGCGAGCCGGCCACCCAGCATCGACGATCGTCACGAGCTGCAGTTTCTCCGTCACCGTCCGATGAGGTCATCGGCCCGGTTCTGGTGAAATCTGCAGATTAGCCGCTATGTCGTTTCTCGACAACGTCCAACAGTGCGGGATGCAGCGCGGAATTCCAGCCGGCGCCCGCGTCGGCCAGCCGCCAGCCGCGCAGCCACATCTCCAGCAGGTACCCGTCGGCCACCAGCCGACGCGCGGCCGGGCCCAGCCCCACCGCGTCGCCGTACCGGTCGAGCTGAACGTCCACCGCCCGCGCCGCCGCCGCGGCCGGCTCGCCGCGCAGCACCAGAGCGCGCTGGAACGCGTCGTGCGCCAGGTCGAAGCCGACCGGCACGTCCGGGCCGCTGTGCTCCCAGTCCCAGGCGACCAGCCGCCCGGCGTGCACGCCCAGGTTCCACGGCACCCAGTCGCCGTGCCAATGTCCGAACTCGACGGAGGTGTCGCCGTGCCGGCGGCCGAACGCGGCGACGGCCGCCGCCGCCCGGGCGCCGGCCGGGTCGGCGGCGGCGCGGTCGGCCTCCGCGGCCAGCCGGGCCAGGAAGGCCGACCCGGACAGCGGCCGGGGCATACCCGGCGGGCGGCCCCGGCGGGCCACCGCGAGCAGCGCCGCGAGCCGCGGCGGGTCGCTGACCGGCACCCCACGCACCGCTGCCGGCAGCGGCTCGACCAGCGCGACCGCCTGCCCGGCCCAGGCCGTCTCGGTCAGCAGTCGGGGCGCCACCGGGTGGTCGGCGACACCGGTCAGCGCGGGCAGCTCCCGCAGCGCCGCCGCCTCCGCCGCCACCAGTGCCCGCGTCGCGTCGTTCCAGCCGATCTTCGCGTAGCCGCGGGGGCGGCCGTCGGGGCCGAAAAGTTGCAGGGTCGGCTTGTGGTTCGGGTCCGGGGGCCGCACTCCGCAGGCCGCGTGGACCGGCCCGCCACCGAGAGCGGCGGCGAGCCGCCAGGCCAGCAGCAGGTCGGCTGCCACGGACCCGTCGGGCACCGACACGGTCAGCCTCGGGAACGGAGCCAGGTCGACCACGCCGGCCCGGGCCAGCGCGCCGAGCACGGCCCGCACGGCCCGCACCTTCGGCGGGCGCAACGCGTTGTACGCCAGCAGCGAGGCGGCGGTGACCCGGGGCGCGCCCAACGGCAGCAGGAAGCGGGCCCGGGCGAGCGACGGGACCACCGCGTACCGGGCCACCGTGTGGTGGCCGGTCGGCGGCAGGCCACCCACCGTCAGCCCGACCCGCTCGTCGCCGAAGACCGCCCGGGTGACCCAGCCCAGTCCGTCGGAGCGGGACCGGGGGTCGGCGGAGGTGGTCGCGGACGCCGTCACGCGGCCCGGTCCGGCCAGTCGAGCTCCAGCCCCAGCCGCTGCCGCAACGCGTCGTTGTGCGGGCGGTAGTACTCGGTCAGCTCAGCGCGCAACGCCGGTTCCAGCGGAGCGGAGCGGCGGTCGTTGTAGACCTTGAAGTCGGGCAGGTCGTACGGGGGCAGGCCGAGGAAGTCCAGCGTCCGGCGGTAGGTCGACCGGGCGTCGCGGTAGAGGTCCTCGCTGGGCAGGAAGAGGATCTGCTCGCGGTCGAACCGCTCCAGCCACGGCTCCAGGTGCTCCAGGTAGCGGCCCCGGGCCCGGTACGTGTACCAGTCGTACGGCTCGCTGAAGTACTCCGGCTCAGCGATCAGCCGCTCCCGCTCCCCCGCCGTCCGCTCCTGCTCGGCGGCGAGCGCGGCGGCGAAGTCGAGCGGCTCGATGCCGTGCGTGCGCCGCTCCTTCCAGTGCGAGTACGCCCGCTCCACCGGGTCGCGCAGCAGCACGATCAGCCGCACCGACGGCATCAGCGCGGCGACCCGCTGCGCCGCGAGGGGGTGGAACATGTACAGCGGGGCCGCCTCGCCCACCCGGGCCGAGCCGCCGTGCCGCCGCTGGAGCGCCTCCCGCTGCCGCTGGGTCGGAAAGTGCGACCGGTACCAGGCCTCCCCCCGCCGCCAGTGCTCCTCGAAGTAGTGCGCGGACTTGGTGTTCCAGGCCGGGTAGAGCCGGGGCACCAGCGGGTGCTGGATCAGGTAGTTCCACAGTGAGGTGGTGCCGCCCCGCTTGGTGCCGATGATGAGGAAATCCGGCAGTGGCCGCCGGTCGCTGGTCCGTATCCCGTAGTCGACGAGGGACTCCTTCATCCGGTTGGTCACCTGGGTCGGCACGAGCTGCTTCACCCGGTCACGGATGGACGGCACGACGGACCTCACCTGCCCTTCGATTCCTCGGCAGCGGCCCCGGCGGCGACCGGGGCCGCCCCCCGCCCGCCACGGACCTGCATCATGGTCACCCGGATGCGCCGGCGCACCGGGGGCAACGTCGACAAGCCGACGCAGCCGGCGGCCAGCACGGCCACCGCCACCGCCAGCCCGGGGATGCCCCGCCCGCCGGCCAGCACCCCGACCGCCGCGGCGGCGCCGACCCCGGCGACGGTGGCCGCCGCGGCGCGCAGCAGCACCGCGTCGACCAGCGGCTGACCGACCACCATCCGGGCACAGCAGACCGCGGTGAGGTTCTCGGTGACGATGCCGGCCGCCCAGGCCAGCGCCGCGCCGGTCGCCCCGTGGGCGGGGATCAGCAGCAGGCCGAGGCAGACGGTGACCAGCAGCCCGGCCAGGGTGGCGACCAGGTGCAGCCCGCTGCGCCCGCCCATCAGCAGCAGGCTCTGCACGTTACCCACTCCGGTGTTGACCAGCATGGCCAGCGCCAGCACCGTCATCGCGGTCGCACCCGCCGTGAACTCGGCCCCGAAGAGCTGGAGGAAGGCCAGCCCGAAGACGGCGAGCAGCAGGTACACCGGCCAGGACAGCACCAGCCCCCAGGTGGTCAGCTGCCGGTGCACGGCGGCCGCCGTCGCCCGCTCGCCCCGGCCGAGCAGCCGGGACAGCTGGGGTGACACGGCGACCCGGAGGCCCTGCATGGCCAGTTGCCCGGCGAGGATGTAGCGACCGACCGCGCCGAACACACCGGCGTCGGCGGGCCCGGCCAGCACCGAGGTGAGCAGCACACCCACCCACATGTTCCCGGCGTCGATCGCCGCCGAGGCCGCGCGGGGCAGCGCGAACCGCCAGAACGACGACCAGTCCGCGCGCTCGGGCCGCAGCGCGGCGCCCCCGCCCACCCCGAGCGGGCCGGCGACGAGCGCCAGGCACACCAGCAGCGCAACCGCCGTCGGGACAAGCCACCCGGTCATGCCGGCCAGCAGCCCCCCACCGGCCAGCACCGCCGCGCCGACCAGCACCGGCCGGGCCACCGGCAGCAGGAAGAACTGCACCCCGACGTACGCCCGCATCGGCCGGACGCAGCGCAACGCGGCCAGCAGCAGGGTCATCGCCACCACCACGGGCACCGCGGCGAAGCTGGCGGTCAGCAGCGCGGCGCCGCCGGTGTCACCCAGCAGGCGCGGCGCGAGAGCCCCGGCGGCGAGCACCCCGGCGACCGCGACGGCCGCCGCGACCAGCAGCGGCGGGAGCAGCGCCACCGGCAGCACCCGGGCGGCGTCGCCCCGGGCGCCCACCCGCCGCCGGGGCAGCGCCCACATCAGCCCGGTCTCCGCGCCCAGGGTGCACACGGCGGTGGCGACGGTGACCACGCCGATCGCGGCGAAGAACGCGCCCGAGCCGGCGGTGCCGTAGCCGCGGGTGATGACCACCGCCAGCAGGAAGCCGAACAGACCACTGGTGGCCGCGCCGACCAGCCCGGCGAGCCCGCTGCGGGCGCTGCGCCGGGTCTCCGCCGTCCCGTCGACCGCCCCGTCACCGCCGGCGCCCGGGGCGGTGGGGGCGCCCGGCGTCGGGCCCGGGCCGGCCGGCGGCCGGGTCGCCGCGGTCACGCCGGCACCGCCGGCCGGAGGCTGGGGCGCGGCCGGCCGCCGAGCCGGGCCAGCGTCTCCCGTTCGGTCAGCGCCATCGCGAAGGCGACCGAGAAGAAGGCCACCGCCAGGTTCTGGTTGGCCATGCCGTAGAACGGGATCTGCACCAGGCACACCACCGGGACGACGGCCAGCCACTGCCCGGCTGGCGAGACGGCCCGGGCGCAGATCACCGCGGCGGCCACGAACCAGGCCAGAAAGCAGAGCAACGCCGGTACGCCGTGGCTGAACAGCACCATCCACAACTGCCCCTGGGTGCCGATCGGCGCCTCCGCCGAGACGGTGTCCACGTTGACCGGCGCTCCGTAGCCGAGCCATGGCGAGTCGCGCACCCAGCGGAGCACCTCGACGTAGAGGGAGAGCCGGTCGCTGTTCGTGTCACTGGACTCCACCCGGTTGCCGATCAGCTCGGCGATCGGGATGAACAGGGTGGCCAGCGCGCCGATCAGCACCACCCCGACGATCGACGCGGCCACCCGCACGTTGCCGCGCAGGCTGGCCCGCACGCCGAGCACCGCGAGACCGACGCCGAGGCTGAGGAACATCGCCCGGTTCAGGGTGAGGAACGCCGGCGCCAGCGACACCGGCAGCGAGGCCAGCAGCGCCCAGCGCAGCACGCCGCGCCGGCGCAGCATGGTGAAGGCGACCACGCACGGCAGGGTCAGCGCGTACGCGCTGCCGTAGTTGTTGGTGTAGGCGAACGGCGCCGCCGGCCGGTAGATCGGGTTGAGCGACCGGGCACTGTACTCGGCGGTGGCCAGGTGCACCATGTCCTGGATGAACGGGTTGCGGGCCACCCCGCCGGGGAGCAGCACCTCCACCGGGGTGGTCAGCGCGAACCGGGGCGCCAGCACCCCCAGCCAGCCCAGCGCCACCAGCCCGAACCAGAACGCGCAGAGCGGGACGAGCACGGCGGCCTGGTCGGCGCGCTCCCGGGCGACGGCGTACACGTAGACGCCGGCCACCAGCGCGGTGGCGTAGAACGCGAGCCGCAGGGCGAGGGTCAGCACCGAGGAGGGCGACTGCAACTGGGTTGCGCTGACCACGACGATGGCCAGGAACAGCAGCCAGATCCCGGCGGCCGGCGGCAGCGGCACCCGCCCCCGGATGACCAGCAGCGCGAACAGCAGCGCGCCCAGCAGCGGCCAGCCGAGGTAGAACGCGCCGGCCAGCCACCAGAGCGGCACCAGGCCGAACATCATCACCAGCGGCCAGAGCGGCAGCCGGGGCGGCGGTGGTGCCGACAGCGGCGGGGACGGGTGGACCGGGCCGGGGCCACCACCGGCCGGCTCCCAGGTGGCCGGGGCGTGGGTGACGGGCACGGTTCAGCCCTGGCTGCTGCGGGTCAGCACGAAGCCCAGCGGGGTGACCCCGGCGGCGCGCAGCCGCTCCACCAGCCGGCGCAGGTCGCCCTGCCGGGTCCGGTCCTGCTCGACCACCACCACTGCGGTGCCCTGCCGGGCCACCGCCACGCCCCGCTCGTCGGACTCGGCCGGCGGGGCGTTGAACAGCACCAGGCCGTGGTCGGCGCCCTGGCGCCAGGTGCCGAACCGGACACTGCCGGCGCCGACCGGCACCTCGTCGGGGCGGACCACCCGGCCGTTCTCGCCGCCGGCGGCGGAGGCCACCCGGGGCAGAGTCAGGGTGGCGTCCGGGTCGGTCGACGGGCGGGCGCCGGCCGGGTGCGGCGACGGGCGACGGGCCGCCACCGGCTCGCCCGTGCCGCCGCCCGTGCCGTCCGAGGTCGAGCCGGCCGGGCGGGGCTTGGGCACCACCGGTCGGGTCGGGTCGGCGGAGGCGGGCAACCGATCCTTGCCGGCCAGCACCGTGCCGCGCAGCCGCTCGGCCCGGCCGCTGTCGT
Source organism: Micromonospora deserti (assembly GCF_003236335.1). Lineage (GTDB taxonomy): Bacteria > Actinomycetota > Actinomycetes > Mycobacteriales > Micromonosporaceae > Micromonospora > Micromonospora deserti. The sequence goes on from NZ_POUB01000051.1 coordinate 14,224, forward strand.
CGGCGACGAAGACCTCCCGGCCGGCGGCGGCCAGGGCGACCGCCAGCCCGGCGGTGATCGCGTTCGCGTCCTCGTCCCGGGCGGTCAGCAACGACACCCGGGCGGGCTGGCGCACCCGCTCGGCGATGGCCATCGCCACGTAGCGGATGTCGGCGTCGACCGCCTCCTTCCGGCCGCGGAACCGGCGCCGCCGGACGGTGCCGAGCAGCGGCAGGCCGGTGGCGTCGCGGCCGTCGTCGACCGACCGGATCCGCCGGTCCACCGACTCCCAGGCGTACGCCAGCACCACACCGAGCAGCACCCCGCCGAGCAGGCCGGCCAGCAGGTAGAGCGGACGGCTCCCGGCCGAGGAGGCCAGGGCCCGCTCGGCGGTCTGGGTGACCCAGCCCGGGTTGACGTCGACCGCGGCGATCTCGGTGCGCGCGGCGTTGAGCTGGGTGAGCTGGTTGTTGATCCCGGCGAGCTCGGCCACCGCGGCGTCGAGCGCGCCCTCCCGGGCGGTGCTGATCCGCTTCTGCAGCGCGCTCTGCTGGGCGGCGACCTTGCCGATGCTGGCGTCGTAGGAGCGCAGCATCTCCTCCCGCTGCTTCTCGTACATGGTGCGGCGCACGTCGAGGTAGGTCTGCGCGGCCAGGTTGGCGTTCCCCACCGCCTGCTCGGCGGTGGCGGCCCGGAAGACGAACCGCAGGATCTGGCCGCCGGTGGGCACCTCGACCTCGAGCGCGTCGCGCACCTCGCGCGGGTCCTTGCCGCTCGCGTCGGCCAGCCGCTGGACGACCTCGGTGCCGGTGGCGATGCCGCTCTCCACGTTCATGTTCACCGCCCGCTCGGCGTTCGCCCCGCTGGGGGTGAAGGCGTCGGTGACCACCGGGCGCACCGCCACCACCGCGCTGGCGCTGACCGCGGCCGGCACGAGCAGCACGTACCCGAGCGCGGCCACCAGCCCGAGCGCGGCCACCGCGGCGACCAGCCGGGCCCGGTGCAGCGGGACGCGGAGCAGGTCGGTGAGGGTGACGGTACGGCCCGGTGTGCCCGCGCCGGCGGATCCGTTGGCGGGCCAGGAACCGCGAGGGGCATCAGTCATTGAACTTCTTCACCGTCTGTTGGGGATTTCCGACGACCACGACCCGCGGCGGCACGTCCGTACGGACCACCGTCGCAGCGCCCACGACACTGTCCCGGCCGACGCGCACACCCTTCATCACCAGCGCGTGCGCCCCGATCCACACGTTCTCCTCGAGGATGATCGGGGCGCGGGTCGCCGGGATCGGCGTGTCGTGCCGCTGCTCGGGCGGTAGGTTGTGGAAGTCGTTGTCCAGCAGTTCGCAGTCCGACAGCAGGCACCGGTCACCGATGGTGACGGAGGTCCAGGTGCCGATCCACGTCGCGTTCAGCAGGCAGTCGGCGCCGACCCGCACCTCGCCGGGGCCGGCGAAGCGGACCAGCTTGTTCAGCCGGGTGCGGTCGCCGATACGCACCCGTACCCCGCGGCGCAGCCGGATCCGGCCCCGGATCTCCACGCCCCGGCCGAGCGTCAGCCGCGGATAGCGCAGCCGGTACCAGCCACGCTTGACCGCGAAGACGGCCCGCACCACGGGTCCACGGCGGACACCACCCACGCCGACCTCCCAATGTCTTGGGGTCGGCGACGTGGATCCGCCGCCGACCCGAGGTGAACAATCTACCTAGGTTCCGTTACGAACCGTCGACCGCTACTGCACCGAGAAGAACGTCGACGGGGACGACCAGGTCAGCTCCGGGCTGGGTGGGGCGATCACCGTCGCCGCCGTCCCGTCGACCACCGCGCCGGGGGCGGCCGTCGGGTCGAACGGCACGCTGCGCAGCGTACCGTTGGTGTCGCCGTACACGATCCGGCCGCCCACCCAGGCCATGCCCCGCACCTTCGACCAGTTGACGCCGGTGGTGGGCAGGCTGAACTCGGTGGCGCCGAGGTAGTTGCCGTCGATCTCGAAGTAGCGGTAGTAGAGGGCGTTGGTCCCGCTGCGGATGTAGTAGAGCCGGCCGTCGAGGAAGAACGCCCCGGTCATCGCCGCCGGGTTGAACCAGTCGTTGTAACCGGACGCCTCCCAGGGCGTGCCGATGTCCCCGCCGTTGAACATCGAGATGTCGATCCGGCTGCCAGTGGGGGTGCCGGCGACGGTGTGCGACCAGTAGATCCGGTCGGCCACCCGCCACGTCGCGCCGGCGGCGGTGTAGTTCGGCTGGCTGACCGTGCTCGGGTCGCCGAGTGTGCCGGCGTCGAACGGGACCTTGGCCAGCTGACCCTCCCCGGTGCGCAGGTAGAGGTTGCCGGTGGTGGCGGTCGGCGGGTTCTTCGGGACGATGGTGCGCCCGCCGGCGAGCGGGAACATGCCGAGCCGGCCGTGGTACTCCTCGCCCATCCCGTCGGAGTTGTGCCCGAAGTAGAGGCCGTCGCTGCCGCGCCACAGCACCGGCACCGACGAACCCCACGAGCTGGCGCCGGCGGGCAGCGCCGAGCCGCCGCTGCGACGGGGGTTCCAGTTGACCGGCATGCCGGTGGCGGGGGTGACCGCGGCGATGCCGAGCCGGTCCACCGCGCCGTTGCCGGCCCGGTCGCTGGCGTTCGGGTTGTTCAGCCAGCGGAAGTGCCCGCCGAGGTAGATGACGTTGTCGGCGACCTCGACCGAGGTGATGGTGTCGTTGCCGGTGAAGTCGACCCAGGTGGCGAGCTGTCCGCTGCCCCGGGCGGCGGTTTCGAACCGGACCAGGGCGTCGCAGTACGCGGCGGGCCAGCCGGCGCCGCCGTTGGTGCCGACGACGAACCAGGTGCCGTCCGCGCCGAACTTGATGTCCTGCACGTAGTGCACGAAGGTCGCCGGGGCCGCGCACGGCGCGACGAACTTCTCGGTGCTCCAGTCCAGCACCGTCGGGGTGCCCGCGAGGTCGACCAGTGCCATCTGGTTGCGCGGCAGGTCGTTGACGTACATGAAGTTGCCGCCGACGGCGAGGGTGCCACCGTCCGGGGAGACGTCGATGGTCCAGACGTACGAGGTGGTGTCGTGGCGACCCACGGTGGCGTTGATGTTGAACGTCGGGTCGATCGCGCCGGTGGTGGCGTTGAGCCGGCCGAGCCCGGAGTGCGCGGTGCCGTTGAGCCAGTTGAAGGCGCCGGCCACGTAGAGCCAGTTTCCGTGCAGCACCAGGTCGCGTACGGTCCCGCCGTCGGAGCGGCCGACCCAGCTGTCGATGATCGCGCCGGTGGTCGGGTTGAGCGCGACCAGGTTCCGTCGGGAGACGCCGTTGACGTTCTTGAAGGCGCCGCCGACGATCAGGGTGCCGCCCGGCCCGGCGAGGAGCGTGTTGACCGCGCCGTCGAGCACCGGCAGGAAGCTGGTGGAGATGATCCCGGTGGCCCGGTCGTAGGCGAACAGGTAGCGCTGGGTGGTCCAGGCGGAGCTCGCGGTCTGCCGGATCTGGGTGAAGCTGCCGCCGACGTACACCGTGGAGCCGACCTGCGCGAAGGCGCGCGTCTCCCCGTCCTTGGCGTGCGGGGTGGAGTCGGCGGGGTTCGCCGAGACCAGCGTCGCCGGCTCGGGGGCCGGGACCACGGCCGCGGACGTCGCGGTGGGCACGGCCAGCACGGCGGCGACGGTCACCAGCACGGTCACCGCCGCCCGGGTGCGAAGTCCGGCAGAACGCCAGAAGTACGGGAGTTCGGGCACGCTGCGCCTCCAAGATGGATGAGAACGCGCGTAGCGTGCCTCGCACACCCTGGGTGGCGATATCCGCCGATTGGGCGGTCAGTCCGTCGGCACGATGACAGGTCGTGCGTCAAGTCGGATGTCCGACTGATCCACGATACGTCCGGCCATCGCCCGGTCACATGATGGTCAGCGACTCCCTCCGGTCGGCTGACGCAGGTAGCTGTCCTGCCCGGCCCGGGCGAAGCCGGCCACGGCCGACGGGTCGTGGTTCATCGTCATGTCGCAGGTACGCGACCGGCTGGTCATTCCGGCCGAGTTGAAGTAGATGGCCGCCTTGATCTTCGGGTGGGCCTTCAACGCGGCCGGGAACTCCTCGAACCAGCGCCGCTTGGCGCCCGGGTCGGCGGGGTTGACGTTGGTGCCGAACTCGGCGAGCATCCGCGGCTTGCCGGCGCCGACGCCGTGTTCGTCGAGCCACCGGTAGAAGCTGCCGATCGTGGTGGCCGGGCTCTTCCAGACCGTGCTGCCGTTGCAGACGTGGAAGTTGTACGGGTCGTAGCCGACCCAGTCGACGTACCGGTCGCCCGGGTAGAGCCCGGCGTACCGGTCGTAGTGGCCGGACCAGCCCATCATCGTCCAGACCCAGACCGCGTTGTGCGCCCCCGCCGCGGTGAACCGGTCGTGCACGTGGCGCCAGGCCCGGACGAAGTCGGCATCGCTGCCCTTGGTCGGCTCGTCCTCCGGCTCGTGGTCGAAGCCCATGAAGACCGGCACGCCGATGGCCCGGATCCGGCCGGCGGCCGCGTCGATGGTCGCGTCGTGCCGGCCACTGTAGACGTCGGCCCAGGTCAGCACAGTCTCGGAGGAGAAGATCCGAGACTCCCAGGCGAAGAACATCAGCCGGCCCTCACGCATCTGCCGCTGCTCGTAGGCGTCCGGGAAGGCGCCGTTGCTGCCGATGTTGGAGAAGTCGTGGTAGCGGTGCACGATGTCGAACCGGCGACCGACCTGCGCCTCCACCTCGGCGACGGCGGCGCCGTGGTCCCACCCGTCGTCCGCGCCGGCCGGCGAGTATATCCCCCACCAGGCACCGCAGGACGGGACCAGCTTGTCCGACACCTCGCCGCAGCGCCTGGAGCCGGCGGACGGGCTCGCCGTCGGGCGAGGGGTGGTTCGGGTGGGACTGGCGCTCGGCGTCGGCTTCGGGGCGGTGGTGCTCGGCGCGGCGGTCGGCGACGACGACGGCACGGCGGAGGTCGGCGGGGACGCCGGCCGGGACGTCGGGCGGACGCCGATGTCGTAGGTGATCACCAGGCGTGGACGCAGGTCGGGATTGCGGTGGTCGGTCGACGCCCAGTAGATCCGCGTCTCCAGGCCGGCCTGCGTAAGCGAGAGCGTCCAGGTGCCGTTCCCGGTGACCAGGCCGGAGACGTCCCACTCGTTGAAGCCCGGCCGCACTTTGGAAACGGTGTCCAGGGCGGCGCCGGGGCGCACCGGCGCGGGGCGGGCCGCGCGGGCGTCGAGCGGGGAGGCGTGCGCGGCCACCGTCGCGGCGAACCTCTGCCAGGCGTGCACCCGCAGCGTGGCCCGGACGTTCACCGCCGTCGCCGGCACGGAGGTCACCGCGAACTGGACGACGGCCGCCCGACCGCCGCGCGGGTTGCCGTCACAGCGGGCCGGGCAGGTCGCCAGCGTCGTCTTGACGCTGTTGTTCCCGTCCTGCGGCACCGTGGTGGCGGTGGTGTCCGCGACGGCCCGGACCGACAGGTCGTCGGCGGCCAGCAGCGGCACGGTGGTGGCCACGATGCCGACCACCACCGTGCCGCCGAGCACACCGAGCAGCACGGCCTTGCGGCGCGGGCCGTGGGGGCGGATCAGCCGGTGCACTCCGTGCCTGGCCAAGGAGAACTCCCTGTGTCTGTTCCGGTAACGCTGAGCAGCGTATCGACGGCTACCGTACGCCGTGGGGGAAACAGCCGGACCTAAGCAGGTCTTAACCGTCACCTAAGGATGGTCGCCGCGACCACAGGCGACACCGCCGGGCGGATCGCCGGGCCGGCCAGCGGGCGACGGTCAGCGGGCGCGGGCGGCGGCGAGCGCGGCGGCCATCGCGGCCCGCGGGGCAGTCACGCCGGTGAACTGCTCGAACTGGCCCACCGCCTGGGCCAGCAGCAGGTCGAGCCCGGAGACGACCGGGCAGCCGGCGGCCCGCGCCGACGCCGCGAGCGGCGTCGGCCACGGGTCGTAGAGCGCGTCGAAGAGCACCGTCGCCGCCCGCCACCGCGCCGTGCCGGCCAGCGGGTCGGCGACCCCCTTCGGCACGGTCGAGATCACCACGTCGGCACCCAGCCGGGCCGCGGCGTCGTCCCAGGGTGCGCCGCTCATCGGCACCTCGACGGCCCGGGCCACCGGGCGCAGCTCGTCCACGGCGGCGGCGCGCCGGGCCACGACGGTCACCGACCGGGCGTCGAGGCGGGCCGCCGCCGCCACCGCCGCCCGCGCCGTCCCGCCCGCGCCGAGCACGGTCACCGTGGCCCCGGGCCGCACCCCGGCCGACCCGAGCACCTCGACCATGCCACCGACGTCGGTGTTGTCGGCATACCAGGCGCCGTCGGGGCGGTGTACCAGCGTGTTCGCCGCGCCGACGGCGGCGGCGACCGGCGAGACCTCCGCGGCCACCGCGAGCGCCGCCTCCTTGCCCGGCATGGTCACCGACAGCCCGGCCCACTCCGGGCCCAGACCGGCGACCAGGTCGGGCAGCTCCGCGGCGGCGCACTCGATCCGGGTGTACGACCACCCGGTCAGCCCGGCCGCCGCATAGCCGGCGTTGTGGATCAGCGGGGAGAGGGAGTGTGCGATCGGCTTTCCCAGCACCGCCGCACGCCGCGCCGACGCCATCAGATGATCCCGGCCTCGCGGGCCTTGGCTTCGTTGCGGAGCTGCTGATCGTAGGTCTCGGCGAAGGCGGAGCGCCCCTCCTTGTCGATCGCCACGAAGAAGAGCCACTTGCCGGCCGGCGGGTCCATCGCCCCCTCCAGGGCGTCCTTGCCCGGGTTGTTGATCGGGGTGGGCACCAGCCCGCGCAGCTTGCGGTTGTACGGGTTCTTCGGGTTGTCCAGGTCGGCGTCGGTCATCTCGCTGGACTTCTTGGTCGGCTGGCCGGTCAGCTCCAGGTAGTAGTTGACCGTGACGTCCATCTCCAGGCAGTTGCACGGGAACTCGCCGAACACCCGGTTGTAGGCCACCCGGGCCACCTTGCCCAGGTCGTCCTTGTTGCCCGCCTCCGCCTGCGCCAGCGACGCGACGATCAGCGCCTCGTACGGGCTGATGCCGCCCCGCTCCTTCTGCACCCGGTCGGCGAACTGCATCTGCCCGGTGACGGTGAGGAAGTTCTCGACCATCAACTTGAGGATCGTCTCGGCGGTCGCCTTCGGCGGGACCTCGTAGGTGTCCGGATAGAGGAAGCCCTCGACCGACGGCTTGACCTTCTTGCCGTCGGTGCGCTTGAACCACCAGTTCGGCACGCCCAGCGCGATCGGGTCCTTCGCCGCGGCCTCGAACTCCTTGACCGGGATGTCGGTCTTCTCGGAGAGCAGCTTGTAGATGTTCTTCGCGGTGCGCCCCTCCGGGATGGTGATCCCGTTGACGATCCGGTTCTTCCCGTCGAGCATCGCGGCGAGGGCGTTCTCGCCGCTCATCTGCTTGCGCAGCCGGTACGTGCCGGGCTGGATGTTCTTGCTGCGCGAGTTCTCCTCGGCGGCCTCGATGAAGGCCTTGGCGCTCTTGACCACACCGGCGGTGTAGAGCGTGTTCGCCATGTCGGCGATCAGCGCGCCCTGCTGGATGTCGACCATCACCTCACCGGTGCCGGCGCCGTCGTAGTCGGGGGTGACGAAGTAGTTCTGGATCCGGTCGAAGCCGTAGAACGCGCCGCCACCGATTCCGCCCAGCAGGACCAGGGCGAGCAGCAGGGCCAGGACGGTCTTGCCCCGACCACCGGACTTGCCCTTGCGCTTGCGTACCGCGCCGCGCCGGTGCCGGCCCTTCTCCCCCCGATCCTGCTCGTCGAACCCGAGGTCCAGATCGTCGATCATTGCGTCCGCCTCCGCTGCGCGTCCAGCCAGCTCTGCAGAATCTCCACCGCGGCAGCCTGGTCGACCACCGCGCGTTGCCGTTTCCCTCGGACACCACGCTCGGCCAGCCTACGAGAAGCCACGACGGTGGACATCCTCTCGTCGGTGAGCGCCACCGGAACAGGCGCTATCACACCGGCCAAGCGGTCAGCGTACGCCTTCACGTGGGCCGCCGCAGGGCCGTGCCGGCCGGCGAGATTGACCGGAAGGCCGACGACGACCTCGACGGCCTCGTGTTCGGCGACCAGCGCGGCGAGTTCGGCGATGTCGCTGGGCACCGCGTCGGGCGCCGCCGTGCGATCCCGGGCGAGGGTGACCAGCGGGGTCGCCAGCACGCCGTGCGGGTCGGACCGGGCGACCCCGACCCGGACCTGCCCGACGTCGACGCCGAGCCGGACTCCACGGGACAATTCAGTCACCGGCGGTCACTCCCTCGGTGTGACGAGCCAGGGCGGACCACCCGGTCCGCCCTGGCCGCACATGGTCACTCATCACGCCTCGGCGAGCGCCTTCTCAACGGTGAGCAGGAGCTTCGGGGCCTCGGCCGCCGGCAGGCCGCCACCCTGGGCCAGGTCGGGGCTGCCCCCGCCCCGCCCGGAGAAGGCCGCCTTGACCAGGTCCGCGGCCGACAGGCCCCGGCTGCGGGCGGCCGGGTTCACCGCGACCACCAGCGACGCCTTGCCGCCCGATCGGGCCGCCACCGCGACCACCGCCGGTCGCGCCGGGTCGATTTTCCCGCGGATCTCCTGAGCCAGGGTCCGCACGTCGTTGCCGGCCGCGCCCTCCGGCGCCTCGGTGCCGACGTACGCGATCCCGTTGACGTCCTTGGCCTGCGCGGCGAGCGCCGCCGCCCCACCGAGCACCAGCTGGGCGCGCAGCTTCTCCAGCTCCTTCTCGGCGTCGCGCAGCTGGGTCACGGTCTGCTCCACCCGGTCGGCCACCTGGTCGTTGGGCACCCGGTACAGGTCGGCGAGGCGGGAGACCAGCAGGTGTTCCCGGGCCAGGAAGTTGAACGCGTCCATCCCGACCAGTGCCTCGACCCGGCGCACGCCGGAGCCGATCGACGACTCGGAGAGGATCTTGACGAGGCCGAGCTGGCCGGAGCGGGCGACGTGGGTGCCGCCGCACAGCTCCCGGGCGTACTCGCCGACCTCGACGACCCGCACCTGCTCGCCGTACTTCTCGCCGAACAGTGCCATCGCGCCGATCCGCCGCGCCTCCTCCAGCGAGGTGATGAAGGCGTGCACCTCCAGGTCGGCCAGGAGCACCTCGTTGACCTGCTGCTCGACGTCGCGCAGCACGCTCGGCGCCACCCCGGTGGGGGTGTTGAAGTCGAACCGCAGCCGGCCCGGCGCGTTGAGCGACCCGGCCTGGGTGGCGGACTCGCCGAGGAAGTTGCGCATCGTCTGGTGCACCAGGTGGGTCGCCGTGTGCGACCGGGAGATGGCCCGCCGGCGACTGGTGTCGATCTCGGCGAAGCCGGTCTCGCCGGCGCGCACCTCGCCCCGGACCACCCGGGCCCGGTGCACGATCAGCCCCGGCACCGGCTGCTGCACGTCGAGGACCTCGACCTGGCCGCCGCCCACCGTGATCATGCCCTGGTCGGGCTGCTGGCCACCGCCCTCGGCGTAGAACGGGGTGGTGTCGAGCACCAGCTCGACCGTGTCCCCCTCGACGGCCGCCTGGCGCGGACCGTCGACGCCGAGCACGGCCCGCACGGTCGCCTCCCGGGACGTTTCGGTGTAGCCGGTGAACGTCACCGGCCCGCCCGAGTCGAGCACCGCCCGGTACGCCGACAGGTCGGCGTGGCCGGTCTTGCGGGTCTGCGCGTCGGCCTTGGCCCGGGCCCGCTGGTCGGCCATCAGCCGGCGGAAGCCCTCGGCGTCGACCTGGAGCCCCTGCTCCGCCGCGATCTCCAGGGTCAGGTCGATCGGGAAGCCGTACGTGTCGTGCAGCTGGAACGCCTTCTCCCCGGACAGCGCGGACCGGCCGGCGGTGCGGGTCTCGGCGATCGCGGTGTCCAGGATCGTGGTGCCGGCGCGCAGGGTGGACAGGAACGCGTCCTCCTCCGCGTACGCGTAGTCCGCGATCCGGTCGAAGTCCACGGCCAGCTCCGGGTACGACGGGGCCATGCAGTCCCGGGCCACCGGCAGCAGCTCGGGCAGCGCCCGGTCCTGCCAGCCGAGCAACCGCATCGCCCGGATCGCCCGGCGCATGATCCGGCGCAGCACGTAGCCGCGCCCCTCGTTGCTGGGGGTGACCCCGTCACCGATCAGCATCAGCGCGGTGCGCACGTGGTCGGCGACCACCCGCAGCCGCACGTCGTCCGGGTGCGACTCGCTGGCCACGTGGCCGGAGCGCGCGCCGTACCGCTTGCCGGTCAGCGCGGCGGCCTTGTCCAGGATGGGCCGGACCTCGTCGATCTCGTAGAGGTTGTCGACGCCCTGCAGGATAGAGGCCATCCGCTCCAGGCCCATGCCGGTGTCGATGTTCTTCGCCGGCAGGTCACCCAGGATCGGGTAGTCCTCCTTGCCGGTGCCCGGGCCCCGCTCGTACTGCATGAAGACGAGGTTCCAGAACTCCATGTAGCGGTCCTCGTCGACCGCCGGGCCGCCCTCCCGGCCGTACTCTGGGCCGCGGTCGTAGAACAGCTCCGAGCAGGGGCCGCACGGGCCCGGGATGCCCATCGACCAGAAGTTGTCGGCCTTGCCGCGGCGGACGATCCGCTCGGCCGGCACGCCGACCGAACGCCAGATCTCGAACGCCTCGTCGTCGTCCAGGTAGACCGTCGGCCAGATCCGCTCCGGGTCGAGGCCGTAGCCGCCCTGCTCCTGCGACTTGGTGGCGAGCTCCCAGGCGAGCGGGATCGCCCCCGCCTTGAAGTAGTCGCCGAAGGAGAAGTTGCCGTTCATCTGGAAGAACGTGCCGTGCCGGCTGGTCTTGCCGACCTCGTCGATGTCCGGCGTGCGGATGCACTTCTGCACGCTGACCGCCCGCCGGTACGCCGGGGTCTGCTGGCCGAGGAAATAGGGGACGAACTGCACCATGCCGGCGTTGACGAACAGCAGGTTCGGGTCGCTGATGGCGGGCAGCGGAGCGGACGGCACCACGGTGTGACCGTTCGCCTCGAAGTGGGCGAGGTACCGCCGCTTGATCTCCGCCGTCTTCATCGCTGGTGTTCCTCCGGAAAGATTGCTCGATCGCCGATGCGCGGGGCCTCCCGCAGGTCGGCGAACTGGTCGTCGAACGCCTCGCCCTGGGCGAACGCCTGGTGAATCTCCTGCTCGCGCTCGGCCATCCCGACCCGGACGTCCTCCACGAAGCTACGCAGCGACTCGACCAGCCCGCCAGCGGATTCGGACAACGTGCTGGCGATCCCGGCCGGGGTGTACGACTGCGCCGTCCGGGTCGCCTTGCGGACCACCACCACGCCGACGGCGAGCCCGATGCCGAGCCAGAACAACCGTCTCATCTGTGCACCTTCCTGCTCGCGAACCGGTCAGCGGTCGCCGCGCCGGGCGGCGCGCCGCTGCTGCTTGATGGTGTCGCGTACCTCGCGCTCGGTCTCGGCGTGCCGGCGCGCGGCGGCGGCCCGGCGCACGCCGTAGCCGAAGGCGGCCACCTTGACCAACGGGTTCGCGGCGGCGGCGGAGACGACGGCGGCCAGGTTGGCGATGTTGGCGGTGATGTTCTGGGCGTGGCTGGTCATCGTGTCGACCTTGGCCAGTTGAAGGTTCACCCCGTCCAGGGAGGTCTGCACCTGCTCCAGCGCCGTGTTCACGTTCCGCACCGTGGTGTTGACGTCGCCGAGCAGCGGCGCGGTGCGGTCGTTGAGGTCGTTGATCATCCGGGTGGTGGCGTCCACGGTGTGCCGCAACCGCAGGATGGGCAGCGTCAGGATCAACACCAGCATCGCGAACGCGATCGCCGCGATCAGTGCCGCGACCTCTCCAAAGTCCACGCCTGTCCTCCTCAAGCAGACTTCCGGGAACCGGACGCTCCCGGAACGCGCGACCGGTCCTGTCCCACCGCCGCTCGGCGACCGGGCGGGCCGGCGGGAGCAGGCGCACCTGCCGCCCCAGACCCTACCGTCCGTGATGGAATGCGGCTCAGGACGGTGAGGGTGTCAGTTCGCCCAACGGATCCTCGCTGAGCGTCGGGAACGGATCCTCACCGGTGAGCGACGGGTCAGTGCTCGGCTGTGGCCGGGTCCGCTCGTCGTCGATCGCGTTGCGGACCTTCACCGACACCAACGAGCCGGTGCACTGCGCCGCTGCGGTCGACGGATCGGGCGACGGCAGCACGGCCGGCTCCCCGTCCACCGGCGGCGGTACGCAGGTCGGCTCGCGCACCCAGAGGTCGAGGGTCAGCTCGTCCCGGCGCCAACAGGTGTAACTGCCCTTCGCCGGCTGCTCCGGGCAGTGGCTCACCCGCCACGGGCGCCAGCCGTCCTTCGCCAGCGCCTGCTCGTAGACCTGCGTGGTCTCCTGCGGCGACCGCTCGGACTCGACGGTGCGCTCGCGCAGTCGGCAGTCCAGCAGGCACCAGCGGCTGCCGCTGACGTCGTCAACGGTCGTCACCGCCGCCCAGCCCGGCACGTCCAGCCCGTCGAGGGTGTCGAAGACCGGGTCGCGGCTGAGCGTCTGGAACCCGAACCAGAGCGGGATCGCCCCGAGCAGCAGCACGCTGACCAGCGCGAGGACGCCCATCCGCAGCCGCCGTCGCTTGCGGATCTGCCGCCGCAGCTCCGACCGGGCACCCCGCAGACCGCCGGGGGCCGGCGGGTCGTCGGCCGGCGGCTCCGGCTCGGCCCGCCGCACCGCCGGCCCGTCCGCCGGCTCCGGCGACGGCCGGGCGGCCGGACCGGCCGGGGGGACGACCGCGGCGGCCCGGGCCACTGCCGGCTCACCCGGGTGACCCGGCGGAGGCACCGGCGGGACGCCGGACGGCTCCGGTCGACCCGGCTCCCGCTGCGGCGGGGCGGCCCGCCCCAGCGACCGGTCGTCCGGACCGGACCGGGGGGCCGCGGCGGACGCCCGGGCCACCGCCGGCTGCCCGGGCGGGCCGGGGTGAACACCGGCGCCGGGAGCCGGCTCGGCCCGGCCCCGGTCGTCCGGCCGGGCGGGACCGGGCGGAATCGCGCCGGGACGGACCGGGCCGGGGCCAGCCGGGCCCGGCATGGTCGGGCCGGCGGGTGCGCCGCCGGGGCCAGCCGTCGCGGCGGACCGGACCGGGCCGGCGCCCGGTCGCGCGGCCCCCCGGGCGGGCGCGTCCGGCGTCGGCTCGGGGCGTTCGCGGCCTCCGGCGAAGGATTCGGTCGGAGCCGGTGGGGCGGCAGGCGCGGAACGCGCCGCGCCTCGGGCCGGGGACGGTCCGGAGCGGGCACCGGCGGGACGGGGCGGCTCGGCGTCCGGACGCGCCCGGCCCACCGGCCCCCGGCCGGTGTCCGTGCCGTCGGCAAGACGGGGCGGCTCCGCCCCGTCTTGC
>NZ_POUB01000520.1 GCF_003236335.1 Micromonospora deserti
GGGGAGTACTGCTTCCTGCTCGCCTGCTCGATGACCGGCGGTGTGGTGCTCGGCGCGGCAGGCGATCTGATCACCCTGATCGTGGCGCTGGAGACGCTCACCCTGCCGCTCTACGTGCTGGTGGGCCTGCGCCGGGGCAGCCTGGCCAGCGCCGAGGCGGCGGTCACTTTCTTCGTGGTCAGCGTGGTCGCCACCACCCTGACCCTGCTCGGGGCGGCGCTGCTCTACGCGGCCACGGGCGGGCTGCACCTGGAGCGGCTCGGCGCGCTCTTCGCCGACCGGCCGGAGCTGCTCGACCTGCCGCTGACCACCGTGGCCGTCGCCCTGGTGGTGCTGGGGCTGGCGTTCAAGGTGGCGGCGGTGCCGTTCCACGCCTGGGCGCCGGCCACTTACGACGGCGCGCCGCTGCCGGTGGCGGCGTACCTCTCCACCGCCTCCAAGCTGGGCGGGGTCGTCGCCCTGCTCGCCGTGGTGCGGCACGCGCTACCGGCCGAGGTGACCGGTCCGGTGCTCGCCCTGCTCGCGGTGCTCACCATGACCGTCGGCAACCTGGTCGCGCTGCGGCAGCGACGTACCGTCCGGCTGCTCGCCTGGTCCTCGGTGGCCCAGGCCGGCTACATCCTCGCCCCGCTGGGCGCGCTGGCGCTGGCCGCCGGCCG
>NZ_POUB01000521.1 GCF_003236335.1 Micromonospora deserti
GCCCACCGCCGCGTCGGAGTCGGCCGCGCCCGCCGCCCGGGCACCGCCCCGGCGCCGCTTACGCGGCGGCGGCACCAGACCGGTCAGATCGCCGCCGGTGTCGTTGAGCCGGACCAGGAACGGCCGCAGCGGCGTGTAGCGGATCGCGGTCACCGAGGCCGGGTCCACCACGATCCGCTGAAAGAGATCCAGGTGTACGCCGAGCGCGTCGGCCACGATGGCCTTGATCACGTCACCGTGGCTGCACGCCAGCCAGACCGCCTCGGGGCCGTGCTCCGCGGTGACCTGGGCGTCCCAGGACCGCACCGCGGCGACCGCCCGCGCCGCCATCGCCGCCATCGGCTCCCCCTCCGGGAAGACCGCCGCGCTCGGGTGCTGCTGGACCACCGGCCAGAGCGGCTCCTTGGCCAGCTTCTTCAGCGGCTGCCCCTCCCAGGTGCCGTACCCACACTCGACCAGACCCTCCTCCGGCACCGGGTCGACCTCGGGCAGCGCCAGCTCCAGCGTCTGCCGGCAGCGGATCAACGGGCTGGTCACCACCGCGGCCAGCGGCACCGGCCTCAGCCGCTCGCCGACCGCGCCGGCCTGCGCACGGCCGGTCTCGTCCAGCTCGACCGGCTGACGGCCGGCCAGCCCACCGTCGGCATTCGCGGTCGTCCGGCCGTGTCGCAGGAGCAGAAGGGTCGCCACGCTGACCACCCTAGGGCCTGGGCCGCAGGTGATCGACTTGGTGTCGCTGATGCGGGGTGTCCGGTTGCCGCTGTCGGTGCCACGGCGGGCCGACCGGGACGACCATCGCCGGTGTGATGTAGGTCTTTGGTGGGTCTGGGTGGTTAGGTGCCGGGCTGGGTGGTGGCTGTCTGGATGTCGGGTTTCGGGGTGTGACCGGGGGCATTCGGGGTTTGG
>NZ_POUB01000522.1 GCF_003236335.1 Micromonospora deserti
CGCCCATCCAGAACATAGGCCCTCGTGTTCAAATCAGGCCGGCCGATCGGCAACCGACGACCCGACCAACCCGGCTCACACCGCCAGAACGTCGAGTTCACCGTCACCTCAGTCGGCCCATACGCATTCACCATGACCCGACCACCAGCCCACCGATCCACCAACCCCGCCGGCACCTCCTCAGTACCCACCACCAACGACGCCCCATCCGGCAGATCGACATCCTCAGGAATGGTCGCCAGCACACTCGGCGGAACCGTCAAATGCGTCAACCCACACTCGACAGCGAAACGAGCCAGATCCGCACCAACACGCAGCTCGTCCGGCACGATCACCCACGCCGCACCCGACAACAACGCCTGCGCCAACTCCGCCAACGTCACATCAAAACTCGGAGAAGCGAACTGCAACACCCGATCCCCAGGCCCCGACGGCACCGTCGCATTGAACACCGCCACCAACGACGCCACCCCGGTATGCGGCACCACCACACCCTTCGGCCGCCCCGTCGACCCCGACGTATAAATCACCCACGCCGGATTCCCCAACCGCAACCGACCCCGCCGCTCCACATCACACACATCACGACCAGACAAGCCGGCAACAGCCGCCTCACCCAGCAACAACCAAGGGCTCTCCGGCAACGCCGGAATCAGCCGGCGCCCAGCGGCCGGATTAGTCAGAATGAGACGCGGATCAGCGTCGGAGAGCACATATCGGAGGCGTTCGACGGGATAACCGGGATCCAACGGCAGATAGGCGGCACCCGCCTTCATCACACCCAACAGCGCCACCACCCAGTCCACCGACCGGGGCAACGCCACCCCCACCACATCCTCCGGACCCTGTCTCTTAT
>NZ_POUB01000523.1 GCF_003236335.1 Micromonospora deserti
GGACGGGTGGGGGGCGGGGTGAGGCGCGGCGGGACGCTGGTCGGCCTGCCGGCGCAGCGCGCCCGACTGGTGAGCGTGAGGGTGGCTAGGAGGGTGACCTCGGTGAGGATGAGCAGGCGCTCGACCAGGCCGAGCAGCACCCGGTCACCCGGGTAGGCGGACCAGACCATCGCCGCGGCGATGGCCAGGCTGGTCACGGCGAGCCCGCGTACCCACCGGCGGGCGACGCCATCCGGCAGCCGCCGGGCGACCAGCCAGCCGGCGAACGGCAGCGCCAGGAAGGCGATCACCGAGGCGTACCGGTGGACGTAGGCGGCGGTGTCCATGGGCAGGCCCGGCTCGTTCGTCGGCACGACCGCGGCCAGCAGCAGCCCGCCGACCCACGCGGCCAGGAGCAGCTGCGCCAACCGTCCCGGCCCGCCGGAGGCCGTGCCGGCGCCGCCGCGACCGCGGCTGGTGGCCCCGAGGGCGGGGATGAGCACCGCGCTGGCCGCGGCGAGCAGCACCATGGCCACGTCGATCACGCCGCCCCGGTCGGAGACGGCGTAGTCGCTGACGGTCAGCGACCAGGGGTCCAGATCCTCGTTCACCTCAAGGTGGCCGATCACGGCGAGCAGCGCCGCCAGGGCGATTCCGCCGAGTGCTGCCAGCCCACTGTTCCGGGTTCCACGCATAGCCCAGCCTGTCGCCGGAGGCACCCGAAACGGATCCGGGCCACCCACCGAGATCGGTCCCCGGGAGCACCCCTAGAGGATCGGCGGGCTTTGGGTGCGTCTGTTGTCGTCAGGGCAACAACAGATGCACCCACATCAGTGCGGCGGGCCGCACTGGTCAGTCGGTGGGGGTGGGGGT
>NZ_POUB01000524.1 GCF_003236335.1 Micromonospora deserti
GTTCAACGGTGTCGGCGTCATCCGGCGAGGATGATGTTGTGGAGGTTGGCAACGCCGGAAGCGGTGTCGGCCAATGTTTTGGCGGCGCGGCGATAGTCCCGCAGGATCTTGAAGGTCTTCATGCGGGCGAGGGCGTGTTCGATCTGCGCTCGGACGGTGCGGTGTTGCCTGTTCAGGTCCGCCTTCCACTCGGGCAGCTCGCTACCGTCGGCCGGTTTGCGGTACGGGATGATCACGTCGGAGTTGCCGCGGTAGGCGCCGTCGGCCATGACCGGCCGTCCCGCGAGTTTCTGGTCGATGCCCGAGGTGCGGTAGACGATGGTGTCGTTACGGTTGCCCGGTTGCGGGTCGCCGAGAGCGACGACGAGGCGGGTGTGGGCGTCGATGGCCACCTGCAGGTTCGTGCTGAAGCGGTAGTTCTTGCTCGGCGCGGCCAGCCGGTGGTCGCGGGTCGGGACCAGGGTGCCGTCGACGATGGCGATCTGGTCGACCCGCCGCCGGCGTACCGGGGCCAGGGCGAGCAGCGGGCCGAGGGTGTCGATGACCCGATGCGCGGCGGAGTGCGACACCCCGAACAGCGGACCGATCTGGCGCATGGTCAGGTTCGTCCGCCAGTAGGCGGCGACCAGCAGTACCCGATCGGCGAGGTCAAGCGACCACTGCCGGCCCGGTCGACCGTCGGCGATCGCGTCCCCGCCACGGTCGGCGACCAGCCGGACCAGCCTGCGGAACTGGGCGGGCTGCAGCCCGGTGAACGGGAAGATCCACTCCGGGCGAGCCGCCGAGATCACCTGCACCCTGACATGATCCACCATGGACGCCCGACCGAGTTACGAGACGTCCCTT
>NZ_POUB01000525.1 GCF_003236335.1 Micromonospora deserti
GTCGACGGTGGGGGCGTGGATCCCGGGGGGCACCTCGAAGCCGCTGGCGGCGGTGCCGACCGGCGGCACCTGCACGGCCGGCGGCGCGGAGGTCGGCAGGCCGGGCTCCGCCCACCGGGTGGGGCGGCCGGCCGGCGGCTCGTCGGAGGCGTGCCGGGCCGGGTCGGGCTCCGGCTCGGTGAACCCGCGCGGCGGGCCGGGCGGCTGCTCGACCGCCGGCGCGGGCCGCTGCGCCGGCACCACCAGCCGGTCGCCGTCGGAATCCCGACCGGGCTCGCCCCGGAGACCGGGCGGGGCGCTCACCGGGGCCTGGTGGCTGGACGGCGCGTCCGCTCCGTTGTGGTGCACCCCGTTGGCGCGGTGGCCGTTGACCCGGGCCGGCGCCTCGGCGCTGCCTGGCAGTGCGGGCAGCGGGGCGGGCAGGTCGCCGTAGCGGGGCGAGGAGGACGCCCAGCCGGGGGCCAGGTCGGGCCGCTGCCAGGGCGCCGGCTGCCGCGACCCGGTGCTCTCCGCGCCTCGGGACCAGTCAGCCGAGGGCGTCCACCCACCGCCGCCGGAACGGGCCGGGTCGTCGTGCTGACCTGGTCCGTCGCCGTGCTCTCCCGGGGTGGCGGCACCGGGTTGCCCTGATTCACTCACCGCGCGCTCCTTGGTCGCCCCCGCTGAGGCTACCGTGTGGTGACAGTGGCGATAAGTTACAGCGGCGGGCCAATTCCGCGACGGGGCATGGGGGCCCCGACCGGTTCGGGTGAAATGCCGGCTCGTACGAAGAACTCGGAGGTGCCCATGACCGCTGTGGGGAACGGTGCCCAGACCGCCGGCCGGCCCACCCGCCTGCCCCGCTC
>NZ_POUB01000526.1 GCF_003236335.1 Micromonospora deserti
CCCGCACCCCGCGCCCGCACCGCTCCAGCAGCACCGCCCCGGCCTCCCGCTCCAGCGCCGCCACCTGCTGACTCACCGCCGAAGGGGTGTAGCCCAACTCGCGGGCGGCCGCGCTGACAGAGCCGGTATCGACCACCGCCCGCAACACCTGCATGCGCCGCACATCGAGCATGTAGCGCAGCTTAACGCTCCTACCAATCCTTTCGCTTGTCTGACAGATCCCGGCCGGGCAGCCTACGAACCATGCCCACCCTCGCCCGCGCCGCCGCGCTCACCCTCCTGTGGGGCTCCGGCTTCCTCTGGACCGACCTCGCCCTCACCGGCGGCCTCGCACCCGCGCACATCGCCGTCACCCGGTGCGCCCTCGGCGCCGGCGTCCTGCTCCTGCTCGCCCGCGCCGCCGGGCAACACCTGCCCCGCGACCGCCGCACCTGGACCCACCTCACCGTGGCCGCGCTGCTCTGCAACGCCCTGCCGTTCCTACTCGTCAGCACCGGCCAACAGACCGTCGACAGCGGCGTCGCCGGCGTCATCCACGCCACCACCCCGCTGTGGTCCCTGCTGCTCGCCCTCACCCTCGGCACCGAACGCCGACCCCACCCGCTACGCCTCACCGGCCTACTGCTCGGCTTCACCGGCACCCTGCTGATCTTCGCCCCCTGGCGACCCGACAACCTCACCGCCGGCGGCGTCACCGCCCTGCTCGCCGCCGCCGCCAGCTACGCCCTCGCCTTCGCCTACATGGCCCGCCACCTCACCGGCCGCGACAACGCCCTGGCCCTGTCCGCCGCCCAACTCCTCGCCGCCACCGGCCTGACCGCCCTCACCC
>NZ_POUB01000527.1 GCF_003236335.1 Micromonospora deserti
GGAACGGCGCTCCCGCTGACGCGAACCTCTCGGTCATCGGGAGAGACCGGGGCCGGGAGAGTGCGGGTCGGGGAAGTGCGGGTGAGGGGCAGGACGGTGACCAGCAGGCAGGCGGCGGCCATCGCCAGCAGGGCGGGGACCAGCCCGAACGCGGCCACCGACCAGCCGCCGAGCAGCGCGCCCACCGGCAGCCCGACGAAGGCCAGCGACCCGGCCAGCCCGATCACCCGGGTCTGCAACCCGGCCGGCACCCGCTCGTAGAGCGCGACCCCGAGCAGCGGGTTCACCACCGCGATGCCGATGCCGGACAGGAACGTCACCGCCAGCACCACCGGCAGTTCCTCGCTGAGCGCCAGCGCCAGCAGCCGCGGCGCGCCGCTGGCCGCCGCGCCGACCACGAAGGTCAGATAGCGGGGCAGGCGTGGGCCCAGCACCGTGAAGAGCAGGTTGCCCAGCAGGGCGCCGGCCGAGAACGCCCCGAGTACCAGGCCCAGACCCGCCGGGTTGCCCAGCACGTCGGCCACCCAGAGCGGGATGTAGACGGCGATGCTCGCGTTGGCCACCATGTTCAACGCCGAGATCACCAGCAGCATGGTCAGCAGCATCCGGTCCCGGCCCAGGTAGCGGAAGCCGCCGCCGAGCGCGCGCAGGTACCCCTCCGGCTCGGCTGGCGCGGCGGTGGCCGCCGGCGGACGCACCAGGACGCCGACCAGCACCGCGCACACCGCGAAGCTGGCCGCGTCGATGAGGAGCGCCCAGGTCACCCCGAACCACCAGATGAGCAGCCCGCCGAGCCCCGCCCCGACCAGGG
>NZ_POUB01000528.1 GCF_003236335.1 Micromonospora deserti
GGCGGACAGCGACCACCCGCAGGTCGTCGCTGTCCGCCCGCTCCGCGGCGGCGGCGGCCGCGGCGACCACGCTGAGCAGCGTCCCCTCGACCGGGCGGGCGACCGCGTCGTAGGCGGCGGTGGTGGCGTCGCGCAAGGCCGCGGCGAGCTCCCGCCCCCGCACCACCGGCACGGCCGCCGTCGCATCGGCGAAGCCGCGCAGGATCTGCGACAGGATCACGCCGGAGTTGCCCCGGGCGCCGAGCAGCGCACCGCGGGCCATCAGCCGCAGCGCGTGCCCGTGCGGGGTGGTGCCGCCGTCGGGCTGGGTGTCGAAATCCATCGCCAGGGCCTGCTGCGCCGAGGCGAGGGTGAGCACCAGGTTGGTGCCGGTGTCGCCGTCGGGCACCGGGTATACGTTGAGCTGGTCGATCTCGCCCTGGTGGCGCCGGAGCGCGGCCAGCCCACCCGTGCACCAGCGGCGCACCGCGGCGGCGTCGAGGGTGTCCAGCACGGCGAGAAGCCTACTGGCGCGCACCGACGAGGTCGTCGGCTGTCGGGTGCGGCGTGTCCGACACGGCGGGTGGTGCCGACAGCTCGTGGCCGGCGGCGAGGAGCCGACGGGTGAGCGGGCACCTGGTCACGCCGGCGGCCCGGGCGGGTACCGTCGGGCGCGGTGATGTGCGCCGGGTAGCGGAATTCGATGCTCGCGTCCCTCCGTACGGCCGGCTGGCAGGGTCCGTACGGCCGGGTGGGAGGGACGGCACGGACCGAGCGCGACCGCGGTGACGGCTCCGGCCCGGCCGCCACCCCGGGCCGGTTGGGCGG
>NZ_POUB01000529.1 GCF_003236335.1 Micromonospora deserti
GTGGCGGGGGGCGCGGCCGGCGGGATGCCGTCGAGCACCTCCGCGCCCTCCTCCGGGGCTCCTTCCGGTCGGCCCTCCGCCCGACGCTGGCGGGGCGCGGCGGCCGGGGCGGCCGGTGGTGCGGGCACGTCCCGGCGGACCGGCCGTTCCACGGTGACCGGGGAGCGGGCCAGCCAGAGGTCGAGCACGGCGACCGCGGTCAGCAGCAGCGCCCAGCCACCCGGGCCGGTGATCCGGTCGTACGCGAACAGCGGCAGTACCGGTTGGGCGGCCAGTACGGTGGCGAACCGGGGCGCGCGCAGGCCCGTCCACCCGGCGTACGCGAAGGAGACGCCGGCGGTGACGGCGAAGATCATCCCGGCGAAGATCGCGCCCGAGGCGCCCCCCTCGCCGATCCGGTCCACCGCCCAGAGGGCGTATCCGGCCAGCGGCACCAGCAGGAGCCCGACCGCGGAGATGGTCTCGGCGGTCGAGGTCAGGCCGCGCCGGGCCAGCACCGGCGGGGCGAGCAGCAACAGCACCGTGGCGAGCAGCAGGATGCCCAGCCGGGCCAGCGCGTCCATCGAGCTGGTGGCCACCACGGCGAAGACCACCGCGGCCACCCCGAGCAGCAGCGCGCCCAGCCCGAGGGGGATGTTCTGCACCTCCCGCGAGGACGCCTCCGGCGGGTGTTCCGGGTCGTCGGCGTCCAACCAGGTGGGCGTGGACGGCGGTGGCTCGTCCGGACCTGTCTCGTATACACATCT
>NZ_POUB01000052.1 GCF_003236335.1 Micromonospora deserti
CAACAGTCACCCCACCCCGCGCTACGACGTCCATACCGTGACCACAAAGGATGCCAAGCCGCCAGGCACGAGGAAAACGAAGACCACGAATCCCCGCCCCCGCCGCACAGGTTAAAGATCAAGCTAGCCGCCGATTGGTTCCCGGGCTCAGGCAACCGCACCGCTTCAGCATTGCACCCTGGCCTTTCATTCGTTTGTCCCTTCCGTATCGGTGTTGCTTCCACCCTGACGAAGGATGTCCGACAGGAATCTGATTTTGGGTAATTTCGAAGACGTGCGCCGAATAGGTTTGGTATTGAAACCGCCTTGCCGGGGGAGTGCTGGTATCCCGGGGGAAGCAACCGTACGTATGGATGATGATCACGGCGTGTGGGAGCTGATGGAGTGCTGGTGGAACGGCACGTGGGGACGGCTGACCCGGCGGACGTGTGGCTCGCCCGCGAGGTTCGGTGGCACGTCGTGGCCGAGGCGGTCGACTCGGAGACGGGCAAGGTACTCCAGTGGGAGTTCGACACCGAGGGCGAGGCACGGCAGACGGTGCGGCGTCTCGTCCAGGCCGATGGCGGCCAGTGGCGCGAGCGAACCGGCGACCGCGGCGACGCACCCGTCGAGCTGAGGCGGGCCAGCCGCGCTGCCGGTGGGCGAGCCTGGCGGCGGTACTGGCACCTGCACTATCGTCCCTCGGGACTGTGATCACGATGAGGGAGCTGGCATGGGAAACCCGGTCACGGTGAGGCGCGGTTGGGCCGCCGCTTGGAGGATCGTGGTCGTGGTGGCCGCTGGAGCAATCTTCGGCTGTTCGGCCTCCTCCGGGCACCGCTCGGAGCCATCCTCTTCCTCCGCATCGACGCAGCCTTCCGCGAGCCCGTCGAGCATGCGCGCCCGGCTTGAGTTGCCCATGCAGCTCGGCAACCGCTCTCGCTTCGTCGACGGGTCGCTGCTGCGTGTGACGATCAGGAGCTCCGAGGGCCTTGCTCGTCTGGTGAATGGCCACCATGAGAGGGCTTTCGGGTCCGTCTACAACGGCGAGACCGACGCCGACCACGCGGTTCTGATCAGCGCTGCCGCCGGCACTGTGAGGGACGAGGAAGCGACGCTGAACAAGATCTTCGGGCTGTACCCCCTGGTGGGTGAGGTCCGAGCGGTGGACGCTGGACCGTTGGGTGGCGTGGCAGCATGTGGTAGCGCCCGCGACGGGCAGTATTACGTCACGATGTGCGCTTGGGTCGATCGGATCAGCGCCGGCACAGTCACCTTCCTCAGCCCGAAGAAGCGTCTGGTCGACCGGAGCAAGGAGTTCGTGGATATCCGCAGCGAGGTGGAGTTTCCTATCCCGGGCTTGCCCGCCGGCCAGTGAAAGGGCGCTCCGGCGCCGACCGCCCGGTAGCCCCAAGCTCGGTCGGCGTCAGCCCACCAGGCACGTCCGAACGGTCAGTGCCCCGCCATGCCCATGCCTCGTCATGCGGCCTTGAACGGCTAATCCGGGGTGGCGGATTTTGGAGCAGCCGCAGCCGCAGCCGCTTGATGGCATGAAGGAGCGGGGCCTCCTCCTCGTGGGTCCCGGGCGGGATGCTCGGGGTGCTCACGTCTCACGACGAAGAAGGCCCCTCATGCAGGCAGCGTTCGACGGCCGGCAGATCGTGGGTATTGGTCTGCACCGGCGCAGGTCGCTGATCGTGCGGATGACCGAGACGGGCGAGAAACTCGACACGGTGCGGATCGACAATGACCCGGTCGCGCTGGGGTTGGAGATCGCCAAGGCCGGCTCCGACCCGGACGTGGTCCTGGAGGCCACGTACGGCTGGTACGGGGCTGTCTCGCTAACGGAGACCTCTCTGCTGCCAACGCCTTGACACAGAGAGGTGCCGTTCGATCCACACTCCCCAGCGCTGCTCCAGCCGCTTCTTGGTGCCGTTGTCGCGGTATCCGCACCGCTTGTAGACCTTTCCCGGACCAGCCATGATTTCCTCCCTCGGTTGCGGGTGCCTTCGGCGGTGATGCGGTGTCCGCCGCGGGTGGCGGGTTCCCGGGCGAATCCGGTCTCAGTTACAACTCCTAACTCTTTGAGCGTTGGAGTCGGCGCCAGCAGATGATGGCGCAGGCGAGGGTGAGGAATGCTTCGTGGATGTCGTCGCGGATCTCCCAGCGGATGCGCAGGCGGCGGAACCAGTGCTGCAGGGCGATCGTCTGCTCGACAACCCATCGTCGGGTGCCAGGCCGGAGCCGTGGTCGGTGCCGCGTCGGGCGATGCGCGGGGTGATGCCCTTGGCACGTAGCTGGCGGCGGTAGCAGTCGTAGCCATAGCCACGGTCGGCGTAGAGCCGTTCGGGTCGTTGCCGTGGACGGCCACGGATGCCCTTGATTCGGGGGACCTTGTCGACCAGGGGCATGAGCTGGGTGACGTCGTGGCGGTTGCCGCCGGTCACGCTCGCGGCGAGGGGGATGCCGCCCGCGTCGGTGATGACGTGGTGTTTCGAGCCAGGCTTGCGACGATCGACCGGGCTCGGACCGGTTCTGGGCCGCCCTTGAGCGCCCGAATGTGGGAGCCGTCGATCACCGCCCGGGACATGTCCAACTGACCGGTGGCCCGGAGTTTGCCCAGCAGGACCTCGTGCAGTTGCTGCCAGACGCCGGCGTCGTTCCAGTCCCGCAACCTGCGCCAGCAGATCATCCTGAGCCGAACCCCAACTCTTGGGGCAGGTACTCCCACGGGATCGCGGTGTAGAGCACGAACAGGATCCCGCACAACACCTGCGATCATCCAGGGGCCTGCGTCCGGGGTAGCGGTGCCGCCGCGGCGGCCGGGGCGGCAGCAGCGGCGCGATCTCGGCCCACAACTCGTCCGACACGATCCACCGCGGCTGCTCACCCCTCCTCACGTTCAGACAAAACGATCCTCACGTCCGGCCGGTTACGCCCAACATCATTTAGTTAGGAGTTGTTAGTCGCCGACGGCGACACCTCCAACCACAGTGGTCTGACCTGACCTTCAAGATCTATAAGAGACAGTCTTGCGTGGGTTCAGCCGGGGCAGACACGAGAAGACCGGGCCAGAGAACATGGCCCTGAGCTTCCCCCGGTTCCCGGACTGCTTGAGGGTTGAGAACCCGGGGGAAGCTAAGCCCATGGCTCGTCACTGTCAGTGACCCAGGGGTCCTTTCAGTGATCACCTGACTGGTTTGTGGTGGCAAGTTGTGACGCCTCTTTACACCTGGTCTTGATCATCTTTAGGGTCGCCGTGGCTAGGACGAGTGGTCACAGGGGGTGTGGTGGAAGTGCATGCGTTGCGTGTCGCTGGGTGTTCGAGCGTCCTGAACCATCGCGTGAAGTCCACCGTCGCGCGGCCTTCTCTGAGTGGCTTCGGCGTAACCGTGCAGTCTGCAACTGCTCTCTGCCCGAACACTCGGGTGAGTTCGGGAACTGAGGCGTTGGGTCCGCGCCTCAGACCGGCCGTGGTGCCTGCCTCAAGCCGGAAGGTGGTGGCTGAACGGCGGCCTGCCGGGTGGATCGGCCCGTTCGGTGTGGTCCTTTGACTGAGGAGCCGCGACCGGCGTCCGCCTGTACTTCGACGCGACGCAGATGCCCTGCCGGCTCTCGAGCCGCACGGGAGGGGTGCCTGGCGCCATCCGCGAGGAACTCGACGTCTGTGCCGGGTTCTGCGCACGTTTATGCAAGGAGACTGAGTTGAGACTTACCCCTGGCCGGATGCGCCTGCGACGGCAGGTAGTGGGCGGCTCCTGTGCGGCGGTGCTGGTCGCCGCCACGCTGAGCGTGACGACTCCGGTCGGTGCGGCCACGGTGCAGCCCCGTGAGGCACCGTCTGAGAGTTCTGCGTCAGCGGCCGAAGCGGAAGCGATTGCCGTGGCCAAGCAGTTGGGCACGTCGGTGGAGGTCCGTGGATCGAAGTCGGAGTCGTCTCGGGTCCTGGCCACGCCGCGGGGGTCTTTGCTGCTGGAGGCGCATGCGGTTCCGCGCTGGACGATGAAGCGTGACGGTAGTGGTTGGCGACAGGTCGACACGATGCTTCATCGGGACGCGTCTGGTGCCGTCGCCCCGGTTGCCACGCTCGCGGACGTCGGCTTTTCGCCCGGGGGAACAGGGCCCCTGGTGCGGGTGCCGGTCGCAGGCGGGGAAGTCACGATCGGTTGGCCGGGCGCGCTTCCCGCGCCGACGTTGGAGGGTGACACGGCGGTCTACGGGTCCGTGCTGCCCGATGTCGATCTCCGCGTTCGGGCGTTGGTGGACGGTTTCACCTGGGTCGTGGTGGTGAAGTCGGCGAAGGCGGCGGCGAACCCGGCGCTGGAAACGCTACGGCTGTCACTCGGCACGTCCGGCGTGTCGCGGCGCGCACGAACCGGTGGTGGGTTCGATGTTGTCGACGCCGCCGGCACTGTGGTGCTGTCCGCTGGGAACGCCCTGATGTGGGACTCCTCGGGTGCGGCTGAGACCGAAGCGTCGCCATCGAGCTTGTCAGCGCCGGCGGATGCACAGGACGGGTCCGAGGTTCTCCGCAGCGCGCCGGACACGGCGAACAAGGTTGAACTAGCCGCCGAGGTGGTGGGCGCGGACGTGGTGATTCGACCGGACCTGGCGCTGTTGCGTGGGGCCGACACCACCTATCCGGTGGTCATCGATCCGTGGACCACCATCGGCAAGGCGATGTGGGGATACACCGGGTCAACCAACGCGACTCGCGACGACGGCGTCGCCCGTGTGGGTCGGGAGCCGACCGGGGCGGGTATCTTCCGCTCGTTCTTCCGTTTCAATCTCTCGGGCTTGGCCGGGAAGACGATCCGGGGGGCGAAGTTCCTGACCGAGATGACCCACTCGTGGGACTGCGAGAACACGCCAGTGAACCTGTGGCGGTCTGCGGATCTGACATCGTCGGGGAAGCAGAGTTGGGACGGGCCGAACCTGGCGAAGTGGCTGGAGGAGCGGTGGGGGCACGCGCACAAGCCTTCATCGCCGACGACCTGTCCAGGCGACCCGCAGCCGGACAAACCGATGGAGTTTGCCAGCACCAACCTGAAGAACGATGTCGACGCCTACAAGGGTGACGGTAACTACACGCTGGCGCTGTCTACCCGGCAGTCGGACGGCAGTTCGGAGGGAACCAGCAACTGGTGGAAGAAGTTCGACCCGACGGTGACGAAGCTGTCGGTGGAGTACAACACGAACCCGAACACGCCGACTGCGGCGCAGCTGTCGACACACGCCGAGTACACCGCGCCCGCCCAGGCATGTGTCACAGGCACCTCCCGGCCCGTGGTGCGCGGTTACTACCCATGGTTGAAGGCGACGCTGACAGACCCTGACGGCAGCAACGGCGGCAACCTGTCAGGTGTGTTCACCCTGCAGAAGTGGAGCGGCACGGCCTGGGCGACGCTGACCGGCTGGCCCCGAACGGATTCCGGAGTGGCCCCGGGCGGCAAGGCGGAGATGAAGTTCGGGCCGATCGCCGACGGTGAGCAGTACCGATGGCAGGTCCAGACAAAGGACACGCTCGGTGGAGAGTCGGATAAATCGCCGTGGTGTGAGTTCTACGCTGACTACTCCCCGCCGGCCTCGACTCCGAAGGTGACGCCGGCCGACGGCCTCTACCTGGAGTCGGTGCCAATCGGCTCGAATGACTCGCCGCGCGGCGCGAAGGGCTACTCCGGCCGGTTCACGTTCTCCGCAAATGGGGTCGCCGACGTGTACGACTATGTGTATTGGCTTGATGGTGGGCCGGAAAAGACGGTTCGGGCTGAGACTCTCGGCGGTTCCGCCACGGTGTGGATCACCCCGAACCGCCGGCTGAGTAACAAGTTGTTCGTCAAGAGCCGGGACCAGGCGGGCAACGCGTCAGCCACCTACGAGTATCTCTTCCTGGCTGGCGACCCCACCGCACCGCAGGCGACTTGGTCGATGCAGGAAGGCGCGGGAGCCACGCAGCCCACCACCCCGGCAGGTGGTCCGACCCTGAACCTGTACAACGATCCGCAGTGGTCCGACGGTTGGATCACCGGCACGCACAGGACCATGGGCCGTGACCGTGCGGTCAGCTTCGGCTACGGCAGCGGTTGGGGTGCCACTACCGTCGCACCCCCGATCGACTCGTCTCGCAGTTTCAGCGTCGCCGCGTGGGTGCGGGTTTGGAGCACGGGAACCTTCGGGTCGGTGGTCGCGGCGAGCGGCACCAACAACGGGGCCTGGCAGTTGCAGCGGGACAAGAACGGCTATTGGTACTTCCACACGTTCTCCGCCGACAGTGCCACCCACACCAGGACGTCAGTCGCCTCCGCTGACCCGGCCGCCACGAACGTGTGGCAGCACGTCGCGGGCGTATACGACGCGGGACTGCAGGAGATCCGGATCTATGTCAATGGCGTCGAGGTGGGCGTACAGCTGTTGTCTTCGCTGTGGTCCTCGGCCGGGATCCTGCAGATCGGACGAGTGCACTACAACGGCAACCAGCAGAACTACCTCCAGGGTGAAATCGATGATGTTCGCCTCTGGGACCGGGTCATCAACCCGGCGGACGATCTCGAGCCGATCGTGAAGCCCACCCTCGTCGGCCAGTGGGACATGAATGACGAGGATGAGGAAGCGCCGCGGCAGCAGGGTGACGGGTCCGGATACAACCGTCCGGTCACCCTCGCCGAACCCGCCGCCGCCGCCCACTTCTGTGACGGCTACCTGAGCACGGGCCTCTGCCTGGACGGAGCCAGCGGCACCGCGGACACCAGTGAGCAGGTGCTGCGCACCGAGGGGTCGTGGACGGTGATGGCACGGGTCAAGCCGATCGCGTTCACCACCTACCACACGGTGCTGTCGCAGTGCGGCACCGCGCGCTGCGCCTTCTACCTGCAGCGACAGAGCAACTCTCCAGCGAGTTGGGCTCTCGTCGTGCCTGACAAGGACGCGGCCAGCGGAGTCACCTACTCCACCATCAAATGGGGCGGGACACCGGCTCTGCACGAATGGGTCCACCTCGCCGCCACCTACGACTCGACGAGCCGAGCAATACGCCTCTACGTCAACGGCGCACCAGCGGGCGAAGTCAATAACATTCCGCCCGCTTGGGGGGCCACCGGCCGGCTGCGGATCGGCTCCTCGGACTCCGGTGACTTTCTCCACGGCACGGTGGACGACGTCCAGGTCTGGCAAGGCAGGCTCACCGACTCACAGGTCGGAGGTATCGCCGCGTCCTGAGGAACTGCCCCTCGGAGTGCTCCCCGGCGGGAGGCGTCGACAGAGGCGTCGTCGCGTGTCCCGCCGCTCGCCGCTCTCACCGGCAGCCGCCTCGCTGCCGAGGCCGGTGACGACAACCGGAGGGTCCCAGTCGGCTCTCCAGACCAGCCATGCGCCGCCCATCCGCGCAGTGTGACCCCGTTTCGACCGGAAAGGCAACGATGATACAGGTCAGACCCGGCAGTTCACCACGCCGCCGGCACACCGACCATCCCCATGGCGAGGGCCGGAGACTGCTCGCCGCCGGGCTTGTATCGGCGCTCCTCGTCACGCTCGGCGGCCAGGTGCCGGCTCGGGCGCAGGCGCCCGTCCAATCCGCGCGGCTCGACCCTCAGCGGTACGAATCCGTCCCCGTCGAGCCGGTTAAGGCGACGAAGCCAGCACCGGATTCCGCCGAGAAGGCGGCTGCGGTGACCCGGCCGGCACCGACGTGGCCAGCGGCCGGCGCAGCCGACGTGACCCTGCCATCGGCGCCGGCCGGTGATCGTGCCGCGCCGCCGGTAAAGGCGGCCCGCGCCGGGTCGCTGCCGGTGACCGTCCGGCCTGTGCCACCGGCTCCCGGCATCACAAACCGGTCGGCAGAGACCGGGCTGCGCAAGGTCCGGATCGAGGTGCTGCCGCAGGCGACGGCCGAGAAGGCCGGCGTGCGCGGTGGTCTGCTGATGCGAGTCAGCCGCGCCGATGGGGTGAGGGCGAGCGGCCGGGTAGAGGTCGCGGTGGACTACGCCCCGTTCGCCTCCGCCTACGGCGGAGACTGGGCGTCACGACTGCGGCTGGTGCAGGTGCCCCAGTGTGCGCTGAACACACCGGACGCGGCGGGCTGCAGCATCACTGCGCTGGACTCGCGTAACGACGTGCGGACGCGGACGGTGTCCGCACAGGTGACGGCGGGGCCGGCGCGGGCAACAGCGCCTCCGTCGGACACCCAGCGCTTGAGCATGGCGAGCACAGCATCGACAGCGGACACGCTCGTCGCCCTGTCGGCCGGTCCGTCGAGCGGCGCGGGCACCTTCACCGCGTCGAGCATGGCGCCGTCGGCGTCGTGGAGCCACGGTGGCGCGACCGGCGGATTCCAGTGGTCGTATCCGATGCGGACACCACCCGGTCCTGGCGGACCCGGTCCCGGCCTCGGTCTCCGCTACTCCTCCCAATCGGTGGATGGTCGGCACGCCGCCACCAACAACCAGCCCGGCCCCATCGGGGAGGGCTTCGACTACTCGCCCGGCTTCATCGAGCGCCAGTACAAGGCCTGCGCCGACGACATGGGCGGTGATGCCAACAACACCACCGAGACCGGGGACCTGTGCTGGGGTACCGACAACGCGGTGCTGTCCCTCGGCGGCTCAGCCGTGGAACTCCTCAAGGGCAGCGACGGCAAATGGCACCCGCGTAAGGAGGACGGCTCGAAAATCGAGCTGCTGGCCTCACCGGCCTACGACAACGGCGACAACGACAACGAGTACTGGAAGCTCACCACAGCCGGCGGCACTCAGTACTGGTTTGGGCGACACCAGCTGCCGGGCTGGTCGTCCGGCCGGCCGACGACGAACTCGGTGCTGACCGTGCCGGTGTTCGGCAACAACCCGGGCGAGCCCTGCTACCAAAGCACATTCGCCGCGTCTGACTGCGGAGGAAAGCGGCAGGCGTGGCGGTGGAACCTGGACTATGTCCAGGACGTCCACGGCAACACCATGTCCTACTGGTGGGCCAAGGAAACCAACCACTACGCCAAGAACAAGGTCTCCACGACCCCAGTTGCCTACGACCGGGCCGGCTACCTCACCCGCATCGACTACGGCACCGACAACCGGGACGGCACCGAGTATGCGGCGACCAGCCCTTACGTGCAGAACTCTCCGATGCGGGTCGAATTCACCAACCCGGACCGCTGCCTGAGTAACTGCACCACCAAGAACGAGACCACCTGGCCGGACACCCCGTGGGACCAGGAATGCACCGCCACCACCAACCCGTGCCTGAACGGATCGCCCACCTTCTGGTCGGCGAAGCGCCTGACCGTCGTCACCACCAAAGTGTGGAAGGGCTCGGCGTACCAGAACGCCGACTCGTGGACCTTGCGGCACAGCTTCCCCGACCCGGGTGACGGCACCCGCGCAGGACTGTGGCTCGAAGGCATCACCCACCGTGGCCTCAACGGCGCGACCCTGGCCACCCCAGAAGTGACCTTCAGCGGCATGCAAATGCCCAACCGGGTCGACGCCTCCGGCAGCGACTGGGCCCTGGCGATGAACTGGTGGCGGGTCAACTCAATCCAATTCGAGACCGGCGGCGAGCTCTATGTGACCTACAGTCCACGCCAGTGCGCCAAGGGCAGCACCATGCCCACGGCGACGGCGCTGGACAACAACTCGCTGCGCTGCTACCCAGTCAAGTGGACCCCCCCGACGTACACCGACCCCATCACCGACTACTTCCACAAGTACGTCGTCACCGAGGTCCAGCAGATCGACCACACCGGCGGCGCCCGGCCGGTGCGCACCGCCTACGAGTACCAGAACCCCCAGAACCTGCCGCTGTGGCACCACGACGAGGACAACGGCCTCGCCCCGGACAACCGTAAGACGTGGTCGCAGTGGCGGGGCTACCCGACCGTCATCACCTACGCCGGTGAGGGCGCCGAGCGTACCAAGACTGAGACGCTGTACTTCCGCGGCATGTATGGCGACAAGCTGCAGGCCGGTGGAACCAGGACCACCACCGTCGAGGGACGCGAGGGCGGCCCGACCAACGACTACGACCACTACGCCGGCATGCCCCGCGAGCAGATCACCTGGCTCGGAACGCAGATCCTCGCAGCAAGCGTCAACGACATGTGGCGCTCCGAGGCGAGCGCGACCCGCTCCGGCACACCGACCGCCGAAGCCCGGTACGCCCGGGTCAGCACAGTGAAGACCCGCGCCGCGATCGACGGCGGGTTCCGTCGCACGACGACAACCACCAGCTACGACGAGTACGGCATGCCGATCACCGTCCAGAAGTGGGGCGACGACGCCAAGACCGGCGACGAAAGCTGCGTGCAGACCCAGTACGTCCGCAACACCACGTCGTCGAACTGGCTGCTGACTCCGGTCAAACGGACTCGTGGCTGGACAGGCACCTGCGGGAGCCTCCCAATGGCCGAGGGGTTGATCACCGGCGACACTCGGTTCTCCCACGATTCCCTCGACCACGGCGCGACGCCCACCGCCGGCAAGATCACCAAGGTTGAGACGGTCAAGGGCTTCTTCCGGGGTGCACCCACCTACCAGGTGGCCTCCACCGCCGCGTACGACGCCCACGGCCGAGTCGTCGAGGTTACCGACATCGCCGGGGAGAAGACCAAGACCGACTACACGCCGACGACGGGTGGCCCGGTCACCAAGGTGGTCACCACCAATCCGCTGCTGTGGACCAATACCGTCGAGCTGGACCCCGTCCTCGGTTTGCCCCTGAAGGTCACCGACCCGAACAACCTGAGTACCGAGTACAGCTACGACGCACTTGGCCGTAACACCGGCATCTGGCTGCCCGGACGTTCCAAGGCGGCCTTTCCGTCGGACCCGTCCACCGGCTACAGCTACCACCTGTCCAAGACGTCGGTCTCCACCATCACCACGCGCTCGATCAACGCCAGGGCTGGCTTCGACACCTCCCACGCCTTGATCGACTCACTCGGCCGGGCGCGGCAGACCCAGGAGCCCGCCCACGGCGGCGGCCGGATCATCACCGATTCCTTCTACGACGCCGCCGGCCGGATGCACCGGGCAAACTCCGCCTACTACAACAGTGGGGCGATCGATCTCGCCACGATCCAGAGTCCACTGAACGCCGATGTGCCGAGCCAAACCCAGACGCTCTACGACGCCGCCGGGCGGCCCACCCACTCACTGCTGCTCGGTAGGCAAGCCGGGGTGCAGGTAGAAAAGTCCCGGACGTCAACGACGTACCACGGTGACCATCTGACCGTCCTCCCGGCCGAGGGCGACGCGGCCACCACGATCTGGACCGATGTCCTGGGCCGCACCGAGAAGCTGTGGCAGTACCACGGCCAAACCGCCACCGGCACCTACGACGAGACCAGCTATACCTACCACCGCAGAGGCCAACTGGCCACAGTCAAGGACGCCTCGGGCAACACCTGGTCCTACAACTACGACATCCAGGGCCGGCTGATCTCTACGAGTGACCCGGACAAGGGCGCCGCCACCATGCAGTACAACGCCGTCGGCGACCTGGAGAAAATTACCGACTCCCGCGACGACACCCCGGACCTCTGGTTCACCTACGACCGGCTCGGACGGCTAGAAGCCGTCCGCGAGGGCAGCACCACCGGTGCCCTGAGAACGTCATACACCTACGACCTGCCGGCCAAGGGTCTGACCAAGTCAGCCTCCCGCTGGCTCGGCGGCGACGAATACCGTAACGAGATCGTGGCGGTCAACTCGCGGTACCAGCCAACGCAGACGAAGCTCACGTTGCCCGCCTCCCAGGTCGGCTTCTGCGGGGTCACCGCCACTACCTGCAGCTTCACCACCCGGGCCACCTACAACGCGGACGGCTCACCGAGCACGCTCACTCTCCCCGCTACTGGCGGGCTCGAGCAGGAAAAGCTGACCTACGAGTACGACCAGACCCACTCAATGCCGAACCAGATGGCCACCGACTACGGCGACGTCGGCTTCTACGTCGTCGAAACCGGCTACACCAACCTCTTCGAGGCCAGCACCACCACCCGGTCGGCCCAGCTGACGGGAACCAAATCCGTCCAGTCCGCCCACTACTACGACGAAACCACTGGCCGGGTCAAGAACAGCGCGGTCATCCGGTCAACCGCACCGTCCTATATCACCAACACCTTCTACGATTACGACGACAGCGGCAACCTTCTTAAGATCGACGACAACCCGGGTAGCCGCCCGCGCGACACCCAGTGCTTCGACTACGACCACCAACGCCGACTCACCAAGGCATGGACACCGTCCTCCGCGGACTGCACCACCGCCCCTACCTCGACCGATATGGGCGGACCGGCGCCCTACTGGCACGAGTGGAGCTTCGGCGCACCCGACGACCCGAAGGGGCGCATCGGCAATCGCCTCGCCCAAACTGAACGGGGCACCCCCACCGGAACGATCACCACCAGCTACACCTACCCCGAGCCCGGCGCGACGCAGCCACACCGCCTCGATGGATGGAGCCGAACCGACAACATCGGCACCACCACCGGCGCCTACACCTACGACGCCACCGGCAACATGACGACCCGCCCCGGGCCCTCAGGCCAACAAACCCTGACCTGGGACGTCGACGGACACCTCGCCACCCTGACCGACAGCGCCGGGAAGAACTCCTACATCTACGACGCCAACGGCAACCGGCTGATCGCCAACACCCCCACCGAAAGCACTCTGTTCCTCGGCACTACGGAGGTGCGCCGCAACGCGAGCACCGGCTCGGTGCAGGCCACCCGGTACTACTCGTTCAACGACGAGACCATCGCCCAGCGAACCGTCACCGGCATCACCTGGCTAGCCAGCGACCACCAAGGAACCTCACAGGTCAGCGTCACCGCCGACACCAACCAGACCATCACCCAACGTCGGCAGACCCCCTACGGGTCCCCACGCGGCGAGACCGTCACCTGGCCCAACCAGCAGGGCTTCCTCGGTGGACACCAGGACCCCACCGGCCTGACCCACCTCGGCGCCCGGGAATACGACCCCACAATCGGGCGGTTCATATCCGTCGACCCCATCAACGACCCCGGCAACCCACAACAACTACCGGCCTACACCTACGCCGCCAACAACCCCACCACCTACAGCGACCCCAGCGGCCGCATCATCGCCGAATATGCAGGCATAGACGAACCAGTCGACACCAACGGCAAACCATGGAATTACGACTGCCCGATGGGGGTCAACGGTTACGCATGCCAGGAAATCATAGAAGGTGAAAGTAAGGGCAGCGGACGCAAATGGAAGACCGGTAGCCAAAAGGGACACGAAACCCTCGACGCCTGCGGCATCATCGGGGGTCTCCTAGGCGGACCATGCGACGTCGTGAACGCCGTCTGGTACCTCGTTGAAGGCGACTACACTAACGCCGCGGTATCCGGGATTTCCGTGGTGCCGGGCCTCGACGTGGCCTGCAAGATCAAATCGGCTTGCAAGGACGGCCTGGAATGGGTAGGGGATAAGGCAAAGTCCCTGGTCGGCAAAGCACCCACGGGCTCCGCGCCGAAGATCAACCCGGCCAAGGAGGCCGAAGAGCTAGCCCACATTAAGGCTGATGCGCACCAGCAGGCCCTGGCCCACCAGCCCAGCCCGAAGACTCCCACGCCGCCCACCAAAAGCCCGAAGCCAGCAGCGAAAGGCAAGCCCGGGGGCAACGGCGGAGGCGGCGCACCCAGAGCAAAAGACGGCTGCCCCACCCACAGCTTCGACCCCGACACACCCGTCCTAATGGCCGACGGAACCACACAACCCATCGAAGAGGTATCCGAAGGCGACCAAGTCCTCGCACAGGATCCGTCGACCGGGGAGAACAGCAGTCGAGTCGTGGAGCGGCTACACATCAACCACGACCAGGCCCTCACCGACCTCTTCATTCGAACCGGCGACGGGGAGTTCGCCAAAGTCGAAACAACCCAGCACCACCCCTTTTGGAGCGAAAGCCGCCGCGACTGGGTGGCCGCCGGCGACCTCCAGCCCACCGAGTGGCTGAGGACAGCATCCAACGAACGCGCAAACGTAGCCAAGGTCCACAACTACACCGGATCGCAAGAGATGCGCGACCTCACCGTCGCCGACATCCACACGTACTATGTGCTAGCCGGCACCACACCGGTCCTCGTCCACAACTGCGGAGAGGAAGAGGTCCGGGATGCGATTCAGAATGCTTACCCTGAGCGGAATGTGCGCACTGGCGGCGAT
Source organism: Micromonospora deserti (assembly GCF_003236335.1). Lineage (GTDB taxonomy): Bacteria > Actinomycetota > Actinomycetes > Mycobacteriales > Micromonosporaceae > Micromonospora > Micromonospora deserti. The sequence continues at coordinate 14,169 of NZ_POUB01000052.1, forward strand.
GTTCGTCGTCCAGATGGGACGCAATGGACCGATCATGACGTCTACGACGACGATTTCGTGTGCGAGGTGGCATGTGGCGGTGGAAAGGGTAAGGTGGCCC
>NZ_POUB01000530.1 GCF_003236335.1 Micromonospora deserti
GCCGACGAGTTCGGCGAGGCGGGCCAGGTGACGGCGGCCGGTGATTCGGTAGGCGGGGCCGTCCGGGCCCGCCTCCAGCTGTGCGTCGGGGAGGCCGACGGCGGCGAGCGCGGCACCCACCGGCGCCCAGCAGTCCGGGTCCGCGCCGCCGAAGCGGAGCAGGAAGTCCGGCGGGTCGGCGAGCCCCGCCGCCGCCAGCCACAGGCGCAGCCGCCGGCCGTTGAGGTGGAAACCGGGCGGCGGCCGCTTCGCCGTACCGCGCAGCCAGGCGACCGCGAGCGGCTTCAACACCCGGGTGTACGAGGTACGCACCGCGTGCCGGGCGTCGTCGGTCGGCTCCCAGCTCGGGGCGAGCCCACGCAGCGTCAACTCCGCGGCGAGCACGTGCACCCGCCAGGCGGCGTCCACCACCACCGACAGCCGCGCGGTGCCCCCCATCACCGCCACCTCGCCGGGCCCGGCGAGCAGGCCGGCGAGGTCGGCGACCGACGGGTCCGCCGCCTCCGCACCGAAGAAGACCAACTGCCGGCGGGCCTCGTCCGGGCCGGCCCCTTCGGCAGCATCACCGGCGGCCGGCACGTCGGCCCGCTGCCCCGGCGCGGCGTCGTCCCCGTCCCCGGCGGCCGAGCCGGATGAGTCGGCCCGGGTGCCCCGCCGGGACCGGGGCGGCGGGGCGGGCCGGGGCGCCGGCGGGACCGCGGCCGGCTCAGGCACCGGGAACAGCGCCGGCAGCGACTCCGCGGCCGGCGGCTCGGCGGCACCGCTCAGCGACACTCCGGCAC
>NZ_POUB01000531.1 GCF_003236335.1 Micromonospora deserti
CACGCCCCCGGCCTGCTGCACGACCTCCCCACCGACGCGCCGCCGCCCGCCAATGTCGATCAAGAGGTTTATCTCACGGAGAGCGGCCCCGCTGACGCGAACGTCTTGATCATCGGGCGCGGAGGGTCGGGAGTGGAGGGTCGGGGGCTGGTGCTCCGGCCGGCGGTACCGCCGGGTGGGATCGGACCCCTCCGGTCCGGTGCCGGCGGATCGGCCGGCGGGGCGCGAGCGCTCGGTGTCAGTGGCGGCTCGGGGCCCGGGCCAGGCGGCCTCGGCATGCCCGACACCGTAGGCGGCACCGGCCGGGGGCCGGACGGCGGCGGCACGGCGGGCACCCGCGGGGACCCGCCGGGCGCTGCCGGTCCGAGGGGCGGCCCCTCTGGCGCCGGCACGCCCGGCCTCGCCCGCCCGCGCTGGAACGCGGGCGGCAGCGGCGCAGCGGGCGGCACCGGCGCAGCGGGCGGCACCGGCGCAGCGGGCGGCACCGGCGCAGCGGGCGGCAGCGGCGCAGCGGGCGGCACCGGCGCAGCGGGCGGCAGCGGCGCAGCGGGCGGCAGCGGCGTGCCAGGCGGCGCTCAGGCTGGGCGGGGACACGGCCACGGGCTGCTGGGACGTCCCGGCCCGGGCGAGCGGGACCGGGTGACGGACCGGCACGGCCGGGGCACCGGCGACCCGGGTCCGCACCGGTACGAGGACGGAGGCGGCACCGCCGGCCCGACCGCCGGACCGGTCCAGCACGGAGCCGGACCCACCCTGCCAGGTATCGCCCACGGC
>NZ_POUB01000532.1 GCF_003236335.1 Micromonospora deserti
TGAGCGCTAGTCTCGTGGGCTCGGAGATGTGGATAAGAGACAGGGCGTGGTCGGCGGTGCGGTGGTGGAGGGCGGCGTGGTGGGCGTGCCGCCGCCGCACGGGTCGCCGTTGAGGGTGCAGTCGGTGGGCGAGCCGGAGCCGGTGGCCAGGAAGCCGAACGAGACCGAGGCGCCGGGGGCGATGGTGCCGTTCCACGACCGGTTGGTGAAGGTGTGCCGCTGCCCCGCGCTGCTCACCGTGGCGTCCCAGTACGAGCCGAGGGTCGTGCCAGTGGGCAGGGTGAAGGCCACCTGCCAGCCGGTGATGGTGCTGGAGCCGCCGTTGGTGATGGTGTACTTCCCCTCCCAGCCGGTGCCCCAGTCGGAGGTCTTGACGAAGCTGGCGGTCGGCCCGGCGGCGCGGGCAGGTGCGGCCACCGCGAGCGTGGTGGCTGCGGCGGTGACGAGGGCCGCGACCGCGGCCAGCAACATGTTTCGGGCATGACGACGCATCCGGACCTCCCGGTACGAGGGCCGTCGGATCGACGGATGCCCAATTATTAGGATTGTTAACTGAAGTTGTCCAGCACCGGTTCCGGCGCGGCCGGCACCGGTGACCCCACCAGCGAACTCCGTTGGCGCCCTGCCGGGCGGGCTCCGTTGGCGATCTCGGGCACGGGGGTGAGGCGCGTGCGCCCGCGCCACCGTCCGGATCGGAGTGTCGTACCCGGCGGTCACCATGCATCCATGGCTGTCCCCGCCCACACCC
>NZ_POUB01000533.1 GCF_003236335.1 Micromonospora deserti
CCGCCATCGTGGCGGGCGTGCACGGCCAGGCGGGGGCGAGTCTGGTGGCGCCGGCGGTGGCCGAGCTGCGGCGGGCGCTTCCGGGGGTACGGGTGGAACTGCGGCTGATCGGGGCGGAGGATCCGCTGGCGCAGGTGCGCGATGGGCGGGTCGATGTGGCGTTGGTGGTCCGCGCGGCGGCGGCGCCGCCGGTGGAGGGGATCCGGTTGGTGCACCTGCGGGACGACGCGTACCGGGCGGTGCTGCCCCCGGGGCACGGGTTGGCGGCACGGCCGGTGCTGGCGTTGGCCGATCTGGCCGGCGAGCCGTGGGTGGGCAGTGAGTTGCCCGGCCCGTGCCGCGACGCCGTGTCGGCGGCGTGCGCCGCGGCCGGGTTCACCCCGCGGGTGGTGGTGGACAGCGAGGACTACCCGACGGCGCAGGGGTTCGTGGCCGCCGGGTTGGGGGTGAGTTTGGTGCCGCAGACGGGGTTGGGTAGCCCACATCCCGGGGTGGTGGTGCGCGAGGTGCGTGATCCGCGGCCGGTGCGGCGGATCTGGGCTGCGGTGCGCCGGTCTGCTCCGGCCACGCCGGCGCTGCGCGGGATCCTCGACGCGCTGCGGCAGGTCGCGGCGGCGGGGCCGACCGGCTGAGCGGCCGCACGGGTCGGGGTCGGCGGTGGTGAGGCTGGCCACAGGTGGCCTCGTCGGGCCGGTGGTGGTGGGAAGAATGGCCGCCCGTGGACCCCGTATCGCTGACCACCCTG
>NZ_POUB01000534.1 GCF_003236335.1 Micromonospora deserti
GCGGTGGTGGTGAGGTTCTGCTGGTTGCTTCGGGCGCGGAGGAAGGCGTGGGCTTGTCGTATCCGGTCGGCGATGGTCGCTGGTGCGGTGTTGGCGATGTGTTGTTTGAGTACGGCCCATATGCGTTCGACCGGGTTGTCTTGGGGGCTGTACTTGGCGCCCTCGATGAGGAGGAGTCGGGGGTGGTCGGCCAGCCACTTCTTGGTGATCTTGCTGTGGTGGGTGGTGCCGTTGTCGCAGATGACGGCTACGACGGGGGCGTCGGGGTAGGCGGTCAGCAACTGGTCGAGGAAGAAGCAGAACACCACGGAGACGTTCTTGACCGATACGTGGTGGTGCCAGGCGCCGGTGGTCAGGTTGATCGCGCCGTGGATGGTGCGGCGGATGTTGGAGCCGGGGGTCAGGATGCGGTGACGGATGCCGGTGGGCATCCAGCTGGCGCGTACCCGGGCGAGCAGGTCCAGGTGGGTTTCGTCCTCGGCGAGCACGACGGATCCGGTGGGCAGGTCGGCGATCTGGTTCCGGATGGTCGCGCAGATCTGGTCATGGTCGGGGTCGCTTTTGGCGATCAGGCGGGGCCGGCACCAGCGGGCCTGTTGTTTGATACGTCGGCGCAGGGTGCGCAGGCTCATCGCCGGGCGGCCCAGTTGGCGCCAGATCCGGGCGGTGGTCCATGCCTTCGGGATGGACAGCAGGGTTCGGATGCGCTGGCCGATACGCGGGCTGCCCAGCCGGGGCCGGCC
>NZ_POUB01000535.1 GCF_003236335.1 Micromonospora deserti
ACCTCTTCCGGAGTCATGCGGCTGATCCTAGGGCCTCCGCACCACCACCCCCGGCCGCCGATCGCCGCGGGCGGGCCCCGGTGCGGAGGCCCTAGGATCAGCCGCATGACTCCGGAAGAGGTCGGCCAGCGGATGGTCGCGCTGCTCGCGCCCGCCGAGGCGACCCTGTCGGTCTCCGGCGGTCAGGCGCACGCCCGCGCCACGGTCGACGTACCGCCGGCGAGCTGGCCCGAGGCGCTCCGCGCCGCCCGCGACGACGCCGAGCTGGCCTGCGACTTCTTCGACTGGCTCTCGGCGGTGGACGAGCTGGCCGAGGGTTTCGACGTGGTGGCCCACCTCTGGTCAACCACCCGGCGGCACGGGCTGCTGCTGCGTACCCGGGTGCCCCGGCAGTCACCGGCGGTCGCCTCGGTGGTCGACGTCTACCCGGGCGCCGCCTGGCACGAGCGGGAGACGCACGAGATGTTCGGCATCGACTTCGTCGGCCACGCCGGGCTGCGGCCGCTGCTGCTGCCCCCCGAGTTCGAGGGCCACCCGCTGCGCAAGGAGTTCGTGCTCGCCTCCCGGGCGGCCAAGCCCTGGCCGGGCGCCAAGGAGCCGGGCGAGTCCGAGGCCGGGGGCGGCCGTCGGCCGATCCGCCCGCCCGGCGTACCCGCACCGGGGGAGTGGGGGGCGGTGCCGACGCCCGCCGGTGCCGCCGGCGCGGGCGAGGGTCCGCGCGGCGGCGTCC
>NZ_POUB01000536.1 GCF_003236335.1 Micromonospora deserti
ACCCCCGAACGAAAGGCTTTGATCATCATGCGTACCGACATTCTGCGCAAGACCGCTCTGACCGCTGCCGGCCTCGCCTTCACCGGCGGCGCCATCGCCGCCCCGGTCACCGCCGTCTACGCCGCCGACAAGCCCACCACCTCCGCCACCGCCGACCGCAAGCACGGCGAGCGGGAACTCGGCGTGCGCTACGAAGCCCAGCCCAACTTCTACTACTGCGGCCCCGCCGCCGCCCGCAACGCCCTCTCCGTACAGGGCAAGGACATCAACGTCGACGCCATGGCCAAGCAGATGGGCACCACCGAGGCCGGCACCAACTCCATCAACGACATCACCCCCGTCCTGAACAAGGAAACCGGCAAGGACGTCTACCGCAGCGTCGAAATCCGCGAGCCCAAGGCGGACGACAAGCAGACCGACAAGCTGCGCGCCGACGTGGTGAAGACCGTGGACGAGGGCCGCGCCGTGGTCGCCAACATCGCCGGCACCGCCACCGACACCGACGGCAACACCCACTCCTTCGAGGGCGGGCACTACATCAGCGTCGTCGGCTACCGCGACGGCGGCCAGACCGTGAAGATCGCCGACTCGGCCGACCCGGACCAGGCGTCCTACTGGATGACCACCGAGGCCCTGGCCGACTGGATCGCCACCCGCGGCTACACCGCCTGACGAACCCACCAACACCGAAGGGCCGACCCCCAACCGGGGGCCGGCCCTTCGGCGTC
>NZ_POUB01000537.1 GCF_003236335.1 Micromonospora deserti
CCCGGTCTCCGGGCCGGGCCCCGCGCCGGGCACGCACCCGGTGCAGCCGCATCCCGGGTACCCGCCCGAGTGGGGTCCGGGCCAGCCGCAGGGACGGGTACCCGGCTACCCAACGGCGCAGCCGCCCGGCTGGCCGGCCGGTGCCTGGCCGGGCCGGCCGCCGGAGCCCCGCCCGCACGGGCTGCCGCTGGCCGGCTTCGGCGCCCGGCTGGTCGCCCGGCTCATCGACTTCGGCATCGTGTTCGTGCTGAACGCGGTGGTGAACGGCTGGTTCGTCTGGCGGCTGGTCGAGGAGGTCACCCCGTACTGGCGGGAGGTGCTCCGGCGGGCGGTGGCCGGTGACACCTCCACCGAGGGGCTGCCGCAGCCCAGTGAGCAGGCCGGCGGGCTGCAGATCGTCATCCTGCTGATCGCCTCCGCGCTGTGGCTGGCGTACGAGGTGCCGCCCATGGCCTCCGGCGGGCAGACCTTCGGCAAGCGGGTGGTGGGCATCAAGGTCGTGCCGCTCGCCGCCGACGAACCGCTCGGCTTCGGCCGGGCGCTGCGCCGCTGGAACACCCTCGGACTGCCCACCCTGCTCTGGTACTGCTGCGGCCTGGGTCTGCTGCTCCAGCTCATCGACGCGCTCTCCCCGCTCTTCGACCAACCGCTGCGTCAGGCGCTGCACGACAAGCGGGCGCAGACGGTGGTGGTCCAGCTCCCCCGCGCCCCCCGCACC
>NZ_POUB01000538.1 GCF_003236335.1 Micromonospora deserti
AGCCTGCCCACCGAGCGCCGCCCGGCCAGCCCGCCCCCGGTGGTGCTGCCCGCTCGGCCGGCCGGCGCGCCGGCGGCCCGGGATGTCGTCGAGGCGTTCCGGGCAGCCGGGCTGCGGGTGCCGAACCCCCGGGACCGTTCGGTCGACTGCGGACCGGACGGCCTCGGGCTCGGCTGCTCCGAGCTGATCGCCACCGACGCCGTCACCGTCTACGTCTTCCCCGACGAGTCCAGCGCCGGCGACGTCGCCGAGACCTGGAGCGGCGGGTCCTTCCGCCGGGGTGCGGTGGTGCTCAGCTACCTGGAGGCGAAGACCCCCGCCGCCGAGCGCACCCGGTACGAGAAGGTCCTCACCGCCCTGCGCTGACCGCGACCGCCACGCCACACCGCGCCGGACGCGGCTCGCACCGAGTGGGTCCGCCGCCGCGTCGAGCCGTCCGGGTCAACCACGCAGACGCAGGCCGCGTGGGGTGGGCCGGAACCCGGCCGCGGTGAGCGCCTCGTGCAGCGGCGAGGAGCGCACCGCCTCACCGTCGGCCCGTTCCACCGACATCGGGCCCAACGCTCCGGAGTGGACCGCGTCGGCGAGCGCCTTGCCGGCCGCCATCAGCGCGTCCGGGTCGGCAGAGAAGGAGAGGATCGTCCGCCCACCCCGCTCGACGTAGAGCACCAGGTCGCCGGCGACCAGCACCACCAGCGCCCCCGCCTTGCGCCC
>NZ_POUB01000539.1 GCF_003236335.1 Micromonospora deserti
GATCTAGGGCATGACCGAGGAATCTGCCCCGCCCCCTCGCGCCGGGGCGGCACAGCCGGGCGGAGCGCCGCCACCGTCGGCGTCCGCTGGCGGGACCGCGCCGACCAGCTTCGGGCCGACGCCACCGGTGGCCGCGCCGGAGGCCGCCGGCGGCGGTGGCACCCCGCCCCCACCCGGCGGTGACCCCGGCGCCGTGCCACCACCGCCGCCCGGCGCTGCCGGCTTCACCTCGCGGTACGGGCTGGTGCGCCCCCGCGACGGCCGCTACCTGGCGGGGGTCTGCGCGGCGATCGGCCGCGCCACCAACACCGACCCGGTGCTGTGGCGGGTGCTGCTCGCGGTGCTCGGCTTCTTCGGCGGCATCGGCATCCTGGTCTACGTCACCGCCTGGCTGATCATCCCCGGCGAGGGGGACAGCGCCTCCCCGGTCGAGTCGATGCTGGGCCGGGGCCGGTCCAGCATGTCCCCGGTCACCGTGATCGTGCTCAGCATCCTGGTCGCGGTCAGCTTCGGCTACATCGTCACCGACGCGTTCCGGGCCGTGCTGCTCGGCGCGGCGATCCTGATCGGTGGGGCGCTGCTGCTGAACCGGGAGCACCGCGGCCGGCAGGCTGTGCCGGCCGCGCCGGGCCCGGCCGCCGCGCCACCGGGGCCGGTCCCCCCGGTCAGCTACCCCGCCC
>NZ_POUB01000053.1 GCF_003236335.1 Micromonospora deserti
CCGCAGACGCGGCCCGCCCCACCGGCCGGCGTTCGGATCCTGTGCCGGGCCGGTGGGGCGGGCCGCGTCTGCGGCCTGAGGCCACCCGGTGGGCGGGACGACCGGCGGCCGGCGGACGGCGGCGGTCGGCTCGCCGGCGTACGGCGGGCGGGGTGCCGGCGAGCGCGGCGGGAGCACCGGATCCGGCCAGCCGCCGGTCGGTCGGGCGGGCGTCGGCTCCGGACGGTCGACCTTGGGCAGGAACGCGGTCGGGTGGTCGCCCGGGGCGCGGTGCCGCCCGTCGCCGTCGCGCCCCTCGTCGGGTACGCGGTTCACCGGGGCACCGTCGCGGAGCGCAGTGTGGTCGAGTCCTCGAAGGCCGGCACGGTCACCGTGGAGACGGTCTCCCTGTAGCCGAGCTTGTAGTTGTCGACCGCGTCCTTGAACAACCGGACTCCCTTGGAGCTGGCGAGTGCCTGCTGGAGGGCAGCGGGATCGCCGATTGCCACGATCTTGAATGGTGGGGAGTACACCCGGCCGTGCAGCAGCAGGGTGTTACCCACGCAGCGTACCGCGCTGGTGGCGAGCACGCGGACGTTCATGATTGACATGGCCTCCGCCCCACCGGCCCAGAGCGCGTTCACCACCGCCTGGACGTCCCCCTGGTGGACGACCAGGTCGTCGTTGGTGGCACCCTCGGGTGGGGGCTGGTCCCCGCGCCGGGGGGCGTCGTCGAGTTCCACGGTCACGCCGGGGCCGGTGAGCGCCGTGAAGCCGGCCGCCTCGCGGCTCACCGCCGCCCGGTCCTGCTGCCTCTTGATCGGGCCGTCCGACTCGGCCAGGGTCGTGGTCTGATCCTCGACCTCGCGGCGCAGCGCCGCGGCCCGCTGCTCGCTCGCCGCCACCTCCGCGCGGCGGTCCTCGATGAGCTGGGTGAGCTGGGGCCGCCGGTCCTCGCGCAGGGCGGTGCCGCCGGCCGTGGTGGCGGTGGTGGTGAAGAGCAACCCGGCCGCGGCGGCGATCAGCGGCACCCCGATCGACCAGCCCGGCCGTCGTTGCCGTGGGCGCCGTGGCAGCAGCCCGGCGACCACGCGCCGGAGCACCTTCTGCCAGGAGGCCGCGCCGGATGTGTACTCCACGGAGCGTTCCTTCCCCGTCGTCTGGTTTCCGCCCGCCGAGGCGCGGGCCGGTGCGGCGGCCCGTAAAGTCCGCCTTTTTCGGTCACTCCGTGCACCGGCCTGACCCCATTCGTGGCTAGGACGGGCCGTCGGGACTACGCTAGCTGTCGAACATTATTGGCCATGGACCGTCGCCCCCGCGCCCGGTTGTCAGGCCGGACGAGGTCGTCACCCCCTCTGGAGAGCGTCGTGCCCAAGTCTCAGGTCCGCAAGAAGAAGGTGTACACCCCGCCGACGGACGTGCGTCCGACGGCGACGGCGGCGACGCGCAAGCCTAGCCCGGTCTGGCTGCCGATCTCGGCGGTCGCGCTCATCGTCTTCGGCATCGGCTGGTTGGTGGTCTACTACCTGTCCGAGCAGGAGTACCCGGTCATGTCGTGGGGTTACTGGAACCTCGCGGTCGGCTTCGGCGCCATGGTCGCCTCCCTGATCCTGCTCTCCCGCTGGCGCTGACCGCCGGGGCGGCCCGCCGCCGGCCCGGCGGCGGGTCCGGTCAGCCGTCGGCGGCGGGCTGGTGGTCGAGGTCGCCGGCACCGAGGAAACGGACAGCCTCCCGCCGGCCGCGCCGAGGGTTCAGGTCACTCGGCCCGGCCCCTGCCCGGCGGTACCGGGCGGGTCCACCTAAGGTGTGCGCAGGGCGGCGCGGCCAGGTGCGAGAAGACTCACGTTACTGCTGGGTAACCTTGCGCGTAGGCTGCACTGCATGACCGAGCGGAGCGAGGTCATCGACCGGTCCGGTCGAGGGTGCGCAGCGGCGATTCGCCGATCGCGCCCCTGACCCCGGCACCGGTCGCCGAGCCGCTCGACAGGCAGCAGACCGGGAGGCCAACTCGATGGGCAGCGTCCAGATCGTCACCACGATCCTCGCGGCCGCCATCACCGCCGTGGCGGTGTGGCTTGCGGTACGCGCGGTCATGAAGATGGTGGCCGTCATCCGGCTGGGTCAGCCCGACCCGTCGCGGTTCACCGACCGGGGCACCCGCACGAAGACGATGCTGGCGGAGACCGCCGGCCACACCCGGATGCTCCGCTGGAGCGTGGTGGGTGCCGCGCACTGGTTCGTGATGGTCGGCTTCATCGTGCTGTCGCTGCTGGTGCTGGAGGCGTACTTCGAGGTCGTCTCGCCGACCGGTGGGCTGCCGCTGGTCGGCGGTTGGGTGCTCTACGGCCTGGTCACCGAGTGGATCGGCATCCTCGGCATCGTCAGCATCCTGGTGCTGATCGCGATCCGGGTGCGCAACCGACCGACCCGGCCGGGCGGGCGCTCCCGGTTCACCGGCTCGACGATGTGGCAGGGCTACTTCGTCGAGGCGGTCGTCCTCGCCGTGCTGATCATGGGCTTCGTCATCCGGGGCTTCAAGGTCGCCACCGACCACTTCGAGCACCCGACCTGGGCCACCCCGCTCAGCCACGCGCTCGGCGGGGTCCTGCCGGACTGGGACACCGGGGTCAGCCTCGCCGCGCTTATCAAGATCGCGATTTCGATGACCTGGCTCATCGTGATCGCCCTCAACGTGACCATGGGCGTCGCCTGGCACCGGTTCCTGGCGTTCTTCAACATCTTCTTCAAGCGCGACCCGGGCCGGGTCGGCTCCGGCCTCGGCGCGCTGCGGCCGATGATGAGCGAGGGCAAACCGCTCGACTTCGAGGAGGCCGACCCGGAGAAGGACCAGTTCGGCGTCGCCCAGGTCGAGCAGTTCACCTGGAAGGGCCTGCTGGACTTCAGCACCTGCACCGAGTGTGGTCGCTGCCAGTCGCAGTGCCCGGCCTGGAACACCGGCAAGCCGCTGTCGCCGAAGCTGCTCGTGCTGAGCCTGCGCGACCACGCGTACGCCAAGGCACCTTATCTGCTGGCCGGTGGCGGCAAGGACCTGACCGGCGAGGAGAAGGCCACCGCCGCGCAGCTCGCCCACGTCGACGTGCTGGCGCTCGCCGAGGCCGACAAGCCGCTGATCGGCACCGCCGAGGAGGGCGGCGTCATCGACCCGGACGTGCTCTGGTCCTGCACCACCTGCGGTGCCTGCGTGGAGCAGTGCCCGGTGGACATCGAGCACGTCGACCACATCGTCGACATGCGCCGCTACCAGGTGCTCATCGAGTCGAGCTTCCCGTCCGAGGCCGGCGTGATGCTGCGCAACCTCGAGAACAAGGGCAACCCGTGGGGCGCCCCGCAGAACACCCGGGAGGACTGGACCAAGGGTCTGGACTTCGAAGTGCCCCGGGTCGGCGAGGTCGAGGACTTCGAGTACCTGTTCTGGGTGGGTTGCGCCGGGGCGTTCGAGGACCGGGCCAAGAAGACCACCCGGGCGGTGGCCACGCTGCTCAACGAGGCGGGCGTGACGTTCGCCATCCTCGGCGAGGGCGAGACCTGCTCCGGTGACCCCGCCCGCCGGATCGGCAACGAGTTCGTCTTCCAGATGCTCGCCCAGCAGAACGTGGAGACCCTCAACGAGGCGTTCGAGGGCCGGGAGAAGAGCAAGCGGAAGATCGTCGCCACCTGCCCGCACTGCTTCAACACCCTGGGCAACGAGTACGGGCAGCTCGGCGGCGAGTTCGAGGTGGTGCACCACACCCAGCTGCTGGCCCACCTGGTCGCCACCGGCAGGCTCACCCCGGTGCAGCCGGTCGACGGCGGCGTCACCTACCACGACCCCTGCTACCTGGGCCGGCACAACCGGGTCTTCGCCCCGCCGCGCGAGGTCCTCGGCAGTGCCGTCGCCGGCGGAGCCGCCGAGTCCGGTGCCGACCGCGCCAGCGGGCTCATCGAAATGCCGCGCAACAGCGAGCGCTCCTTCTGCTGCGGTGCCGGTGGCGCCCGGATGTGGATGGAGGAGAAGATCGGCAAGCGGATCAACGTGGACCGGGTCGAGGAGGCCATGGCCACCGGGGCGAAGACGGTCGCCGTCGGCTGCCCGTTCTGCTCGACGATGCTCAACGACGGGGTGAACGGCAAGGGCGCCGGCGAGCAGGTGGAGGTCGTCGACGTGGCCAGTGTGCTGCTCCGCTCGGTCAAGCCGGAGCAGGCGCAGGGTGACAAGACGGCCGAGCCGGTCGCCGGTTGACGCGTCCCCGACAACGCCCGACGGCGGTGGCCCCTCGCGGTGCCGCCGCCGTCGCCGTTTGCTGCGAGCCGCGGGGTATCGACGGATCTGGCTTCTGATGCGGTCAGCACCCGCTGTGCCCGTGCGGTCGCGCAGGCGTGATGGGGCCGTTGGTCGCCTTGATTCCGCTGCGGGCGTTCCCTAATGTGGGGCACCGACCGCTGTGGATCGTCTGCCTCGCCGCCTTCCCCTCCGTGAGGCGCCCGGCGGTCGGGTTGCAAAAGGAGTCGGTGCCGGTGGCAACCATGCCCCCTCATCGTCACGCGCCGGGACGGTCCGCTCGTCCGGGTGGCCTGCGCCGGGTCGCCCACCGCCTGCTCACGCTGGTCGCCGCCGTGGCCGTCGGCGCCGGCACGCTCGCCGCGCCCGCGTACGCCGCGCCGTCGGTCGACGAGATCGAGGCCGCGATCGACAAGAAGTGGGAGCAGTTGGAGCCCACCATCGAGCAGTACAACAAGGTGCGGGCGCAGCTGAAGGTCAACCGCAAGAAGTCGGCGGATCTGCAGAAGAAGATCGAGCCGCTGGCACTGGAGACCGAGCTGGCGATGACCCGGGTGGGCGACCTGGCCTCCCACTACTACATCACCGGCCCGTCCCAGGACATCGGCGCGCTGCTGGTCAGCGCCAAGCCGGACACGCTCACCGAGCAGCTCACCCTGCTGGACCGGCTGGCCCGGCAGGAGCGCAAGCAGTTGGCGGGCGTGCTGGCGGTCCGCGCGAAGTACGACGCGGAGAAGCAGAAGCTGGACACGCTGATCGCGGCCCAGACCAAGCAGCAGAACGAGCTGGCGACGAAGAAGAAGCAGATCGACGCCGAGATCAAGAAGCTCGAGGCGTCGCTGCCGGTGACCACCGTCAAGACGGAGAACTGTCCGACCATCAACGGTGTGGTCAGCGAGGCGGCCCGGATCGCGATCAAGACCGCCTGCGCCCAGGTCGGCGACCCGTACGTGTGGGGCGCCACCGGCCCCAACTCGTTCGACTGCTCCGGGCTGACCCAGTACGCCTACAAGGCGGCGGGCATCTACCTGACCCACTTCACCGGCGCCCAGTGGAACGAGGGCAAGGCGATCCCGCGCTCCGAGGCGCGCCCGGGTGACCTGGTCTTCTTCTTCAGCGACCTGCACCACGTCGGCCTCTACCTCGGCAACAACAAGATGGTGCACGCGCCGCGGGCCGGCAAGCCGGTCAACGTCTCCAGCATCAACACCATGCCGGTCGCCGGCTTCCGCCGACCCGGCTGATCCGGTCCCGACGAGAAGGGGTCCCCGGCGTCGGCCGGGGACCCCTTCGTTCTGCCGACGGCTCAGCCGGTGGACCCGACCGACGCGGGCCGGATCAGCACGTCGTCCAGGTTCGCGTACATCAGGCGATGACCGAACTGGAGCTGGACGTACCGCATCTCGCCGCGGATCACCGTCCAGTCGCCCGGGGACGACCCGTCGAAGGTGACCGCACGGTAGTACTCGCTCGGTACGATCCCGCCCGACGCGTACCGCTGTCCGGCGGGGAAGGTGTACTGCAGCGGCGATATCGCCTGGTAGGGCACCCCGGCCGGGTAGGCGGCCCGTTCCGGGTAGGCCCGCCCGTAGACCGGGATGGCCGACTTCCCGGGCTTCGGCGTCACCACGAACCCGGTGGCCCACCTGGCGGTCGGCGCGGAGGCGGGGTTGTGGAACCACGCCTTCTGGCCGAGATACCAGATCGCCGTCCAGTCTCCCCGTACCTCCGCGACGGCGTACGTCTGGCCGGTCGCGGCCCGGGCGCTGTGGTCGGGGACGTACATGGTGCCCGGTGACCCGTCCGGATGCTCACCAAGGTCGGTGACCAGCGGCGCGTCGAGGCTCGGCGCGCTGCGCAGCAGCACCGCGGACGAGCCGCGCAGCGGGCAGGGGTCCGTGCTCGGGGGCGGCGGGTTCGGTACCCCCGGTGGCTGCCGGGAGCATCCGGTGAACGCCGGCTGGTTGCCGGCGAAGTCCGGGTCGATGGTGACCAGGCCGCTCCGCGGCGTGCCGGTGGACCGGAACGGCGCTTTCAGCAGGTCGAAGTAGTGCGACCAGTCCCAGTACGGGCCGGGGTCCCAGTGCATCCTGGCGACGGTGGACGCCACCGTGCCGGGGACGTTGTCGTGCCCGATGATGTGCTGCCGGTCCAGCGGGATGTTGAACCGCAGCGCCAGGTGCCGCACCAGCTTGGCCGAGGTGCGGTACATCGCCTCGGTGTACCAGGTGCCGTGGCCCGCGAAGCCCTCGTGCTCGAGGCCGATGGACTTGGCGTTGACGTACCAGTTGCCGGCGTGCCAGCCGACGTCCTTGGCCTTGATGTGCTGGGCGACGTGCCCGTCCACCGAGCGCAGCGTGTAGTGCCAGCCCACCCGGCGGGGATCCTTGACCAGGTTGACGCTGGGCCAGAAGTAGCCCTCGGTGTCGTGGATGACGATGTACTCGATCTTTTGCTGCGCCGGCCGGTTGCCCAGGTCGTGGTTGCCGTACGCGCCGGGGCTGGCGCCGTACTGCTGGTATGGGGCCGGGATCCACTCGCAGCCGATGCCGACCGGGCATTCGAGCCCGTCGGGCCGCTCGGCGCGGCGTAGCCCGAGCCGGCCCAGGCCGGACTCGTCCGGGCTGACCGCCTGGGCGGGCAGGGTCACCGGGTGCCCGTCGTCGGTGGTCCGGCTCGCGCCGAGGCGGATCTGCGCGTACACCTCGTCGGCGAAGGCGGCCGCGGTGTCCTCGGCGTCGGCACCCGAATACCGGGCCACCGCGCCGTACCAGGCCCCGGGTTCGCTCGCGGCGCCGACCGGGCCGCCGAGTTCCCGCTGGTACGCGGCGAGCAGCGCGGCCCCGCCCCGGATGTTGGCGACCGGGTCGGACCGGAGCGCAGCCGTGCTGGCCCCGGTCAGCGCGGCGGCGGCCGGCAGGGTCCGCAGGGCGTCCCGGGCCGGGCCCGCGGGCGGCTCGGTCTCGGCCGCCGCGGCGACGACCAGGGGTCGCGACTCGTCGCCGCGCGGGTCCTCGTGCTCGTCGATGTGGCCGTTGGCGGGCAGCGACGTGACGTGCGCGGCGTCGGTGAGGTGCATCGGGCCGTAGCCGCCGCTGGTGCTCGGTCTGCCGGGATGGGTGTCCCAGCGGGACTCCAGGTACGAGACGCCGAGCAGGACGCTCTCGGGTACGCCGAACTCGGCCGCCGCGGCGGCGTACTGCTGTTGTCGGGTGGCGGTGTCCGCCGTCGCGGGGGTGGTGGTGGCGAGTGGGCCCAGCGTGGTGGCGCCCACGAGGATCGCGGTGAGCAGCGCCCGTCTGCTCGTGGAGAGGGCGGATCGGTGCATCGAACCTCCAGCTTGGATTCGGTGGCTCCGTGGTCACCCTCGCCCCTGGGATACGGTCTCGTCAATACATTTCGATCCACCTACAAATCGTGAAGATAAGTTTCATCACCCGCCGCGCCGCCGCGGCTCTCGTGAGACGTACGGAGTGTCACGGCCGGGTGGGTTGCGAATCGATAACGGTCGTCTCTACTCTGGTCATTCGTTGGCCCGGTGACAGGTCCGTCCATCCGGGGCGGTAACGGTCCGACACCGCCGAGTCGCTTCCGAGCGAGCCGGGGACCCAGTTTCCCCGGGGTGAATCCGCAGCCCCTGCGGTAGGGCGTCCCCTTCCCGCCCGAACCCGTCAGCTAACCCGGTAGGCGGTCTGGAAGAAGGAGAACCGAGCCCGGTGGCACACCATGCCCCGCGGCCACCGTCGGCACGGCCGGCTCTCGCCGGCCCGACGACGGCTGCGCCGCGTTCCCGCTGGTCCCGCTGCACCACCATCCTCGCCGCACTGGCGGCGTCCGCCGTCGTCCTGACCGGCGGCGCCACGGCGGCCCACGCCGACCCGTCGGTCGCCGAGATCGAACGCCAGATCGACGAGGACTGGAACAAGCTCGAACCCATCATCGAACGGCACAACGCCACCCGTCAGGACCTCGCCGCCAAGCGCAAGCAGGCCGACGCGCTCGCCGCGCGGATCAAGCCCCTGCAGGAGCAGGTCGACCAGGCGATGGAGCAGGTCGGAGCCCTCGCCGTGCGGGCGTACAAGGGCGAGAACGTCGCCACCGTCAACGCCGTCCTCGACAGCCGCTCGCCGGGTGAGGTGGTCGGCCAGCTCGAACTGCTCGACCGGTTCGCCGAGCGCCAGCAGGAGGAGGTCCGCCAGGTCGCCGACCTGCGGGACCGCCTGGTCGCCACGAAGGCGCCGCTGGATCAGATGGTCGCCCAGCTCAGCCGCACCGAGGCGCAGCTGGCGGCGAAGAAGAAGCAGATCAACGCCGAGATCGACCGGTTGCAGAAGCTGCGGCTGCGGGTGTACGGCAACGGCGGCGGTGGCCCGCTGCGCCCCGCCCCCTGCCCGGCCAGCTACCCGGGCGGCCCGGCCGGCGTCGCGGTCACGTTCGCCTGCGCCCAGATCGGCAAGCCGTACGTGTGGGGGGCCGACGGCCCCGACTCGTACGACTGCTCGGGCCTCATGCTGGCCGCGTGGGCGAAGGCCGGGGTGTCGCTGCCGCACAACGCCGCGCGGCAGCGGCGCGCGACCGCGACCGTCAGCCGGGGCGAGCTGCGCCCGGGTGACCTGGTCTTCTACTACAGCGACCTGCACCACGTCGGTATGTACGTCGGCGGGGGCTGGGTGGTGCACGCCTCCCGCGCCGGGGTGCCGGTCAAGATGAAGAAGATCGACGACGGCCCGATCCACAGCTTCGGCCGCCCCGACTGACCGCGTACCGCGAAGGGGCCCGCTCCGGCGTGGAGCGGGCCCCTTCGGCACGGCAGGTCAGCGGGTCGGCCAGGTGCGCCAGTGCTGCCAGGAGCGGCTCGGGGTCGGGCCGCGCTGCCCCTGGTAGCGCGAGCCGTAGACGGCCGAGCCGTACGGGTGCTCGGCCGGCGAGGAGAGCCGGAAGATGCAGAGCTGGCCGATCTTCATGCCCGGCCAGAGGGTGATCGGCAGGTTCGCCACGTTGGACAGCTCGAGCGTCACGTGGCCGGAGAAGCCGGGGTCGATGAAGCCGGCGGTGGAGTGGGTGAGCAGCCCGAGCCGGCCCAGCGAGCTCTTCCCTTCCAGCCGCCCGGCCAGTTGGTCGCCGAGGGAGATCACTTCGAGCGTGCTGGCGAGCACGAACTCCCCGGGGTGCAGCACGAACGGCTCGCCGTCGGGCACCTCGACCACCGAGGTCAGGTCGTCCTGCCGCAGCGCCGGGTCGATGTGGGTGTAGAGGTGGTTGTTGAACACCCGGAAGAGCTTGTCCAGGCGTACGTCGATGCTGGACGGTTGCACCAGCGTGGGCTCGAACGGCTCCAGCGCGAGCGTGCCCGCCTTGATCTCGGTGACCAGGTCGCGGTCGGAGAGCAGCATCGGACCACCATAGCGAGCGGTACGCGTGACCTGCGTGTCGGACTACCTGTTCGTACACGTGTTCGATAGAATGTCGGCATGGCTTCCTGGTCTGAATTCGCCGCTGACGAGCCCCGACTCGCCGACGGGATCCGCCTTCTCATGCACCAGTACGGGCCGGGCTTCGGCTACCTGGCCACGGTCCGCGCCGACGGCGGGCCCCGGGTGCACCCGGTCTCCCCGGTGATCACCGACGAGGGCCTGTTCTGCTTCGTCGTCGACTCGCCGAAGCGGCGCGACCTGGAACGCGACGGCCGCTACGCGCTGCACTCGTTCCCGCCCGAGGAGAGCGACGACGAGGCCTACGTGGCCGGCCGGGCCCGGCCGGTGACCGATCCGGCCCGGGTCACCCGGCTGGCCCGCGCCTTCCGGGCCGCCCCGCAGGTCGACTGGCGGTTGTTCGAGTTCACCGTCGACGTGGCGATGCTCGCCCGCCGCGGGCCGGGCGTGACGGGCGGCCCGGGCGAGGCGCACGGCCGGCCGGCGATCCAGGTCTGGCTCGACCCGGGCGCCTCCGGCACCGCCGTGCCGGAGGCGCGGGTGGTCCGGCAGGGCCGCCCCGCCCACCGTGCCGCCGCCTAGGTGGCGTGGCCTCAGATCGTGATGACGGCCTTGCCCCGCGCGTGGCCGGCGGCGATGTGCCGGAGGGCGTCGGCCGCCTCGGCCAGCGGCCAGACCCGGTCGACGACCGGCATGACCTTGCCGGCCTCGACGAGTTCCGTCAACGCGGCGAGGTGCGCCGCGCTCTCCGGCGACACCAGCGGCAGCAGCCGACCGTTGACGAACGGCGACAGCAGGAGCGCGCGCAGTTGACGGTCGAAGCCCTGCAGCCACCGGCCGCCGCTCGCCTCGCCGCCGACGAGGACGAGGGTCCCCTTCGGCGCCAGGGCCTGCCGCAGGTGGGACAGCGACCGGTTGCCGCCGGTGTCGACGATGACGTCGTACCGTCGTCCCCCGTCGGTGATGTCGGTGCGGGTGTAGTCGACGACGTCGTCCGCGCCGAGCGACCGCACGAGGTCGAGCTTCGTCGGGCCGCAGACGCCGGTGACCCGGGCGCCGAGCGCGCTGGCGAGCTGCACGGCGAAGGACCCCACGCCGCCACCGGCCCCGATGACCAGGACCTGCTGCCCCGCCCGCACCCCGCCGGCTCCCCGTATGGCGTGCAGGGCCGTCTGCCCGGAGATCGGCACGGCGGCCGCCTGCGCGAAGGTGAGGTTGCGGGGCTTGGGGGCGAGCTTCCGCGCGGGTGCCACCGCGTACTCGGCGTAGCTGCCCGCTCCGGTGCCGAACACCTCGTCCCCTGGCGCGAACTGGGTGACGTCCGGCCCGACCGCCTCCACCACGCCTGCGAGGTCCAGCCCAGGAACGCGGTGGCGCGGCCGGCGTAGCCCGGTGGCGAGACGCACCGCGTAGGGCAGGCCCGTCGTGAGGTGCCAGACCCCGGGGTCGACGCCGGCGGCGTGGACCCGGACGAGCACCTCGCCGTCGGCGGGTGCGGGCACCTCCACGTCTCGCAGCCGCAGCACGTCGGGTGGGCCGTACCTGTCCTGCACCATCGCTTTCACGGCTTCTCCTCGCCGGTCGGGTACTGGAACACGTCGGTCAGCGGCACGCCGAAGACCGCCGCGATCTGGAAGGCCATCTCCAATGACGGCGAGTAGCGGCCCTGCTCGATGGCGATGACGGTCTGCCGGGTCACGCCGACGCGGCGGGCCAGCTCGGCCTGGGTCATCTCGCCGTGCGCGGACCGCAGGGCGCGGAGGGAGTTGGTGATCCGGGTCGGTTTCACCATGACTGGAAACCCCGGCGGTAGGCGACGATCTTGGCGATCGACCCGACGACGGCCGAGAGCACGAAACACAGGTAGATCACGTTCGCGATCCAGAAGTGATCCCACTCGGCCAGCGCCATGCCCAGCGCCGCCACGCCGCCGACGACGACGAACGACTGGCCGATCTGCTCGCCGATCCGGTTGATCTGCCGGTCCCGCTCGTCCCGCTCGTTGGCGCCCTCGGGGGAGACGATCGACACCGCGATGTGCAGGGCGATCGATGCGAGGATCGCTCCAGTGACGGTCCACAGCAGCGTGGCCGCGTAGGGAACCGCGGTCAGCGGTGCGTCGCCGGCCCGGCCGAGCAGGAGGGCGACGTACGTCGCGTAGGCGCCGACCGCGACCAGCGCCATCATCCAGGCGCGTTTCTCTTCGAAGGCCATGACCGCTCCCGTGTAAAGAATTCTTGACATCACCACGGTAGGGTTGCGGGGTATCGATGTCAAGAATTCTTTACACCTGCATGGCGGTACAAACGCCGGTGCCGGCCCCGTGGGATCGGGGCCGGCACCGGTCGTACGTCAAACTACGCCGCGCGGTACGCGTTCCAGGCGGTCAGCATCCGGCTGGCCTGCCCGGCCGTGAACTGGTACATGCACGAGTCGTAGGTGTAGTCCATGAAGTTGGTGATCGGGTCGGCGCCCGGGTCGGTGCAGGTGTCCCGCCCGGTCGGGCACTCGAAGGCCGGCTGCGCCTCGGCCGGGGTGTCGCTGACGCTGTCACCCTGGCCGGCGCACCCGCCCTGGAAGGTGTGGTAGAGGTTCAGCCAGTGGCCGACCTCGTGGGTGCCGGTGTCGCCCTGGTTGTAGTTGCCGGCGGTGCCGCTCGGCAACGACTCGCTCAGCACGACGACACCGTCCATGCTGTCCAGCTTCCGCTTCGGGAAGGTGGCCCAGCCGAGCAGGTCGTCGCTCAGCTCGCCCAGGTAGATGTTGAGCGTGTTCTTGCCGCCCTCGCGCAGCGAGGTCTTCATCTGCCGCTCGGTCGAGGAGCCGTACACGATCGGGTACCACGCCGGGTTGGTCACCCGGTTGATCTTGTAAAGCTGGAAGCTGAACGCGGTGGCCGCGCCGCCGGTGGCCCCGCTGAAGGACTCGTTCAGCACCGTGATCTGCGAGTTGATCATCGAATCCGGGATGTTGCCGCCGGCCCGTGTGCTGTCCCGCTGGATCACGTGCACGACCACCGGGATCGTGACGGTCGACAGCGTGGTGGCGCCGGCACCGGTGCGGAACCGCGCCCGCTCGCGCAGCGCGGCGGCCAGGTCCGCCTCCCGCTCGCGGGTCTGCGCGAGGGTCAGCTCGTTGGGTTCGTGCTTCGCCTGACCACCCGCCTTCACGCGGGCGTCCGAGTGGACGTCGGCCGGCTCGACGCACGCCTCGGACGGGGCGGCGGAGAAGGCCGAAGTGGCCGGCATGACGCCCACCGCGGCGGCGCTGAGCAGCAGCGCGAGGGTCGTCGACGCGACACCGGCGTTACGCCGGGTCAGCAGGTTGGGACGAAGTCCCATGGGCCCACCTCTTTCTGGCGGCGTGACAGGGGGTATGTCACGCCGTGGCTGAGAACGTGTGGCAGACGTTACAACCGATCGACAGATTTGAGAACGGTCATATGTTGCCGGGAGGAAACTTCTTTCCTGGCCTGACGCGGGGCGCGCAGCACTCCAGGATCGACTCCCAGGTCGCCGACGCTGGCGTCCCACCCGCCCGGGGACCGCCACGCCGGCGCCGACGAGTGGATCATCGACCCGGCGGGCGGCGGCGCAGCACCGGAGGGGTACCTGGGTGCAGGTGCGTGGCGACTCAGGTACAGTGGTGCCGCCTGCGGGTGTAGTTCAATGGCAGAACATCAGCTTCCCAAGCTGACAGTGCGGGTTCGATTCCCGTCACCCGCTCCACGATCGAGGCCCTGGCCAGGACGTCAGTCCGAGCCGGGGCCTTCGATTTTCCAAGGTCAACGATCATGCGGCGTGCCACTGGCGTGCCATGAGCCTCGATCGGAGGAGCGTGGCTTGCCTGCGAAGCTGAGCCGAGACGAAGCGATCCAACTCGTCGAGCGGATCATGCGACTCGACTGTGCCGACCACGCCGATCTGGCCCTGCCCAATTGCGCACGAGGTCGTTACCAGCCACGGGCAAAGAGTACCGGCCTCAAAGGATGATCTATGCCCAGGAGCGGCCCACTACGCTGCACCCGTGCAGAGTATGACCAAGCGGCGGCTGAGTCCGGATACGCTCGACACGATGCTGCGCGCAGCGATGCGCGTAGGATGCCACGTCGAGGCCGAACTGTGTGACGGCTGGTTCAACACGGCATACCGGATCCGCCTCCACGACGGCCGCGACGCCGTCGTCAAGCTCGCCCCACCTCGGCAGGCGCCGGTGCTGCGGTACGAACGGGGGATCCTGGCCACCGAGGCCCTCGTGTATCGGCTGGCGTCCGCGGTTCCCGGCGTCCCGCTGCCTGAGCTACTCCACGCCGATGAGGAGTTCCTCGTGCTGTCGGCGCTCAGCGGCGCGCCGTGGGACAAGGCACGCGACCACCTGCCGGCCGAGGCCACGCCGGTGTTGCTGCGCGAGCTCGGCCGTATCACCGCTCGCCTACATACCGTAGTCTCGCCCGACGAGCAATTCGGGTACCCGGCGCCCGAGTCCGCGCTTACCGCGAGCACGTGGCGCGAAGCGTTCACTGCGATGGTGACCGCCGTCCTCGCCGACGCGCAGCACTGGCGCTCTCCGCTCGGCATGACCTCAAACGAGGTGCTGGCGCTGGTCGACGCGCACGCCGATGCGCTGGACGACGTGGACACGCCAACACTGGTCCACTTCGATCTCTGGCCCGGCAACATCTTCGTCACCGGCGACGGTAAGCCTCGTATCACCGGGCTGATCGATCACGAGCGCGCGTTCTGGGGAGACGCGGCAGCGGAACTCGTATCCCTGGAGTTCTGCGGCCCGATCGACGCCCACAGCGAGCTCATCGCCGGATACCGCGATGCGGCCGGCCGGCTCCACTTCGACGAGTCACTGACCCGCCGGCTTGCGCTGTACCGCCTGTACCTCGGCCTGATCCTGGTCACCGAATGCGGACCACGCGGCTACGGCCCCGATCACCTCACCTTCTGCCAGGGCATGCTCGCCAACTGGGCCACCGCTCTACGCGACCTGTAACGGCGGGTGCAGAACCGGGTTTGGGACGTAGGGCGCTCCACCTTGTCCCGCCCGGGAGCCTGGAAGGTCTACCACTGCCCGACGAGGAGATCCGCTATCAGCCCGAGCGGCAGGAACCTGGGCGGTCTGGCAACCGCCGGACGAGGGGTTAGCTAATTGAGATCGACCCTTTGTCGTTTGCGGAAGCCATGCTGGCCTGCCGGTCGTAGAGCTCAGCCAACCGTCTCGCCGCGTAATCGGGCTCGGCGGTCCAGCAAGTCGCGGCCTCCCATGCCACGCCGGCCGTACGCAACGCCTGCCGGCTCGTTGCGGCCGGCACTTCGACCTCCTCTGGCACGGATGCGAAGTCAAAGGAGGATAGGTCAACCCGCGCCTCGTCCCAGTCCAGTAACGTCACCCGATCCCCATCAACTCGAATGTTGCTGGCACCGACATCACCATGAACGACGCACTCCGGACCCTGCATTGGCTGCCAGGCGGCGCGGATTGCGTCCACAGCACCAGCTGGCATGGCGTCCAGGCGCACGTCCCCACCACGATCAGTGTTGAGCAACTGCCGGCTGGAGGCGAATCCGGGGCGCTGTGGCCAGCCCGTGGTCAACTCGTGCATCGCGGTCAGCGTGTCGACCACGCGGCGCCAATCCAGGCTGTCACTCGGCTCCCGACCTTCAACGAACTGGCTGACCACCACACCGTCAACATGACGACGCCCATCGTCGGCAACAACCACCCTTGGCACCCCAATGCCGTGTCCAAGGAGGTGTTCGAGAAGGCTCAGCTCCCACGCGAGTGACTCAAACGACCGTTTAGACCGGCGAACCACCAACTGCTGGTTGCCTCGCGACGCAAGCATTACTTCGTTGCGATGACCACCCACCAGGGGACGAACGAGATCAACACCTGCCCAGGCGTCCAGCTGCCACCACCGCGAGACCATCGGCCCATGATGGCACAGCTCAAGATTCCGTCCTGGGCCATCGACGGGCCACAAGGTGGTGTCACCGGAGGCAACACCAGGCCGTGGGAGTTGACGGCCACTGAGGTTGTCGACGTGCCCCGGCCTACCAGCCGATAGAGAGCGGTCCATGCGCTGGACGCGGAAATGAACAGGCGCTCTCTGGGCTGATCCGGAGGCGATGGCGCGAACGGCGATGAGGGCCGGGGACTCGTACTCTCATGGCCATGAGGAGCCGCGCGCCCGTGCTGGTGGCGGTACTCGGCGCGTCTGCCGCGATACTGCTGGTTGCCGTCGGGTGCGCCGCGGCCGCAATCCTGTCCATCAGCGACGGTCCGGGTGAGGTGAGCAAGTGCCAGGAGTCGCTGCATGCCGCGGAGGCGATGGTCCGTACCGACCGCTGGGATCCGCCGGAGGAGATGCCGGATCTC
The DNA here is from genome assembly GCF_003236335.1 of Micromonospora deserti. Classification (GTDB taxonomy): domain Bacteria; phylum Actinomycetota; class Actinomycetes; order Mycobacteriales; family Micromonosporaceae; genus Micromonospora; species Micromonospora deserti. The sequence goes on from NZ_POUB01000053.1 coordinate 16,078, forward strand.
GGCGATTACCCCGAGATTCACTGGCAGGTCCGCGCGCAGGGCAGTCCATGCTCACGGGGGCCAGGTCCGACGGACTGGGCGTACCAGGGTGTGGTCAAGCTGCGTCCGGAGGACGCGCGGCGGTTGGCGGAGCGATACGAGTTCGTGCCGTGGGCGTCTGTCGACCCGGATGAACTTCCCCATTCCAGCAGCCCCGCCGACGCCTGGTCTGCTCTCGTGCCGTTCCTGCCGACCGAGCCGCGGTGGCTGCACAGCAGGTTGTACAACGAGGGGAATCCGTCCCCTCGATGGCGGGTCGCGTTCCTGGATGTCGAGAACCGGACGCTCTTCTTCATGCTGAACGACCACTAGCCTGTCCGGTTTCCATGGTCAGCGCGCTACGCCGCGGTGTGCAGGGCAGGCCATGGACGAGTTGCCAGCCACGGCCCCTACGCCGTACGGCGGTTGGCGCGCATCCAGCTGGTGGCGAAGTCGACCAGGGCCCGCTGACGCATCAGGCGGGCGGTGGCCCCACCGACCCGGCCGAGCGTGGCGCCGCCGGTCGCCTCGAAGTCGGCGCCCAGCCGGGCGAAGTCGCTCTCGTCCGGGACCACGTCGGTCCAGGTGATCCACCGGCTGCTGCCGTCCGGCCGCCGGACCGCCGCGCCCTCGGTGCCGCGCGGCGACTGCTGCCGCCACTCGGCGAGGTGCAGGGACGTGTTCGAGTCGTGCCCACAGCCGAGCAGCAGCACCATGCCGTCCAGCCGGTACACCGCGCCGAGCGGCGAACGGTCGCCGAGTGCGTCGTCGAGGCGGTGCTGGTCGACGATCTCCGCGGCGCGGGCGCCGACGGCGGCGAAGGAGACCTGCGGGTGGTCGCTGCGCTGGGCCGCGGGCCAGGTGCGGACCGTCTCGGCGAGGACGCCCATCCACCGGCTGGGCGTACGCGCCGGGTCGAACCCGGGTGCCTGCTCGCGGATCACCGGCCACCACGCCTGCGGTACGGGCGGGTTGCGCCATCCGGCCGGGTCGGAGTTCTCCGGCGTGTGTGTCGGCACGACCAGGGTGCCATCGGGGCCGAGCACCTCCAACAGCGCCTCCACCACCGCCTGGGTGCCGCCGGCGACGAACCCGATGCTCCGGTACGACGAGTGCACCAGCAGAACGCTGCCCGCCGCCACCCCGAGCCGGCGCAGATCGGTGGCGAGTGACTGGACGGTGTGCGGTGCCGGCTGCTCCATCCGGCGCAGTGTAGGGAGACACCCGCGCCTCGGCGACCGAAAACCGGTCCGCCGGCGACCGGGGTGCGCGGCTGATGATCCTCGGAGGGAGGGCTGCTGGTCGGGGATCCAGCGGCCGAGCCGGCCGGGCGGCCGATGGTGGCACCGGCGCACGGCACATCATCGGGCCGCGCCGCTAGGCTGGCGATCATGCGGATCGGCATCGTGATCCTTCCGGACCAGCGCTGGTCGGAGTCGCAGCGGCGTTGGCGGCAGGCCGACGAGTGGGGCTTCGACCACGCTTGGACGTACGACCACCTGGGCTGGCGGGACCTGGTCGACGGGCCGTGGTTCGACTCGATGACCACGCTCACCGCCGCCGCGACGGTGACTTCCCGGATCCGGCTCGGCACGCTGGTCGCCTCGCCGAACTTCCGCCATCCCGCCGCGTTCGCCCGCCAGGTGACCGCGCTCGACGACGTCTCCGCCGGCCGGGTGCTGCTCGGCCTCGGCGCGGGCGGGATCGGCTTCGACTCGGCCGTGCTCGGCGGGGAGACGCTGCCGCCGCGGCAGCGGGTGGACCGGTTCGCCGAGTTCACCGAGCTGCTCGACCTGGTGCTGCGCGAGGACGGCACCACCTGGCGCGGGGACTGGTTCACCGCGGTGGACGCGCGCAACAACCCGGGCTGCGTGCAGCGGCCCCGGGTGCCGTTCGTGGTGGCCGCCAACGGGCCCCGCTCGATGCGGTTGGTGGCTCGTTTCGGGCAGGGCTGGGTGACCACCGGCCCCGGCGGGGACGACCTGGACAGCTGGTGGGACGGCGTCGCCGAGCTCGCGGCCCGGCTGGACGACACGCTCGCCGCCGCCGGGCGCGACCCGGCCACGCTGGACCGCTACCTGTCGCTGGACTCGGCGCCGGTCTTCTCGCTCAGCAGCGCCCAGTTCTTCGCCGACCAGGTTGGCCGGGCCGCCGCTCTCGGCTTCACCGACGTGGTGACGCACTGGCCCCGGGCCAGCAGTTGGTACGCCGGCGACGAGGCGGTCCTGGTGGAGGTGGCGACCCGACTCCTGCCCGAGCTGCGCCGCGCCTGACCGGGCCGCTCAGGGCACTGCGGGGGCCGGGCGCTCGGGCGCCGGGGCGTCACACCCCGAGGTCGCCGGTGGCGACGCCGCCCTCGCCGCCGGACACCAGCCGGAACCGGATGCAGACGATCGCGGTTTCGCCGGTGACCGGGGTGCCGACGCGCGCCCAGTAGGCCGCGTGCCCGGCCCGCCACTCCTCGACCGAACGGTCACCCTCCCCTTCGGAGCGGGCGAAATCCCAGGTCACCTCGGCGAATGGGACCACCTCGACGCCGGTCACCTCGACCACGCCGGCCAGTTGGTCGTGATCGTCGACGAGGACCAGCCGTTCGCCGACGTGCTCGAGTTCCTCGCCCTCCACGGCGTACTCGGTGAGCAGACCGGCGGTCGCGGTCTTGACCCCGGCGAGCGCCAGGGCGTTGAGGTTCGCCCGCAGCTCGCCCGGGGTGCCGAGGGCGAGCGTGCGCAGTCCACCGATCCGAGGCCACATCCTGCCGAGGTTACCGGCGCGTCGATCACGGCTCGCGGCGATCGCCCCCCCACCGGCGGTCCGTCGGGCGGTACGGTGGGCCAGCGAGAGGCCGGCGCGAGAAGGAGGCGACGATGGCGGACCGCCGTGCGCTGCTCATCCCCGGCCGGGGCTACGACACCCGTTACCCGCTCTTCGTCTACACCGGCGAGGCGCTGCGTCGCTCCGGTTTCGCGCTGCACGCCCTTACCTGGCAGGTGCCGGAGCGGTTCGGGTCGGGCCGTGACGAACCGGCTGCGGCCCTCGGGTGGGTGGCCCAGCAGGTCGCCCCGGCCCTGGCCGAGCCGGCGGACCTGCTGGTCGGTAAGTCGCTCGGCACGCTGGCCGCGCCGCTCGCCGCCGACCGGGGGCTGCCGGCGGTCTGGCTCACCCCGCTGCTGCACCGGCCGGAGGTGGCCGACGCGCTGCGCCGCGCCACCGCGCCGTACCTGCTGGTCGGCGGGACGGCGGATCCGTCGTGGGACGGTGCGCTGGCGCGCCGGCTCACCCCGCACGTGCTGGAGATCGGGGAGGCGGACCACGCGCTGATGGTGCCGGGTCCGCTGGCCCGCTCCGCGGAGGCGCTGGGCCGGGTCTGCACCGCCGTGGAGGAGTTCGTGCGAGCCTCGTGACGGGCGGCTTCGCGGGGCGATCCTGGATCGGCAGCCGGGCCTCGGGTCAAGCCGCCAGGTCGGCGCCGGTCACCAGCCCCTGGACGCGCAGCTCGGCGGCGACCTCCGGCGGGCAGTCGACCACCACGGTGGCGGCGCCGAGCGGCTCGGCTCCCCGCGCGGCGCAGATCTCGTAGAGGGCGCGCACCTGCGCCCCGGTGGCCACCCAGTCGTCCACCACCAGCACCCGGTCGCCCGGGTTGAGGTGCTGCTCCCGCACGGCCAGGTCCACCCGGCGGTCGCGGAAGTCCGGCGGGCTCTGGGCCCAGGTCAGCGGCCCGGCGGGCAGGCGGCCGTCACCGGGTTTGTGCGCCGCCACGAAGCCGACGCCGAGCGCGGTGGCCGCGAGCGGGCCGAGCAGGTAGCCGGTGACCGCCGGGGAGACCACCACCGTGGGTCGGGCGGCCCGGAACGGCGCGACCAGGGCCGGCCCGAGCCGGGCGAGCAGGTTCGCGTCCCGCCACCACCCGGACGCGTCGCTGACCAGGTGGCTGGCGCCGGGACCGGGATCGATCCAGCGGAACAGCTCGACGAGACGTTCGCTCAGCTCAGCGGCCATGCCGTCCATCCTGCGGCAGTGGATCCGCGTCGCGCAGGCCGCCTGCCGCCGGGGCCGCCCGGACCATGGGGGATCGGATGATCGGCTACACGTATCCCCGCAATTGCTCGTATACCACCATGATCACGTTGACTTCGGAAGTACTTCTCTCGTTACGGTCCGACCCGGTTTGTTCAGCTGATGAAAGGACCGGGCCGGTGGCTGGCAGGCACTCCCGTACCCGTAGGTTCTCCTCGCCGGCCGCTGTCGCGGCCACCGCCGCGGTCGGCGTCGCGCTCGCCGTCGGCGGCACCGTCGGCGCCGTCCAGTTGACCTCGGGGTCCGGTCCGGTGCGGCCGGCCGCCGTCGACCTGTCGCCCACCGTGGCGTCGAGCAGCCCGGCCCCGAGTTCCCCAGCCGCCGCCCCGAGCGCCAGCGCGTCGCCGAGCGCCACCGCGAGCCCGACGCCCGCCCGGTCCGCGCAGGCTCCCTCGCGAAGCAAGCCGCGCGCCGCCACGTCGGAGCCGACGGCCACGAAGAAGGCCAGCACGCCCCGCCCCGTGGTGGACACCGGTTCCTGCGGCGCCTCCTTCTACTCGGAGGGGCAGCTCACCGCGAACGGCGAGACGTTCGACCCGTCCGCGCTGACCGCCGCGCACAAGACCCTGCCGTTCAACACGAAGGTGCGGGTCACCAATCCGGCGAACGGCAAGTCCGTGACGGTCCGGATCAACGACCGGGGCCCGTTCATCGAGGGGCGCTGCCTGGACCTGTCGCGGGCCGCGTTCGCCGAGATCGCCTCGCTGGACCAGGGCCACGTCGAGGTCCGTTACGAGGTGCTCGGCTGAGCGTATGTCGGACGGCGATCGGTCCGGCGGCGCGATCCGCCCGGCCAGAACCGCCTCGGACGACGGGCCAGGTTCATTCACCCGTTCACGTCAATCAGGCATGCTGTCCCTCGTACGTACGCAACCCTTCCAGTTGGGCCGCGGCCCGCTGAGCCCCGGATCCCGCGCCGGTCTCGGCGCGGCCCTCGTCCTGCTCGCGATCGTCTCCGCGATGGAGCTGGCGGACGGCCGGACGGCGAACTACATCGCCCTCATGGTGGCCGCGCCGTTCCTGGCCGCGGCGCTGGCGTCCTGGCGGGTGGTGCTCGGCGTGGGGGCCGCCGCCACCGTGCTCGGGGCCGCGTTCGCCCTCGGCGAGCAGAGCGTGTCGCTCTCCACCGCCGTCGCGGTGGGCGGCATCGCGCTGGGCACCGCCATCGCGGGGGCGACCGCGGCGGTACGGCAACGGCAGGCCGAGCAGATCGCCGAACTGTCCAAGCTGGCCGCGGTGGCCCAGCAGGCGGTGCTGCGCCCGCTCGGGCCGCAGGTCGGCACCCTCTCGGTGGCCGCCCGGTACATCTCGTCGACGGCCACGGCGGAGATCGGCGGCGACCTGTACGAGGTGATCGACACGTCGTACGGGGTCCGGATGATCATCGGCGACGTGCGGGGCAAGGGCCTGGACGCGGTCCGGCTGGCGAGCATCGTGCTGGGCTCGTACCGGCACGTGGCGTACGAGCGGGCCGACCTGCGGGCGATCGTGGCCGATCTCGACCGGGCGGTGGCCCGGAGCGTGGGTGACGAGGATTTCGTCACCGCCGCGCTGGTCGAGGAGCGGGGTGGGACGCTCACCATCGTCAACTGTGGTCACCCGCCGCCGCTGCTGCTGCGTCGAGGCGCGGTGATCCCGCTCGAACCGCCGGCCCCGGCCCCGCCGCTGGGCTTCATGCCGGTCGTCCGGCCCCGCGTGGAGCGGCTGGAGCCCGGCGACCGTCTGCTGCTCTTCACCGACGGGCTCGGTGAGGCGCGCCGGGACGGGGAGTTCTTCCCGACCGCGGACCGGGCCTGGCGGCTGCTCGGCCACGGCACCGTCGGCGACGGGCTGGCCTCGCTGGAGACCGCGCTGGTCGAGTGGGTGCACGGCCGCCTCGACGACGACATCGCCCTGGTCCTGATGGAGTACACCGGCCCGCGCAGCGACGCGGCCACCGCGGTCCCGAGTTGGGAGGTCGGCGCGGCGGAGAGCTGACGCGGAGGGTGGTCGGCCGCTGTTCTTCCGCTGGGCGGTACACCATCTGCTCGCCCGCGATCACGCCACGTGGTTCGTGCCGGCGAACGGGTTCCGCGCGCTGGTCGCGCCCCGTGCTGGCCCGGCACCTGGCCGGAACATGAACCAGAGGTGTGTAATCGCTGTCACTTCCTCGATCGGCTTGTCGCGGCTACCCGCGAGTAATACAGTCGGGGTTACTGATCGGTAACACCTGTCCGGAAGCGGGGCCAGCGAGCATGACCCACTACAAGAGCAACCTTCGGGACCTCGAGTTCAACCTGTTCGAGGTCTTCGGGGCGGACCGGGCGTTCGGCCAGGAGCCGTACTCCGACCTCGACATCGACACCGCGCGCAGCTTCCTCGCCGAGGTCGACCGCCTCGCGCGGGAGGACCTCGCGGCCAGCTACACGGACAGCGACCGCAACCCGCCGGTCTTCGACCCGGCCACGCACACCGCGGCGCTGCCGGAGTCGTTCAAGAAGTCGTACCGGGCGTTCATGGAGTCGGAGTTCTGGCGGCTCGACCTTCCGCCGGAGCTGGACGGCACCAACGCGCCGCGGGCCCTGTGGTGGGCGCTCGCCGAGCTGGTGCTCGGCTCGAACGCCCCGGTGTGGATGTACGCATCCGGCCCGTCCTTCGCGCACGTGCTGCACGTCGAGGGCACCGAGCAGCAGAAGAAGTGGGCCAAGCTCTTCATCGACAAGCAGTGGGGCTCCACCATGGTGCTCACCGAGCCGGACGCCGGCTCGGACGTGGGTGCCGGTCGTACCCGGGCGATCCCCCAGCCGGACGGCTCGTGGCACATCGAGGGCGTGAAGCGCTTCATCACCTCCGGCGAGCACGACCTGAGCGAGAACATCGTCCACTACGTGCTGGCCCGCCCGGTCGGCGTCGAGGGCGTGGGCGGCCCGGGCACCAAGGGCCTGTCCCTCTTCGTGGTGCCGAAGTACCACTTCGACGAGAACACCGGTGAGCTGGGCGAGCGCAACGGCGTCTTCGCCACCAACGTCGAGCACAAGATGGGCCTGAAGGTCTCCAACACCTGCGAGGTGACCTTCGGTGAGCACGGTGTCCCGGCCAAGGGTTGGCTGCTGGGTGACAAGCACGACGGCATCCGGCAGATGTTCATGATCATCGAGTACGCCCGGATGATGGTCGGCACCAAGGCGATCGCCACCCTCTCCACCGGCTACCTGAACGCGCTGGAGTACGCCAAGAACCGGGTGCAGGGCGCCGACCTGACCCGGACGGCGGACAAGAGCGCCCCGCGGGTGACCATCACCAACCACCCGGACGTGCGCCGTTCGCTGCTGCTGCAGAAGTCGTACGCCGAGGGCCTGCGGGCCCTGGTCTGCTACACCGCCTCCTGGCAGGACAAGGTCGCCATCGCCGAGGCGGCCGGCGACGAGCAGGCGACCAAGCTCGCCAAGCGGGTCAACGACCTGCTCCTGCCGCTGGTCAAGGGCGTCGGCTCCGAGCGGGCGTACGAGCTGCTCGGCCACGAGTCACTGCAGACCTTCGGCGGCTCGGGCTTCCTGCAGGACTACCCGCTTGAGCAGTACGTCCGGGACGCCAAGATCGACACCCTGTACGAGGGCACCACCGCGATCCAGAGCCTGGACCTGATCTTCCGCAAGATCGTGCGGGACAACGGCAAGGCCCTGATGGCGGTCGCCGGTGAGATCCAGGAGTTCATCGCCACCGAGGGCGGCAATGGCCAGCTCAAGGAGGAGCGGCAGGCGCTCGGCAAGGCGCTCGCCGAGATCCAGAACATCCTCGGCGTGATGACCGGCTGGCTGGGCGAGGCGCAGGGTGGCGACCACCGTGTCCTCTACAAGGTCGGCCTGAGCAGCCGCCGGTTCCTGCTGGCGATCGGCGACCTGGTCGTCGGCTGGCTGCTGCAGAAGCAGGCCGACGTCGCCCTGCGCGCCCTGGCCGGTGAGGTCTCCGCCGCCGACAAGGCGTTCTACACCGGCAAGGTGGCTGCGGCCCGGTTCTTCGCCCGCGAGGTGCTGCCCCGCATCGGCGCCGACCGGCGGATCATCGAGGGCGCTGACCTGGACATCATGGACCTCCCGGAGGAGGCCTTCTGAGTCAGCCGGGCCGCGCCCCGGCGGGGTGAGGTGTACGGCCGGATCGACCCGGCCAGTGACCGCGGAGGGACGGCCGGCGGGCGATGACCCGCCGGCCGTCGTCGTGTTCCCGGGTGCCTTGCCGCACCTCATCGGATCACGAGCGCCGAGCCGCATCGCGGCCGGGCGAACCCCGATCACACAGCGTTGCGACCACCCGCACCAGTCCGGACTTTTCCCCTGGTCAGGGCAGGGGTGTCCGTTTCGGGCGGTTGGCGGCGCTCTGAGGTGACCGGGAGGCTGGCACTCGCGGTGATATCCGTCTCGGCAACGAGACCTCACGCAGCGCAACCGGATTGACCCGCCGAGCGAAGGGTGGCGGACGCCTATTCGGCGGCGTCATCCGGGTATCCCCGCGGTGTGGCGGGTAACCATCCCATGGCCACGTCAGAGCGTGCCCGGAGCCACCGCACGAGGGAGTGCAGCGCACATGGGCATTGGTAGTGGAATCTTCCTGATCGCCGTAGGTGCGATCCTCACCTTCGCCATCAGAGCCAACGTCTGGTGGGTCGACCTGCGCGCCGTCGGCTGGGTCTTCATCCTGGCCGGGCTGGCTGTACTGCTCACCACGCTCTGGTTCTGGCAGGACCGCCGCAAGCGGGCGCGGACCCTGATCGTGGAGGAGAATCGGCTCTCGCACCCGACCGCGATGATGCCGCCACCCCCCGACCCGCCGCCGCCGACCGCGCCACCCTCCTGAGCGGCCGCACCCGGCGGCACCCGAGCCACCTGCCCCGCACCGGCAGGTGGCTCGGCCCGTCTGACGGCGTACGGATATCCGGCGGGGCTCAGCTGCGCGCCGTGTACCGGTCGGTGATGACCGCCCGTCCCGGGCCGAGCTCCGCCCAGTCGGCCGTGGTGCGATGCACCACCACGTCGGCGGTACGCATCCCGTCCTGGTCCGCGCGCTCCGGATCGAGTAGCGCGGAGAGCAGTGAGATGCCCGGGTTGTGGGCGATCAGTAGCACCGTCCGGGCGGTCGGGTCGACCCCGCCGACCAACGCCAGCAGGTCCTCCGGATGCGCCTCGTACGCGTCCGCCTCGTACCGAACGACGGGGGCGGGACCTGCGCTGCCGCCCTCCGGCGGCGAACCGGTCATGCCCATCGCCACGCTGTGCCAGGTTTCCCGGGTACGCCGGGTGGCCGAGCAGAGCACCACGTCCGGCAGCAGTTCGTGCCGGGCCAGCCAGGCCCCCGCCGCGGCGGCGTCGGCGCGTCCGCGGGTGGTCAACGGGCGTTCCACGTCCGGCCTCTCGCCGGGCTGCTCGGCCTTGGCGTGCCGGAGCAGGACCAGCCTCCGTTCCTCCACCCGGGCGTCCGTCATGTCCCCAAGCTTGCCCGATTGGCGATCACCATGCCCGGGTAAGTCGATGGATGCCGCAACCTCACCGATGGCCGCGGCGGACGGAAACGTCAGGTGACAGCCGAGGAGGCGACGAGATGGGCATTGGTGGCAGTATATTCCTGATCGCGCTGGGTGCGATCTTCGCGTTCGCCGTCGAGGCGGACCTGGGCTGGCTCGACCTGGCCGTCGTTGGCTGGGTGCTGATGCTCGCCGGCGTCGCCGGCCTGCTGGCCACCCTCTACTTCTGGAACTCGCGCCGCCGCACGGTGACCCGCCCGGCGCCCGGGGACCGGGTCGTCAGCGAGCGGGTGGTGCCGGCGCAGGAGGACCGGGTCGTGCAGGAGCACCGCGAGGTGCGCCGGCCGGGCCCTGTGGTCTGACCGCCCCGACGACGGTTCGGGGGTCCACCGCAGCCTGGCGGGCCCCGGTCCCGCATCCCGGGGTGCGCCGGCGCTGGTTGGCCAGAGCGGCACCGCACCCGTCAGGCGAAGAGGGCGAAGTAGATGGCGATGTGGTGGCAGATCGCGGCCACCAGGGTGCAGGCGTGGAAGAACTCGTGGTGGCCGAAGACGGTCGGCCAGGGGTTGGGCCGGCGTAGCGCGTAGAAGACGGCACCGACGCTGTAGATGGCGCCGCCGATGATCAGCAGCACCAGGACGGTGACCCCGCCCCGGTGCAGGATGTCGGGGAGCATCGCCACCGACACCCAGCCGAGCGCCAGGTAGAGCGGCGCGGAGACCCAGCGCGGGGCGTGCGGCCAGACCAGCTTGAGCGCAACGCCGGCCAGGGCGCCACCCCACACCAGCGCCAGCATCACTGCGGCGGACCCGGTGTCCAGCAGCAGCAGGCAGAACGGCGTGTACGTGCCGGCGATGAACACGAAGATCATCGAGTGGTCCATCCGGCGCATGATCTGGTAGCCGCGCTCCGACCACACCCGACGGTGGTAGAGGGCGCTGGTGCCGAAGAGCCCGCAGACCGTCAGGCTGTAGATGACGCAGCTCACCAGCGGCGTCCAGCCGGGCCGGCCGGCGGCGATCGAGCAGAGCACGATCCCACAGACTCCGGCGACGAAGAACGCGTACGCGTGCAGCCAGCCGCGCATCCGGGGCTTGCCGATGTCGACCGGCTTGAGGCGAAGCGGTGCGGAGGTCGTCACGATACATAGGTTACGGCAGCGTAGGTTACTTGCAAGTAGTGTCTCCTGTCACGCGGGATGACGGCCCCGGAAAACCCTGCCGTCGGGCGGGATCCGGAAAGATGGCGGGATGCGGATCCGACCCGTCGGGGCGCACGCCCTGCTGCTCGACTGCACCGAGGCGCCACCCGGCGGCGCGACCGGTCCGGACGTCGCCGCCCAGGTGGAGGCGTGGCGGGCCGAGTTGTGGCGCCGCCGGGAGGCCGGTGAGCTGACCGCCGTCGACATCGTGCCGGCCGCCACCACCGTGCTGCTCGACGGCGTACCGGACGCGGCGGCCACGGCGGCGCGGATTGCCGCCTGGGCCCCGCGACCGGCCGCCGCCGCGGCCACCGCCCCGCAGGTCGAGGTCCCCGTCACGTACGACGGGGAGGACCTGCCCGCCGTCGCCGGTCACTGGGGGGTCGAGGTGCCGACGGTGGTACGGCGGTTGCGGGAGACCCAGTTCCGGGTCGCCTTCTGCGGCTTCGCGCCCGGCTTCGCGTACCTCACCGGGCTCCCGCCCGAACTGGCGGTGCCCCGGCTGCCCACCCCCCGCCCCCGGGTGC
>NZ_POUB01000540.1 GCF_003236335.1 Micromonospora deserti
GTAGGGGACGAGGGCGCGGCGGAGGGCTACCGCTACGGGCGGGACCGGGAGATGGCGCGGGACGCCTCCCGGGTGGAGGCGTTCAGCGACGCGGTCATCGCGATCGTGCTCACGCTGATGGCCGTGGAACTGCTCCAGCTCGGTCCGGCCCGTATGGGCGGTCAGGAGCTGTCCGCCGCGCTCGTCCACGAGTGGCCGTCCTACCTGGCGTATGTGATCACGTTCGCGATCGTCGGGCAGGTCTGGCTCACCCACCACAACATGTGGCGGTATGTGGTGCGGGTCGACCAGTTGCTGCTGGTGCTCAACCTGCTCCTGTTGCTTTTCGTCGCGGCCATCCCGTTCACCGCCGACCTGCTCGCGGACAACCTGCGCGGCAGCGCGACCGAGCAGCGGCTGACCGCGGCCCTCTACGTCGGCGCCGTGCTCGGTGAGGCGTTGTTCTTCAACCTGAGCTGGTGGTGGGCGCGTCGCCGCCGGTTGCTGCACCCCGACCTGGATCCCCGGCTGGCCCGGGCGGTGGCGCTGCGGTTCCTGCTCGGCCCGCTGCTCTACCTGGTCGCCTTCGCCTTCGTCTTCGTCGACCCGATCCTCAGCCTCTGCCTCTACCTCCTGCTGGTCGCCCTCTACCTCGTCCCCGGCCCCGGCGACCTCCCCTCGTCCGGCGC
>NZ_POUB01000541.1 GCF_003236335.1 Micromonospora deserti
CTGAAGAAGAAACGCGTCCGCGCCACCCGCGCCGCCACGTCGAACGTCCACGCCAACCCCGCCAGGTGCTCGCGCACCCGACCCACCGGCACCCCACCACCGTCCAACAGATCCAGCAGCGCCGGATACCTGCCGGCCAGGCCGTACCCGGCCAGCACCCCCCGCGCCACCACGTACCGCCGGCGCACCGTCGGCTCCACCAACCCCGCCACCAGCGGCAGCACCGCCGTCAACGACGTCGGGAACAACCACGCCGTCACCTGCTCGTGCAACGGCCCCGACCCGTCCAGCTCCCGCACCCCACGCTCGACGCGCTCCCGCACCCGCGCGCACCGCCGCCGCACCCACTCCTCGTCGGCGAACCGCGCCGACACCTCCGCCCGCAACGCCGCCAACCGCCCCGTCGGATCCGCCAGCACCCCGTGGCCCCGGAAGCACCCCGCGAACACGAACGACCCCAGCACATCCTCCGCCGAGCCCAGCTCCGCCCAGGTCACGAACGTGACCTCCAGCAGCACCCCACCCCAGGAGAACTTGCCCAGCTTCTCCGCCGGAGCCGCCCGCACCACCAACACGTCCACGTCCGACCACGGCGGCAACACCGCGTCCGCGGCCATCCCCAGCGTGGAACCACCCAGGAACGCGCCCTCCACCTC
>NZ_POUB01000542.1 GCF_003236335.1 Micromonospora deserti
GGGCGGGCGGCGTGGAGACCGGCCGGATCCCCGGCGGTGCGGACACCGGCGCCGGGCGCTCGGCCGGCGCGTCGAGGCGGTGGGCAGGCCGCGGCGGCTCGCCAGCCGTGGGGTCGACGGCGGCACTCGGTGCTGGCGGTGCGTGTGCCGGGTCGCCGGCGGCCGTGGGCGGCGCCGACGGTGGATCAGATCCGGCGCCGCCGGCGGGCGGCGCCGAGGTCGGCGGGTCCGGGTCGCCGGCGGGACCGGCCTGGCCCGGCGTCGGGCGGGACGGCCGGAACCAGGCGTCCGGTCCGCTGGTGGTGGCCTCGGCCGGCGGGGCGGGCGGTTCCGCCGGCTCGGCCGGCGGCGGGACGTACACCCGTGGCACGCCCGGCGGGGATGTCGGCGGCGCCGGCGCCTCCGTCGGCGGCGCGGCCGGGCCGTCCGCCCGGCGGCCCTCCGGTCCGGGGCGGGTCGGGGACGTCGGCCGGAACTCCGCCCGCAGCCGGGCGGCCGGCGGCCCCGAGAACGGTGCCATCTCGTCCGCGGGTGCGACCGGGTGCGGCCCGTGGTGGGCGGCCGGCGGCCCGACCGGGCGCTCCGGGGCCTGCCCACGGGAGTCCGGGTGGCCCGGCGCCGGTGAGACGGGGCGGTCCGGGGC
>NZ_POUB01000543.1 GCF_003236335.1 Micromonospora deserti
GCGCCGGCGTCGCCCCCCGTGGAGGCCACCGACCACGGCGCGTCGGCGTCGTCCCCGCCCGTCCCGGCTGTGACCCGGAGCGCGGCGCCGCCCGCCCCGCCAGCGCCGCGCACGCCACCGGCAGGTGCCGACGCGGTGCCGGTCAGGCCGTCGAGCGTGGCGGCACCCCGGTTCGGCGCCGCCGCGGCGCCTCGGCAGCGGGCCGCTGACGAAGCGGAACCCACGGCCCAGCTGGTAGCGCCGGCACCATTCTCGTCCGAGCCGCACCGGGCGTCCGTCCGGCAAGGGGCTGCGGCGCGGCCGGAGACGGCGGACGGCCCGGCGGCGGCTGCCCCCGGATGGGACAAGCCGACGATCCAGGTCCAGCAGATCGAACCGCTGCTCGCCGAGGAGGTCGCGGCCACCCGGCAGCCGGAGCCGGGCGGCGGGAGCGGCACACCGGGCGCCGCGCCGGCGAGCCCGGCCCCGGCGGAAGCGGCCTTCTCCACGACTCCCCCGGCACCCCGGCCGCCGGCCGCGCCGTCGCCCGCCCCGATCGGCGCACCGCCCGTGAGCGCACCGCCCGTGAGCGCACCGCCGGCGGGCGCACCGCCCGTCAGCGCACCGCCGGT
>NZ_POUB01000544.1 GCF_003236335.1 Micromonospora deserti
TGCGTGCCGTCGAAGAAGTTGTGATGGTACGTCACGTGCAGCCGGCCCTCGTCCTGCGCGGCGTTGCCGTCGCTGTGTCCGAGCAGCATGTTCTTGTCGTGGGTGCTGTGGTTCCACGAAATGGTCACGTAGTCCGACCCGCGCTTGACGTCCAGCGCGCCGTCGACGCCGCTGGTGTTGAGGAAACTGTTGTGGTCCATCCACACGTGGTGGGAGAACATCTGCACGTTGATGGCGTCGTCGTCCCAGCCGCTGAAGGTCAGGTTCCGGATGATGACGTTGTGCACGGCGTTCGCCGGTGGCGAGGTGATGCTGTCATCGAGCGGCAGCCCGATGTTCAGGCCACCACCGGTGATCCGGCCGGTGGAGCCCAGCCCGACGATGGTCTTGTCCGAGGTGACGTCGTGCATCGGCCCGGGCAGGTCGATCGCCCCGGAGACCTGGATCACCAGCGGACCGGGCTGCGCGATCGCGTCGAGGAACTCGCTCGCGGTATCCACCGTCACGGTCTGACCGCCCGCGCCCCCGGTGGTGCCGTTCTGACCCAGGGCGTTCATGGCCGCGTACCCGTCCGCCTGGCCGGCCGGCGGGGGCGCGGGCGGTCAGAC
>NZ_POUB01000545.1 GCF_003236335.1 Micromonospora deserti
CTCCAGTCTCTCCTCGGCTTCCCCCTCCCCTGACCGGCCCACCGGCCATCGGCCGACGCGCCGTTGATCATGAAGTTGTTGTCCCGACACGGCGAAGCGGCCGGCGACAACTTCATGATCAATGCACCGGGCCGGACCCGGGGTGGGTTAGCCGGCTACGCGGATGAGGCGGGCGGAGAGGTGGGGGGAGAGGCCGTGGCCCATGGCCGCCATCTCCTGGGCGTACAGCAGGGCACCCTCGACGATGCCGAAGAGCCGGTGGCCGGCGGTGACCTCCTTCGCGGTCGAGGTGCGCACCACCGCGTCGGTGACGAACTCGACCTGCGTGCCCTTACGCCGGCCGATGTGCAGCTCCATCACCCCGGTCGGGACGGTCATCAGCGCCTCCAGCTCGTCGGTGACCCGGTCGCCGTCCAGCACCGGTCGCCACCAGCCCACCTCGCGGCCGGCCGGGCGGACCGGGCGGCTCTGCTCGTCGAGAATCCACGCCCGCGACTCGTAGAACAGGAACGGCCGGCCGTCGTGGCTGATCCGGATCTCCTGGGCGAAGTCGAAGTCCTCGATGGTGGGGAAGCCGCCCCGCCCCCGGCC
>NZ_POUB01000546.1 GCF_003236335.1 Micromonospora deserti
GTGCGGGCCCACTCGTCGGCCGGGAAGGGGCGGGTGGTGCGGCGCAGGTGCAGCCGGAACCCGGCCAGCCCGGCGTACTGCTCGGAGATGGCCGAGAGCAGCGCCTCCCGTTCCGCGTCGGGTCGGAACGCCCAGCGCACCTCGGGCAGCCAGTACCAGGCGGTGACGGTGTTCGGGGTGAAGGTCAGGTGGCCGGCGATCTCGGTGACGGCCAGTTCGACCGCCGGGTCGCGGTCACCGAACTTGATCTTCGGCGGCTTGACCCGGACCGGCTTCACGGGCTGGTTGCGCCGGCTGGCGGCGCGCTGCCGCGGCGGCGTGACCGCGCGGCGGGCGGGACGCTCGGGGAGGTGGTCGGCAGGCCGGCGCGGGGCGCGCTCGGGCGGAACCGGGTCGGGTGCGGCCTGCGGTGGCCGCGCCGTGGCCGTCGGTGGCTGCGCCGGTTGGGGCGACGAGCCGGACGGGTCTCCGCGCCCGGTGGGCGGGTGCAGCGACGGCAGCCGGTCGCCGGGCTGGTGTGGCACCCGCGGGCGGGGCGGTGGAGCCGGTGACTCGGACGGCCCGGGCGCGGGCCACTCG
>NZ_POUB01000547.1 GCF_003236335.1 Micromonospora deserti
CCACCGCCGACGGGCGCAGCGGCAACGGGCCGACCAGCGCGGCCGCGCCGACCGGCTCGCTGAACCCGGCCGTCCCCGGCACGCCGGCCGGGTTGGAGCCCGTCGGTCCGCCGGCCGCCGCCGGCCCCGGCCTGCTGAGGCGCCCGTCGATGCCCGAAGCGCAGGCCGCCGTGGAGCGCGTTTCGCCGTCGTCAAACGGCGGCCCTCCGCACCCCGCCGCCGGCATCGCCTGAGCCCCACCGCCCGGGCCGTCTGGGCCTGACCGCCTAGGCAACGCCTGCCGCCGATGCTGCTCGGTGCGGCAGCAGCCGGGCGTACATGTCCACGCGGGCCCTGTCGAGCTGCCCCGTCTGTGGGACCGCCGGTGGCCCCCGTCCGCCGCCATCCATGCGGGCAGCTCGACACGATCCGCCGACCGTCTCCCGTCCCGGCTTTTCCGCCGCGCCGTAGCCCGTCACCTTCCGGTGCTCAAGAGGTTTGCACCAGGACCCAGGTCCTGACCCACACCTCGTGAGCACCGGCGCCGGGCGGCGCGGCAAGCGGGGCACCACGCCGGGCGGGGCGCCGAGC
>NZ_POUB01000548.1 GCF_003236335.1 Micromonospora deserti
GGCGTTGGACTGGATCGACGAGTACGGCGACCTGCTCGGCAACGGCTACATCTCCTACTGGCGGCGCAACACCGTCAACGGCCTGGAGAACCAGTGCTGGAAAGACTCCCCGGACTCGATCTCCTACCACGACGGCCGCATCCCCCGCCCACCCCGAGCCACCTGCGAACTCCAGGGCTACGCCTACGACGCCAAGATCCGAGGCGCCCGCCTGGCCCGCCAGTTCTGGAACGACCCCGCCTACGCCGACCGACTCGAACGGGAAGCCGCCGAACTCAAGCAACGGTTCAACCGCGACTTCTGGATCCCGGACAAGGAGTACTACGCCCTGGCCCTCGACCCCGACGGCAACCCCGTCGACGCCCTCGCCTCCAACATGGGTCACCTGCTGTGGAGCGGCATCGTCGAACCAGCCCGGGCGAAAGCGGTCACCCAACACCTGTTGAGCCCCGCCATGTTCTCCGGCTGGGGCGTCCGCACCCTCGCCAACACCGAAGCCCGCTACAACCCCGTCGGCTACCACGTCGGCACCGTCTGGCCGTTCGACAACTCCATCATCGCCTGGGGGCTG
>NZ_POUB01000549.1 GCF_003236335.1 Micromonospora deserti
AGGTCGACGAGAGGGCTGGTGGTGACCGCGTCGAGCGGGTGGTGCGTGGCGCCGAGTTGGGCGGCGAGGCGGCGGGCGAGGCCGAGCCGGACGGGGCCGGACTCGCAGTCGACGACCACGCAGGAGGCGGCGGCGGCCCGGAGCACCGCCGCCGCGCGGGCAGCCCGCTCGAGCGGGCGTTCGCCGGTGGTGGCCCGGCCGTCGGTGAGCACCAACACCAGGGGGCGGCGGCGCGGGTCGCGCAGCCGCTCCACCCGCAGCAGCTCGGCGGCGGCAAGCAGCCCTTCGGCGAGCGGGGTGCGCCCGCCGGAGGGCAGCTCGGCGAGCCGGGCCGAGGCCGCGAGCACCGACGAGGTCGCCGGGAGGAGGGTCTGCGCACCGCCGCCCCGGAAGGCGACCACCGCGACCTTGTCCCGGCGCTGGTAGGCGTCGGTGAGCAGGGCGAGCACCGCCCCCTTGACCGCGGCCATCCGTTGCCGGGCACCCATCGAGCCGCTGGCGTCGACCGCGAAGAGCACCAGGTTGCCCTCGCGCCCCTCCCGGACCGCCTCGCGCAGATCGGTCG
>NZ_POUB01000054.1 GCF_003236335.1 Micromonospora deserti
ACGCACCACCACCCACCCAGTCCGTAGCATCAAAGGCCAGCGACCGCGGATCGCTACCCACGTTTCCTAGACCACCCGTCGCACATCACCTGGCGGAACCGCGTCGCACATCAGCTGACGGATCACAATCACTGGCTGCATCGGGACTTGGCCTAGGGGTCGTCTCGCTACGCCGAATTTGGGTGGCGATGAGATAGGGGGCCGACGGTGAGCAGGTGGCCCACCGAGGACCGGAGATCTCCGTGGGCCGTCTGATTGCTGCTAGCCGTGCTGCCGTCGCTGACGGTCTATTTTCTCCTCAGGTTGATCTGAATGGGCTCAGTGGCGGCGGGCTGACCGCTAGTGGTCAGCAGCTGCACGGAAAGATCGACCTGAGGCTTGCGGGCGGGGGTGGTGAACACCGCGTACCGGGGGCCGTCGGGCCGGCCGGGCATGGCCTGCGTTTGGACGTCCCGGGTAGCGCGCCCGTCGTGAGCGACGCGCAGCGTGGTGACCGTCGGGTGGACCGCGATGAGGGTGATCCAGTCTCCGTCCTGGTCCTTTCCGCCGAGGCGTTGGGAGAGCTTGCTGACTCGTCCCGGGTCGGTCAACCACTGCGCCTCGTCGTAGACGTAGCAACCGCGACCAGGCGCACCGCCATCCTCTGAAGGCTCACCGTAGGCGGTACCGGCGGTGTTCCATTCCTTTCCGGTGATGTTGTCGCTCTCCATCATCAGCTCCACGCCGAAGGTCCGTCCGCAGGAATCCTTGTGGAAGGACGGGACGACCCAGTACCGCTCGCCGCCCTCCACCCCAGTGATGAAGGCGCGCTTGGGTGGGATCTGGTCGACGAATTCGGGCCCGATGGCAAGTGTGGTGAAGGCTGCCAGTGGCACGACGGCGGTCGCCAGGCCGATCGCCAGCCATCGCCGCCGCTTGCGCCGGTCCCGTGAGGTCCGCGCCACCGATGCCGACTGCGCCAGAAGGTGCTGCTTCGCCTCGATCGTGGCAGGTGGAGCGTCAGTGACCGTCGCCGCGACCGCGCTCAGCGTCCTGCGCAGCCGGGTGTCGAGCGCTGGGTCAACCGGAACGTCGAAATCGTCGGAACTCATGAGTCAAGGGCCTTCCGTAAATGTTCCAGGGCACGCTTAAGGTCAGACCGGACCGTCGCCGGTGGGCGATCCATCACAGCGGCGATCTCCACCAACGGGAGATCCTCGTAGAACCGCAGGATCACGACCGTTCGCTGAACAGGCGATAGGTTCTGGATCTGGGTCCATGTCTCGTCGACCTCTGGCGGATGCGTCACCGGCTCCGGCGTGGGAAGTGTCTTTTCCCGCGCGGCGCGGCGGTGGTGATCCGCAGCCTGGTTGACGACCGCCCGCTTCAGGTACGGCAGCGGCTGCTCGATGCGATCCCAGCGCGGTATCGCTGAGGTGAACGCGGCGTGGACTAGATCCTCGCCCTGCTCCCGCGAACCTGTCAGCAGGTACGCCAGCCGCAACAACCCCACACGGTGCTCTTGATAGACCCGCGCCAGATCCGGCGGCCCTGTCTTCGCTTCCATCACACCCTCTACGTCTCCCCCACACCCCAAAACGTGGCACCCGACGGCCAGGAAGATGAACCGAGACAGGCCCACGTCATCGCCGATGCGTCACGGCTTCCCGAGCCTGGCCGCACGCTCACTTCCACGTCGCCAGTTGTGCTCAACACGATCCTTACAACCCCATCTGGTTCCGCACGACTGATTCCATAACGCGTGCATAAATGGCCGCTCCCGAAACTTTGGGATGGAAGGATTGGACCGAGGCCTCCTCATGAATGGCGTACCACGGCGTCGTGGTGGATTCGCCCGAAGTCTTTCCGTAGACGATGGTGTGGATTGACTCGGGGTTACCGCACGCCTCTTTTCCATGGAAAGCCGGAATCGGGTTGGCGAAATAGGTGGGTATCCCGTGCGTAGTGGCGTCGTCTGCGACGTCTCGGAGCATCTGCGCCAGCAGGTCGCCCTGTTCGCCCATCCAGATTTCCTCCAGGCCGGTTATGCCCCAGGTGCAGTTGGCCGTATAGCCGTCTTGGTCATTGAATATCTTGGGATATCCCATCAGAAGAATCTTGGCGTGGGGCGCCTTTTTGTGGATCTCCCATAGAACACCGCTGCCGTTGTTGGGGTTGGCTGGGTCCACCTTCAGGATGGAGTTGCGGATTGGGCCCGCTATCCGTTGCGGTGATGCCTGCTCCAGTGGCTTTGCGTCCCCGTCGAGGGTGGAGTCCTTGCAGTTCGCAAATCCACTGCCGTTGGTGATGCATTCGATGAGCACGTCGGCGAATCTGGCATCGTTTCCACCGATCGACAGGGTGACCAGCGTGGTGTTCTCGTCCAGGAATCCGCGGTCCAGTTGGGATAGTTCGCTGTACTGCCAGTGGCCCGGTCCGCCGTCTTCGCCCCAGGCATTGACCGGTTTGGGTTGCCCATCGGGCACGCTGTAGTACGGCAGGAGGTTCTCGGTTTGGGCTCCGGAGCAGGCCAGCAGGTGATAGTCCGCATCAGATTGCCAGTTGTCAGCACGCTGCCCGATGGACGCGGTGGAGTCGGACAGGACGGCCTGCCGCGACCAGGCGTGCTTGGACCGGTGGCAGGCATTCTGGTACCTGTCTTGGCCGCTGACACGAAGTTTGAAGTTGGTTTCCCGGTAGTAGTCGATCTTTTCGTTCTCGGAAGCGCCTTCGCCTGAGGCGTACGACTCACCGAGCGCGACGATCTGGTGCCGTGGTTTGCCTGGCAACGGCTGTAGGGCGACCGCGTCCCACGCGACGTCTTCGACGCCACGACCGTCGAGCGTCGTGTTGGACAGCCGGATCCGTGGCGTACCAGTGAAGTTGAAGACGCCTAACGAAACCCACCGGTGTTCTCGTGTCCGCTGCAGGATGACCCGCTTCTTGCCGCTGGCGAACCCCGTTCCGGTGTCGACCTCGTACGTGGCTTGCTGGGTGTGCGCGCCGTGGTCGGGGATGTGCACCAGGAGGCGGGCCCAGCCGTTGAGCGGATCATAGAAGCTCCAGGTGCCGCTGATGCGCATGGTGCCGCCGCGGTCGTGGGCGCTGTCGCGGGTGTGCGTGAACCAGAAATGGCTGTTGAAGCCCCCACCGAGTTGGTGCAGATCTATTTTGGCGGGATGGTAGCCGTCGACGTCTTTCGGGATGCTGAGGCTGAACGATCCGGCGTCGGTGAAACTGTTGGCGCACGGTCGCATCTTCGGCGTGGCCGATGGCATGTCATCGATCACCCTCGCATTGACAGGGAGGCCGGCCAGGGTGCATCGGGGCGGGAACGAGCTGGCGTCGTCCTGATACGGATAGCCCGGGTCGAAGCGCAGCAGCTCGTTGCCGGTCTGATTATCGTCCTTCCATTTGGCCGGCCGGTGCCACCAGCACTTGTAATCGCTGCGAAGGCAGAAGCCGGTTGCCTGGTTGCCCGGGTCGCAGTCGTTGCTGGTACCGCAGAACAGATCCACCGGCGGTTTGGCGGTCACCCGGTTTCCGGTTGTTGTCCACCACGCCGGCCGGTAAGCGTGCACGTACGTAATGTCGTCGCCGATCTGCTGTTCGATGAGTTCCAGGGGGTGTCCGGCGAAGCCGATGACCTTCTCTGGGTATGGCCAGTCCTGCGGATGGCTGGAGTCGGAGTAGTCGAATTCCATGAACGGCAGGCGATCGGCAGGGTATCTGGGGTTGACCGGGTTGTTGAACCAGCCGACGCCCCATGGTGATCCATTCCCCTGATCGGGGTAGAAGCCGCTGTTATAGGCCCACAACGCGAAGAACCAATTCTCGATCCCCTGTTCGCTGCCGCCGTTAACGATCATGCCGGCGCTGCGTGTCAAGTTCCACTTCTCTTGCAGGATTCGTAAACCGGCTGCCACATTCGCGGCGAAGTCAGCGGCAATCGCCTGTTGGTGCGCCCACGGCCGGATCACTTCGCCGGGCTTGCCGTAACCTGCTCGGCGCATGCCGTCGGTGACCTGGGCTACGCCGTATCCGCAATCGGCTTCCGACCACCGGATGGTCCAGTCGTCGTCTTCGCGGTCGTTGTAAATCAAGCCGTAGAAGTTCCCGATCAAGGGGTTGCCTGTCACGCCTGGATACGCCAGCCGTGAGGCCTGCCACAGGTTGGACTCCTGGGCCACCACACCGAGCATGACCTGGGCCGGCACCCGGCCGCCGTCGACGAGCGAGAGGGGCGGGAACATCGCCTGCGGTTGATAGGCGTTCATGCCCAGGTTCTTCCAGTTAGCCGGTCGCTGCACGTACAGCGAATTTGTCACCGCCTGATCAACCGCCCATTCCACCTGCCGCGGCTTGGGTTGCAGCACCTGAAACACGCGATCGTTGCGTGGGACCGAACACCAGCGGTCGGGATCGGTGGGTTCCGATGTCTGCTCGCTCGTCGACACCTCGGACTGTTCGCTGCCGCCTAAACGCGGATGCAGAGCAGGCTGCTGGTCGCGCGGAGGCGCTGGTGCGACAGCGAATTCCAGCCGATGCCCGGTGGGTAGACTGATGCCCTCGATCCGTACCGGGCGGGCAGTGTCAGGATCTGGCGCGACCATCCGGGGATCGGCCCGATCCGCCCACGTCGTCCTGGTCACGGCAACCTGGCCGTGACTGGACATTACCGCATCCCGCGGAACATCTACCTGCATCACTGTTTGCGGCAATGCCATCACTGCGCTGGGTTTGCCGGTAACATAAAGGCGCCCATTCCCGTCACGAGCCACCCCAAGGCGTCCGAGCTCACCGACAGCGATTGGCCGAACCTTCCCCGGCCGCTGTGGGGCCACCATATGTAGGCGGACTTGCGTGCCGGCCCGGTCCATGAAGATCATCTCGCCATCAGAGCCGGCCGTCAGGTGGAATGGAACCCCAGCCGTGGAGGCCAAAGACGTCAAGCTACCGTCCTGTGCCACCGATACCAGGCGTGCCCCGTTCGCAGCAATGATTCCGGACCGGGTGGGAATGGCGGAGGTGACCTCCCCTTCGACCATGAGCGGCTTGCCCAACCTCACAGCGGAAGCATCGACGAGGGTCAGACGGGTACGGGCGGGGCCGTTGTCCGCCTCGTTGGCGGCACTGCTCAGTTGGGTGAGCACGGCAGACTCACCCGTCCCGCAGCCCGGGTTGAAATGCGCTAAGGTCGTCAATATGTCCAGCTTGGTCACCCGGCCAGTCACCAGATCCACCACAGCCGTGAAACCACCACGGTCAAACAGGTGTGGCTTGTTGGTAAAGGTGCGTGGCGCGTACACCACCACCAAGCGTGTTCCCGAGCCCGTCGCACAGGCGTTGCCGATCCACATGTCGGTGTCAAAACCAGGTTCCGACAATGTCGCCGCCGTGCGCCATGCGTACCCTTGGGAGCCACGTGCTACCAGCACATGGAAGCCCGTGGCATCCTGCGAGGTCGTCCACGCCAGGTCCGGTGATGACCTCCACCCTGAACCAAGCAACCGATCGCGTTCATTCGGTTCTACCTGGGGACCCAGCGGTCGCGGCTCCGGTTGAGCGTGCGCGGGTCGCGAATCTGGAATGGGTTCGGCTACGGCTGTCGGCACATGGAACAGTTGAGCCAGCAACGCTACGCACTGCGCGATGGCCAAGCGGATACCCATGACTGTCTCCCAAAATCCGGCTAATACGGTGTCGGGGTTGAGGGACCTGTTCACAAGACTGGCCCGACCGCGTGGGGCCAGGCGGCAGCCGGCTGCCATGTCGGCTCGCCAAGCCGCCGCCCGGGCCTCGGCTCACCTCGAGGCGTCCTTCCAAACCGGACCTGAGCTGGACCGTGGGATCAGGCCTTGTTGTTGGCATACGAGTCGCTGCTGGCCTGCGGCCGAAGCAGTAGAGCAGGCCGGTGCCTTGATTCAAACCGTCGAACACCGCCGCGCCTGCGGGTGTGGTCATCCCGCGACCTCCTGTGTGGGCGTCTTGCGCGTCACGCCATCAGCGAACCCGTTGCCCGGCGTCGCCGGATAGGCGCCAGGAAATGCCCGTACAAGGCCCGTACAAGACGTACGCACGGAGCATCGTCGTCTTTGTATACGTTTATGGCCGAAAGTTGCCCAGCCCGACACCACCGTGGCCAGGACAACAGCGTCCACGCCATCGTTTGCAGGGGGCCGCCGGCCGTTGTCGCCTTGCTGCTCAAGATCACTCGATCAAGTTTTGCGGTCCTGAGAAGCGGCGGCCTAATGTCAAGGCGACGTTCCGCAAAAGGGGGCTGCGATGGGGACGGAGCCGGTACTCGATCCGATCGACATCGTCGACCGGGACGACCTCCGAACCGCCCTGTCGAGCCTGAGACAGCAGGCAGGCCTCACCATCCGCCAGGTCGCGGCTGCCGCCGACATCCCCTTCAGCACCGTCGGCGGGTACTTCGCGGCGCGCCATCTCCCTGCCCCGGCGCAGAGCGAGCAGTTCGCTAGGATTTTGCGCGCCTGCGGGGTGACCGACCCCGAGCCGTGGCTCGACGCGGTGTTCCGCGTGCGTCGCAAGCTGGGACGGCCACCCGTGAGCGACACGGCGCCGTACCGAGGGCTGGAGTCGTTTCAACCCGAGGACGCGGAATGGTTCTACGGCAGGGAGGCGTTGACGCAGATCCTGTTCGACCGGGTCGCCGACACCGCGGTTCTCATGATCGTCGGGCCGTCAGGAGCAGGGAAGTCGTCGCTGTTGCGTGCTGGCCTGATAGCGCACCTGGACAGTCCCAGCGCGTTGATGACCCCCGGCCCTCATCCGCTCACCACGCTGGCGTTCCACGACGAGGCACCCATCCTGATCGTCGACCAGTTCGAGGAAGTCTTCACCCTCTGCGAGGACGCCGACGAACGCCGGTCGTTCATCGACGCCCTGTTCACCCGTCGCGGCGTAGTCGCCGGGATGAGGGCAGACTTCTACCCGCACGCGCTGCGCCATCCACGACTCGCCGACGCATTACAGTACTCGCAGATCATCGTCGGACCGATGACGGACAAGGACCTACGGCGCACCATCACTGAGCCCGCGCGCAAGGCGAGGATCGACCTCGACGACGGCCTGGTGGAGCTGTTGGTGCGTGAACTTGCACCGACCGCACGGGACGGCGACGGGGCACACGATGCCGGCGCGCTGCCGTTGCTGTCCCACGCCCTGCTCGCGACCTGGGAACACGGCCCCAAGGGACGCATGTCCGTTGAGGACTACCGCGCGAGCGGCGGCATCGACGGCGCGATCGGCCAGACCGCGGAATCGATCTACGCCCAGCTGACCGCCGGTCAACAAGACGCCGCCCGCCGGCTGTTCCTCCGCCTGGTACACGTCAGCGAGGACACCGCCGACACCCGACGTCGCGTCAACCACTCCGAGCTGATCATCGGGGATCGCGACACCGAAACGGTGCTCGACCACTTCGTCTCGGGCAGACTGCTCACCGCCGACGCGGACAGCGTCGAGATCAGTCACGAAGCACTGCTCATCGCGTGGCCGCGGCTGCGTTCGTGGATCGACGTCGACCGGGTGGGCATGCGAATCCACCGCCGGCTCACTGAGGCCGCGAGGCAGTGGGAGGACAGCGGCCGTGATCAGGGCGCGCTCTACCGTGGAGGAAGGCTCAGCGCAGCCCTCGACTGGGTCGATCACGGCACACACCGCCAGGACCTCAATCCGCTGGAGCGGGAGTTCCTCGACGCGAGCCTAGCGAGCGAGCGCCGCCGGCTGCGCCGGACATACCAGTTGGTCGCGGGACTCGTCGTTCTGGCGCTGGTCGCCGCGACACTCGCGGCCTACGCGTTCCAGCAGCGCGGCGCCGCCAACCGGGAACGCGACCTGGCGATCTCGCGGCAAGTCGCCATCACGGCGAACCGGCTGCGCGAGACCGATCCCGCACTGGCGGCCCAGCTCTCACTGGCCGCATACCGGATCGCGCCCACCGTGGAGGCTAACTCCAGTCTGCTGGCCTCCACCGCGGTACCACAGGTCACCCGGATGGTGAGACCAAGTCGGGCGTTGCAGGCCGTGGCCGTCTCCCCCGACGGTCGGCTGCTTGCCGCGGCGGGCGCCACCAAGGCTGACCACGAGATCCTGCTGTGGCGGCTGGACGATCCGGCTCGACCGGTCCTGGTCGATACGGCACTGACCGGGCACACCGGACCGATCTACACCGTGGCATTCAGTCCCGACGGACGGTTGCTCGCCACCGGTTCCACCGACCGGACGATACGCCTGTGGGACGTCGCAAACCCAAACCGTCCCACCGCGATCGGCGAACCGCTGACCGGTTTCGAGGAACGCGTGCTCGCCACCGCCTTCACCCCGGACGGCGCCATCCTCGCGGCCGGGGGCGCCGACAAGACCGTACGGCTGTGGAACATCAGCGACCCGCACCGCCCCAGCCCGATCGGTCAACCCCTCTCCGGGGCGAAAGGCGCGGTGCAGTCCATTGCATTCGCTCCCGCCGGCAAGGCTTTCGCGGTGGCCGACGCGGCTGGTGCGGTCCACCTGTGGGACCTCGCCGGGCTGCGCGCCACGATATCGGTGCCCAGCCGCGTTAACGCGGTCGTGTTCACCCCAGGCGGCAAGACGCTGGCGGTCGGCAGCAACGACGCCATGGTACGCACGTGGAACGTCGAGGACCTCGGTCGGCCGGTCCCCGCTGGTGAACCGGTGAAAGCCGCGACGGGATGGATCAACGCGCTCACGTTCAGCTCCGACGGCCGAGTCGCGGCCGTGGCGAACGCGGACAGCGCCGTACAGCTGTGGGATCTGGCGGGCCGTCGCCTGCTCGGCACACTGCCCCATCCGGAACCGGTGACCGCGGTCGCGTTCCTGCACGACGACCGCACGCTGCTCACCAACAGTGCCGACGGGATTGGCCGGCTGTGGACCGTGCCCGGCCCCGTCCTGCCTCGCAGCGACAAGACCGTCACCACGGTGGCCTTCCACCCGCGCGACCGGCTCCTCGCCGCCGCGGGCGCCGACGTCCAGCTGTGGGACGTTACGGACGCCAACCGGCCAGTCGCGGTCGGGCCCCCGCTGCTGGCGCCACCGGGCTACGACCGGATGGCGGGCACGGTGGCCATCAGCCCGGACGGCCGCACGCTCGCCGCAGGCACCCGGCAGGGCAACACGGTCGTGCTGTGGGACATCAGTGACCGACACGCTCCCGTCCGCCGGAAGGCGGCCCTCACCGGCCCAACTAGCCTCGTCGAGAACATCAGGTTCAGCCCGGACGGCTCACTGATCGCGGTCGCCAGCCGCGACGGCACCGTGCACCTGTGGCAGATTACCGACGTTCACAACCCGGAGAAGCTGGCCACGTTGAAGCCCGACAGCGGCCCAGTACACATGATCGCGTTCAGCCCGGACGGGCGAATGCTTGTCGCGGCCACCGACGCAGGCTCCGTGCCGCGCTGGGATCTGCGAGATCCACGCTCACCACGGCCCATCGATCCGCCGCTTCGAGCATCGCAGGACTACACCTACTCGGTGACATTCAGCCCGGACGGGCGCACGCTTGCGGCTGGAAACGCCGACGGCACCGTGCAGCTGTGGGACGTGCGCGGATCCACGCACGCCACCAGGCGGCTCACCGGTCCGGACGGATACGTACTCACACTCGTTTTCAGCCCGGACGGTCGTAGGCTCGCCGCGGGCACCGGGACAGGGCAGACCTGGCTCTGGGATTTCGACGCGCATCAGATCCGCACCATTGCGGTGCTGGAAACCTCCAGAGACAACATTTGGACGTTGGCGTTCAGTCCAGACACGCACCTGCTCGCCGCGGCCAACGGCGGAATCAGAGTGACCGATGCTGATCCCGCGAAGGTCGCCGACAAGCTCTGCGCCGCGCTTGGCGACGTCATCAGCGAAGCGGAATGGCACAAGTACGCATCCGGCGGCACGTACCGCAACGTGTGCCGTTGACCTATCTCTAGGGTGTTCCACCCGGCCTTTGAGACTCTTCGGGGTTAGTGGGGGTCGCGGAGGACCATAGGCGTCCTGAATGGACCCCGGAGTGATGATGCCATAGCTCTGGGCGACCATACCTGTTGTCGAAGCAGGATGATCGCAAAAGAAGAGCTACGGGCGTGGTTAACGCTACGACGCGGCTGCTGGGCCTTGATGGCCTGGCCGTGGTCCGCATCGGCGGCGGCACCAACGGTTCGGTGGTGACCTGGATACCGCCGACGAGCAGGCACGACACTGTCCTGACTGCGGCGCACGGGCGCGACGGCCCAACGGTGGCGGGCGACCCGGCCTCGTGACCTGCGCGTCGGTGGCCGCCGGCCACGGCTGGTGTCGACCAAGCGTCGCTCGCGCTGTGACAAGGCGGCATATGGGCGACGCTCGTTCACCGAGGCGGTGGCGGCGGTGCCCGAGCAGCCGCAACCGGTGCAGGTGCTGGGTATCGACGAGGTCCGTCGGGGTCGGCCCAGGTGGGTCTTGGACACCGTTGCTGGGTGTGGCAGATGGTGGTAGACCGCTGGCACATCGGGTTTGTCGATCCTTCCGACAGGCAGGGGCTCGGGCAGGTCGAGGGGCCGCACCAGCGCGGTCGTCACCGACTGGCTGGCCGAGACACGGTTGGCCTCCGAGCAGCCGAGTGTCGAAGACCCGTTATCGGTGATTCGCTGACGCGGTGCGGTGGGCGGGTCTTGTCCCGACCACCGCACCGGGCTACGCATCCGAGATCGACGGGACCTGCTTAAAAGGGAATCCGACGAATTAGGCAAACCGCGGCGGCGCAGACCGTTGGTCAGATATGCCAGTCGGTGCAGGTGTCATAATTGCAGGCACGATGCCTATCATCACCGGAGTTCATGTTCATGTCGGTCCACCCGATGTAGGTCCACTGGTCGGGCGCGTATCCGTCGATGATGCCGTAGGCGACTCGCTGGTTGTACCACCCGTATGGAGACGAAATCTGTCGGGTGGCCGTCAACCTGATCGGGGTCCCGCCGTGGTAGTCCTCGTCCCAGTATCGCGCCCATCGCGTATTGCAGATCCTGGAATGCCGAAGATCTATTCTTCGGTACGGTGACGCGAACACGGAGTTGACGGTGAAAGCGTCTTTGTCGCAGCCGGTCGTACGCGGGTTCTTGCCTACGCAGGACGAGCCGTAACAGGTCGCCGCGGCGGCGGGCGGGGCCCCGGCGACCGCCGCGGTGCCGGTGATCGTGACGGACAGCGTGATCGCCGCAAGTGCCTTGCGTACCCGCGCCCCTGTGCTCGGTCGCATGACGTTCCCTCCATGCCGTTGACGGGAAGCCGAGGACCAACCTCGGTGCGGCAAACAACACAGGATGCGGGTGCCGCGTGCAAGGCTGCACCAAATGCTCGCACAAACTCCGTACACCGCCAGCGGCGGAGCGTCCGAATGAAAAGATCAACCGATACCCGATCGACTGATGAATTACGTGGCTATGGCGCGCTAGGTAATGGTGTTACACAAATCTGTGTAATTCGGCTCTGGCTCAGTCCCAAGATTTTGTGGTGGCTCGGGTCATGCGTTGAGAAGAATCCGTTTGCGGAGCGGCCGATGCTTGTGGGGTTCCAGAACCTCGTCGCGTGCGCCGAGCTGGGTCTTATGCGGCTCGTTCGGTATTCGTAGATGAGCCCGCCGAGGACGGGTCGGCGTTTGATCCGCTGGTGAGTCGCGGAGGCTATCGCCGCAGCCGCAACTTCCCTGACGCGCGAGCCTTAGAGCCTGGTAAATAAGGGTTTCCGGTGGCTGGCGGGCTGTGCGGAGATCGATGATGGCCACCGTCCAGCTGCGCAATCCCACCGAAGGACGCGCCTACTTCGACCGGAAGAAAGCCGCTGGCAAGACATCGATGGAAGCGATGCGCGCGCTGAAACGACGCCTGTCCGACATCGTCTACCGGCAAATGATCAACGACGCCACTGCCGCGGCGGCGGGCCCGGGAGGACAACGGGGAACGACTACTGACTCCAGCGTTACCGGCTCGCACCCCCAAGCCGGCTCTTCGGACAAGTCACTTCCCGGACCCGCCGAGACAAGCTTAGAACCCCGCCCCTGACGGTGTCTTGACACAGAGGGGAGCCATGACAGCGCATTGCCGGCCGTCCCGGGAGGCAGTCCCCTCACCGCAGGTAGGGGCTGTATTGGCGTGCGGCTGGTCGATCCGGTCCCGCCGCCGTCGATCCACCCCTGTCGGCGACGCGCCGCCGCGGCCTGCCAAGGGCCACCTGCGGTCGGCGGCAACGACGGCCAGCCCGCCGACCTTGCCTCGCCCGGCGCGCGAGCCGATCGCGTCACGTGCCGCCAGTAGACCGACCTTGGCAAGACCTCGGTCGGGAGCCACCCACGCAGCGACGCCGGGCGGGACCCGGCCGAACGCGCCGAGATGGCACGTCGGCGCTGCCCGCTCCGCCGTGCCGGTCGCAAGAGCGGGAATCAGACGCGTGTCCCTGCCGACCGTCACCGCCGATGCTCACCCCGACCGACGTCCCGACCCCCGCTCGTCACCGTGCCCCGGCCCAGGTCAACGGCGGCCGACCGCCCGGGCACCCACCCGGCAGAGAAGATCCACAACGATGACCACAGTGGACAATGGCCGTACGCTCACGTACCGGCATCCCGACCATGATCCAGACCAGGCGACACACAAACGCACTGGTCAGCACGGACCGGCACGGACCCCCGCCGAAACAGCACAGTGACAACGGAGCACCACGGTCCCAAATAATGGGAGATCGCGGCACGTCCTGGGAAACAATCAAGGCCGTGACCGGCGTTTCGGCCGGTCACGGCCTTGATCGTTTGCGCGCCCGAAGGGACTCGAACCCCTAACCTTCTGATCCGTAGTCAGATGCTCTATCCGTTGAGCTACGGGCGCAGGTGCTCGGCCAGTCTACACACCCGGCTTTCGCGCGGAGACTCCGGGATTCGAACCCGGGAGGGGCTGTAAAACCCCAACCGCATTAGCAGTGCGGCGCCATAGACCAGACTAGGCGAAGTCTCCCTGGTGGGCTGCTGCAGACCACCGCGCCCGAGGATACAGGGCCCCACCCACCGGGAGCAAAGCGACTTCCCCGGGTACGCCGGTCCCGTACCCGTAGCCTGAGAGCGGGCGCTGTGCATCGGCGTGATCGGGACTAGGCTCCATCGATATGCAGGAGCAGCCGCCGAGCGAGCCGACCCGCCGAGAGCCTGCTGAGGGAGCGCGGCGACGCTCCCCGGAGGCGACCTTCACCCCACCACCGGCGCCCGCGGAACCACGGCAGCAGCCGGAGGGCGGGCAGAAGCGGTCACGGCGGGCGAAGGCGGCGCCGACGGTGCTCTTCCAGCCGCCCGAGCCGGACCGGGCCGTGCCCTCTCAGGCGGGATCGGTGGAGTCCCAACCACCTCGAAAAGCCCCTACGTCGCCGACTCCGGTCGTTACGGGTGACCTGCACCACAGCTCCCCGGAGCGCGGGGGCGGGTGGGCCGGAACGAGACCGCCCGGCGACCCGGGTGCGGATTCAACGGGGTCGGAGCGGTCGGGCACGATGCCGCCCACGCTGGCCAGGGCGGGTGGTCCCGAGGCCGGCGCAACCTCCGCTACCGCCACCACCGCCACCACCGGCACCACCGGCACGAAGGCCACCACCGGCACCACCGGTACCGGCACCACCGTCCCGGCAACAGCCGCGCCGGACGACGGCGCGAAGCCGGGCCGCGCCCGGGCGCCGAGGAGGGCGACCCCGAGCATGGCGACTCCAGCGACGAAGACGGCATTCGTGGAGAAGCCGACCGGGGCGGACGCGACTGCCGGAGGCGCGCCCGAGGAGCAGCCGGCCGTCAGCACGCCGGTCCCGGCGATGCAGGCCAACCCGGTGCAAGAGACCACCACCGGACCGAAGGCCACCCCGGCCCGGAAGGCCACGCCGACGAAGCGGGCCACCCCGGGGAAGAAGGTCACCCCGAGGAAGAAGGCCGCCCCGACGGGCGCCACCGCTGATGGCTCGACGGCGGAGTCGAAACCCGCGAGCACCCCGGCGAAGAAGACCGCCCAGGCAAGCACCCCGGCGAAGAAGACCGCCCAGGCGAGGAGCGCGGCGAAGAAGGCCACCCCGGCCCGCACGACGGCCGCGAGTCCGGCCGGGACTCCCACGGCCCCCACCCGTCGGCGAGCCACGAAGGCCACCCCGACAGCGAAAGCCGCCCTTGCCGCCGTTGGGCCGACGATGGCCACCGACCCCGAACCAGCAGCCACCTCGCCGAGGAGCGGTGGAGAACCGACCCCGCCGCCCGCCGATATCGCGGCGGCACCCGCCACCGCGCCCGCCGCTAAGCCGGCCGACGGGACCGGCGGGCCGGCCCCTACGCCGGAATCGGAGGTGCGGGCGATCAGTCGGCGGCTACTCGACCACCCGGCCTTCGCGCCCGAACTGGTGGCGCTGGCGGCGGTCGAGGCGATCGGGCCGCGCGCCCTCGACTGGGCCGGGCGGCTGCGGACCACGTACCCGGATGCGGGCGACGACGGCCTGGCCCGGCTGGCCACCCGGCGGTTCGTCCGGCAGGCCGGGGCGGGCGGCGCGGCCGCCGCGCTGACCGGCCCCCTCGCCCCCGTCGCGGAACTGGCGTCGGCGCTGTGGATCCAGGCCAACCTGGTGCTGCACCTGGCGGCGGCGTACGGCCGGGACCCGGCCCATCCGGACCGGGCGGTGGAGCTGCTCCTGCTGACCCGGGTGCATCCGGACGCGGAGAGCGCCCGGTCGGCCCTGGCGGCGGCCCGAGCGGCGGACGGGCCGGGGGAGGAGCCCTGGCTGCGGGCGGCGGAGGCAGCGTGGCGGCTGGCGACGCCGCTCGCCGCGCAGGCCGGGGGCTGGCTGGCGCTGCGGCTGGCGTCCCGGCTGCTGCCGGGCGCGGCGGTGCTCGCCGCGGCGGCCGGCGATTCGGCCGCCGCTGAGCGACTCGCCGCCCGCGCGACGGTCTTCTACCGGCCGGCCCGGCACCGCTGACCCGGGCGGGAGATCCGCTCCGTCCGCCGCGCCTCGGGTGCGCCGGAGGTACGGACGCACCCGGAGGCCGCAACCCGTGCCGATCGTCCGGCGCCTGCCGCCCGGCGTCCCCGCACGCCCCGGAGGCGATCGTCCGGCGCCGGTGTCCCCGCACGTAACCGGAGGCGATCGTCCGGCGCCCGCCGCCGGACGTTCCCGGATGCGCAACCGGAGGGGCAGCCCGGCCGGTCAGCGGGTCACAGCCAGTTGAACCAGTCCCTTGGGAGCAGGGCGTAGCCGACGAAGGCCACGACGTCCAGCAGGGTGTGCGCGACCACCAGCGGCATCACCCGGCGGGTGCGCAGGTAGCAGAGGCTGAACACCACGCCCATGACGGCGTTGCCGACGAACGCGCCGAAGCCCTGGTAGAGGTGGTAGGAGCCGCGCAGCAGTGCGCTCGTGACGATGATCGCGCCGACCCGCCACTGGAGTTGGCGCAGCCGGGTGACCAGGTAGCCGACCACGATCACCTCCTCCAGCACGGCGTTCTGCGCGGCGGCGAGGATCAGCACCGGCACCGCCCACCAGATCTCGGGCAACGCGGCCGGCACCAGGGTGGCGTTGAGGCCGAGCTGCGCCGCAACCCAGAACAGCGCCAGCCCGGGCAGGCCGATCAGCGCGGCCAGCCCGGCACCGCGGGCCAGGTCCTGGCCGGGCCGCCGGGCGTCCAGGCCGAGGGTCCGTAGCGGGTCGCCGGGGTCCCGCGCCAGCAGGTGTACGGCCAGCAGCACCGGCACCAGCGCGAAGACGATGCCGAGCAACTGGTACGTCAGGTCGAGCCAGGGGCGGGCCGAGGCAGAGGTGTTCAGCGCGGCGGTCTGCTTCGACAGCGGCCCCTCGGCGGTCAGCTTCGCGACGATCGACACGGCGGCGTAGACGGCGGACTGGCCGAGGGAGAGGCCGAGCACCAGCGCCGTCTCGGTGCCCAGGGTGCCGCGGGAGACCGGGCGGGTGAGCTCAAGAGTCACCGCACCACTGTGCCCGACGGCGGCCGCCGGTGGCACCGGCGAGGAAGCCTCGCGAGCCGATCGCACATTCTGTGCGACCGGTCGGCACGCTCCGTGGACATTCTGTGGCTGCCCGATCCGCCGTCAGGAGAAGGAGCGCATTCCGTGGACGACTTCGCGCGGTTGCTGAAGGAGAGCTGGACCCTGGTCGAGGAGCACCGGGAGCGGCTGAGCGGTCACTTCTACGCCCGGCTCTTCCTGCTCGACCCCGAACTGCGCAAGCTCTTCCCGGTGCAGATGGCCGGGCAGGGCGACCGCCTGCTTGAGGCGATCATCACCGCGATCCACACGGTGGACGACCCGGAGAACTTCGACGAGTTCCTCCGCTCGCTCGGCCGGGACCACCGGAAGTATCACGTGGCCGCGGAGCACTACGAGACGATGGGCGTCGCGCTGCTGGACGCGCTGCGCAGCACCGCCGGCGACGGCTGGAACCTGGAGTACGACCAGGCGTGGCGGGACGCGTACGCGGCGATCTCGGAGAAGATGCTGGCCGGGGCGGCGGCCGA
This sequence comes from Micromonospora deserti, assembly GCF_003236335.1. Classification (GTDB taxonomy): domain Bacteria; phylum Actinomycetota; class Actinomycetes; order Mycobacteriales; family Micromonosporaceae; genus Micromonospora; species Micromonospora deserti. The sequence goes on from NZ_POUB01000054.1 coordinate 16,538, forward strand.
TGAGAACCCGCCGTACTGGCACGCCGAGGTGCTCACCCACGAGCGCCACGGCCCGGACACCGCCGTGCTGACCGTCCGCGCCCTGCAGCACCCGCTGCCCTGGAAGGCCGGCCAGTACGTCAGCGTCGAGGTGCCCCGCTACCACCCGCGGGTCTGGCGGACCTACTCGATCGCGAACGCCCCGAACGACGACAACGTGCTGGAGTTCCACGTGCGTACGCCGGGTGCGGGCTGGGTCTCCGGTGCGTTGGTACGCCGGGTGAAGCCGGGTGACCTGCTGCGGGTGGCAGCGCCGATGGGGTCGATGACGCTGGACCGCGATTCCGAGCGGGACATCCTCTGCATCGCCGGCGGCGTGGGACTGGCGCCGATCAAGGCGCTGGTCGAGGAGCTGGCCGGCTACAACCGGACCCGCTGGGTGCACGTCTTCTACGGCGCCCGCACCGAGGCCGACCTCTACGGCCTGGCCGGCCTGCGGGAGCTGGTGGCCGCGCACCCGTGGCTGTCGGTCACCCCGGCGTGCAGCGACGAGGAGGACTTCGACGGCGAGCTGGGCGACATCCCCGACGTGGTGGCCCGGTACGGCCCGTGGACCGCGCACGACTGTTACGTCTCCGGCTCGGCGCGGATGGTCCGGGCCACCCTCCGGGTGCTCGCCGAGGACGACGTCCCGGAGCAGAACATCCGGTACGACACCTTCGGCGAGCTGTAGGAGCGTTCCTCCCCCCGTCCGGGGCGCGTGCCCCTGCCCCCTGGGGCACGCGCACCGGCCCCCGATCGGGCGGACCGGCACCGCCCCGCACGACCACGTCCGCCCTGCGTCTTCCCACCTCGGCGGGCGTGGTCGTGCCCCCGGAGCTAGTAACGCCAGGGGTGGCCGGTCTCGCGGTATTCCTCGACGGGCACCAGCGGCACCCCCGGCGCCATCCGGTCGACGTAGAGCCGTCCGTCCAGGTGGTCGATCTCGTGCGCGACCAGCCGGGCCATGCCGAACTCGAACGAGGTGATGATCCGCCCGCCGTCGAACTGAGCGTGCTCCACGTCGAGGCGCAGCGGTCGGGGCACCAGACCCCGGTGATCGAAGAAGGAGAGGCACCCCTCGTACTGCTCGTCGGTGTCGAGGGAGGCGTCGACGACCCGGGGGTTGAGCAGGACGACCGGCTCGGCCGACCGGTCGGGGGGCCGGACCACCGCCGCGGCGCGGCCGACGCCGAGTTGCGGGGCGGCGATGCCCACCCCCTTGCTGAACGGGTGCAGCTCGTCGAGGCGGATCAGGGCGGACGAGAGCCGGTCGACGACCGCCCGGGCCACCTGCTCCTCGCGCGGCAGGTCGAACGGGTGGGCCGGCTGGCGAAGCAGGTCGGCGCCGCGTTGCACGATGCCGATGCCGCGCATCCGTTCGCTGGGGCGGACCCGGCCGGTCTCGTCCGGCTCGGCGTCCGGACGGTTCCGGAACCGCCACTGCATCCGGTAGCGCGCGTTCAGCGGCGGGTCGTCGGTGGCCCAGTCGAAGATCATTCGGTCGCTGTCCTCGCGCCGGGTCACCGGGGTCCGCAGCGGGCCCTCCTCGGCCGAAAGCGAGGTCTCCGCGCCCCAGACCTGGGGGTCGAGCGCCGCCGGCAGGTCCAGGCGTACGCCCAGTCGCCGGGTCGGCACCCGGACGGCGCGCTGGAACCAGGGGCCCCACTTGTCCTGCCCCACGCAGTACGCGTACTCGATGGTGGCGCGGTCACCGGGGTAGAGCGGGAACCTCCGCTCGCCGTTCTCGAAGAGCAGCCAGATCTCCTTGAAGGCGTCCCGGTCGTGCTTCGCCCGCCAGTGCATCGCCTCCCGCTCGCCCCCGTCCTCCCGGTACGCCCGCAGTTGCAGCTCGGCGAAGGTGAGCGGGTGCTCCCGGTGGTGCCGGTTGGAGCGGCCGGGGTCGTTGGGGTAACGGTCGACGGCCACCCGGACCAGGTAGCGGGTGACCGGCTCGGTCCCGGCGTTGTAGAGCTCCCGCCGGATGACGCAGCGGTACGCGTCGTCGAGGTGGGTGAGGGTGGCGAGTTCCCGTTCGACGATCAGGCCGGTGCCGGGGGGCATCCACTGCCCGGGTGGGGGCAGGTCCCGGTGCGCCTTCTCGGTGCGGGCGTGCCGCAGCTCGTCGTACTCCCGGAAGCGCTGCCAGATCGCGCCGCTGGCCTCCAGCACGGCCTCGGCCCGGCGAGCGAAGTCCTCGGTGGGGCGGTGCCGGCGCCCCTCCACGTGGCTGACGTACGACGGGTCGAACCCCATCAGGGTGGCGAGCTGCTTCTTGGACAGCCCCCGCCCGGTCCGGCACCGAGCGAGTTCGGCGGCGAAGGAGTCGGCAGCCCGATCGAGCGGTGAGGTCGTCACATCAACTTCCTCGTGGCCGGGAGTATCAGTTTCACGTTCGGTGGCCGGTCGCGTACCCAACTGCCACCTTGCCGACAGGACGCTTGACGCTGCAACAATCGGCGTCGATACTGGCCCCGCCGCCGGGAGCCGGTTTCCCCCTCCGGCCGGCGGGTAGTACGCCGGGGCGCGGAGCCGGCGGAGTGACCCGGACCTCTCGATCCCACCCAGGTGAGGCTTCCCTCCGCCCCAAAGCGATGGTTAGGCTAGCCTTAGCTCAGCGACGGGCGTCGGGACGGGGGACGATCAGGTGACAGCGGTGATGCCGGGGCAGGACCTCGCCACCGCGCCGCTGGCCCCGGTCAGCGCCGCGTTGCGGGCGATGTTCGGCACCGACGACCTGCCTGGCCTCGCGCCCGGCCTGCTGGTGACCGACGAGTTCGGCTGGGCCCGCGCCACCTCGCTGGTCGACGGCACCCGGCTGCCGGAGTTTCTGCACGCGGCCACCCTGCGCTGGGGCGGCCCGCCGCACGCCTGCGCCGCGCTGGCCTGGAAGTCGTACAGCTACTGGGCGTCGCTGCCGGTGGTGCTCGGCTGGGCCGCCGCCCGGCGGGTGCCGCTGCTCGACCCGGCCGACGTGCTGATCCATTTCGAGGACCACCGCCCGCTGCTCACCCTGGGGCTGCGCCGTTCGACCACGGTCGCGGTGCTGCCGAACGACCCGCTGGCGCTGGCCGGGCTGCCCGAGGTGCGGGTCGTCGCCGACGAGGCCGCGCTGCTCCGGGCGCTGCGCGCCGCGCTGCTCGACGCCCACCTGGCCCCGATGATCGCGGCGATCCAGGCCGAGGTCCGGATCGGCACCCGTACCCTGCTCGGCTCGGTCGCCTCCGGCGTCGCCCACGGCGTCCTGCGGGCCGCCGACGGGCTGCCCGGCTCCTCGGTCGAGACCATCGACACGCTGCTCGGCGCGCTCGACCTGCGCGACCTGGTGGAGCTGGTGCCCGGCCCGGCCGGCGAGCCGACCGTGCAGCGCCGCACCTGCTGCCTCGCCTTCACGCTCCCCCAGCCCAAGATCTGCCAGGGCTGCTGCCTCCGCCAACCCTGACGGCCGGTCCGCCCGCCGGTCGGGGTGCCTCCCCGGTCAGTCGGTGAGCGGGCGCACGTCCCAGAGCCAGACGCCGCCGGTATGCGTGGGCCGCACGCCGGTCAGCTCGGTCATGCCCCGGCGCAGCGCGTCGGCGTGCCGGTGCGGCCCGAGCACCACCGCTCCGGCGCGCCAGTACCGCAGGTCGTCCACCGCGTCCACCCGGGCCTGCGGGGTAATCGGCGGCACCGCGCCGGTTTTCCGGATGGTGTCGAAGAAGTCGCTGGTGGGGCGGGGTGTGGCGGTGAACAAGGCGACCCGGTCCTTGCCCGGACGGGTGTCCGGGCCGAGGAAATAGCCCCGAGCGAGCGGCATCTCCAGCCGGGTCCGCGCGGACCAGCGCAGCGGGTCGGCGTAGTGGGTGTCGGGCAGCGGCAGGGTGACGATGCTGCGCCCGCCGGAGGTGTACGGGCGCCAGGCGCCGGAGGTGACGAAGTCGGGGACCGGGTCCAGGCGGGTCGAGGGCAGCGGAGTGGGCAGGATCGGCAGCAGCGCCATCGTGAGCACGGTGGCGGTGACGAAGCGGATCCGCGGGCGGGCTGCCGGGTGCCGGGCGGCCAGCGTCCGGGCCCGTTCCGCGCCGTACGCGAGCAGCAACCCGACGATCGGGGTCAACGCCAGCGCCCAGCGGGTCGGCACCACCGAGTGCAGGACCGGCAGGTTCTCCAGGGCCGCCCAGGGACCGGGCACGCCGGTCTCCTTGCCGTCGAAGCGGACCTCCCGGCCGAGCGAGAGCAGGGCGAAGAGCAGCCCGAGGGTGGCCAGCCCGAGCACGACGACGTTGCGCCGCAGCCACCACACGATGGCAGCCACGAGCACCACCAGGGACCAGCCGAAGAACGCGTTCTCCTCGGTGGGGTTCTTCGCCAGCCCTGCCGCGCTCTGCGCGTCGCCGGCGAGCGACTCGCGGGAGTACGCCACGAAGGAGGCCAGGTCGGTGGAGTAACCGCGGATCAGCCGGGAGAGCCCGTGGTAGGCGCCGGGGCCGAAGAACTGCACGTAGAGCGGGTATGCCAGCAGCACCAGGCTCACCGCGGCGGCCACCCCGAGCCCGGCCAGGAACGGGCGGGCCCGGCGGCGCAGGTCGGGCCGACCGAGGGCGAGCGCCGCGACCACCACGCCCAAACCGATCGCCGTCATCAGCAGCACCTCGAGGTTGAGGAACGCCTGCCAGACGATCACCAGGGCGAGCAGCGTCCCGTTGCGCAGCCAGCGGCCCGGCTCGGCCAGCCGCAGGGTGCGCCAGATGATCAGGGGGACGACGAACTGGGACACGATGTTGGGGTGCGCGTTGGCGTGCGACACCATCGCCGGGGCGTACGCGCAGAAGGCCGCGCCGAGCCACGCCGGCCCGCGCGAGCCGATGACCACCCGGGAGAGAACGAAGTACCAGGCCGTGGCGGTGGCGATCATCCCCAGGGTGAGGAAGAGCAGGAAAGTGGCGCGGGTTCCGAACAGGATGGTGACCGGCGTCATTGGCAGAGATACGGATAATACGGACGTATTAGCCATCAGGTTGACGCCATCCGGCACATTCATCCGGTCCGAGGTGAAGGGATAAACGAAATCCGTCACCACTCGTGCACCGTGCGCCATCATCCACTCGAACTGAGCCTGGTCGGTGCGGTTGTCCCGGATGCCGTCGTGCGGTTTGAGCCAGAGCCGCGCGGTGACCCAGAAGCCGAGCGCGATGAAGCTCAGCACGGCGGCGACGTCGGTCCGCCGCCCCTGCCGGGGGCGTTCGCCCTGGTCGGGCCCACCCTTCGGCGCACCGACCCGGGGTCCGCCGCCGGGGAAGCCCGATTCAGGAGTAGTCATGACGATTCGTAGAGTAGTCAGGGTATGGCACTGCCGTGGCGTGTTTCGGGGTACTGCCGTACTATCTGCCGGGTTCGTCAACCGCCGATCACGTGCCCACCCCCGACCACATTCCGGCCACCACGGCGCCCCGATTCTTCTGCCATCCGTGCGGATGATTCACTCTGTCGGTCCGGGCGCGGGTCGAGTCATATCGTGAGGAAGCGACGCATGGCAGAAATCACTGGGGATCAGCGCGTCCAGTCCGAGGTGCTGGAGGGCCTCGCGACCGCGGTCAACCACCGTCGCTGGTTCGTCGAGCTGGCCGTGCCGTACCTCGGTGACAACCCGATCGAGATCGGCAGTGGCCTCGGCGACTACGCACTGGAGTGGGCCGATCGGCTTCCCCGGTTCACCGCCACCGAGGCGGACCCGGACCGGCTGGTCTCGCTCAAGGAGCGGCTGGCCGAGCGACCGACCATCGAGGTGCGGCAGATGCTGCTGCCGCACTCCGAACGGGGCGACTACAGCGCCGCCGTGTCGTACAACGTGCTGGAGCACATCGAGGACCACGTGGGCGCGCTACGCAGCATGCGCGACCTGGTCCGCCCGGGTGGCGCGGTGATCATCATCGTGCCGGCGTTCCAGTTCGCGATGAGCCCGGCGGACATCGCCACCGGCCACGTACGCCGCTACACGAAGAAGACCCTGGCCGCCGCTATGACCGAGGCCGGCCTGACCGTGGAGAAGATCCACTACGCGAACGCGCTCGGCCTGATCGGCTACTTCATGGCGACCAAGGTCTTCCGGCTGATGCCGAAGGAGGGCCCGATGGTCAAGGTGTACGACACCCTGATCCTCCCCGCCACCAAGGCCGCCGAGCAGCTCGTCCGCCCCCCGTTCGGCCAGTCCGTCTTCGCCGTCGCCCGCACCCCCTCCTGAACCACCCACCGGGCCCGGCCTCTCACCGTCGATCATGAGGTTGGCGGCGTGGTCGATCTCTGGTCCCACCGCCAACCTCATGATCAGCGCAGGGGGCGGGGCCGCCGTCAGCCCTTGACCTGGTAGGTGGGGCGGATGACGGCGCGGGCGAGGGTGTGGAAGGCGAGGTTGAAGCCGACGTAGGCGGGGGTGGCGTCCGGGGTCACGTCGAGCCGGTCGACGTCGAGGGCGTGCACCGCGAAGACGTACCGGTGCGGGCGGTCACCCGCCGGCGGCGCCGCGCCACCGTAGCCCTGCTCCCCGTAGTCGTTGCGGACGGTGAACGCGCCCGCCAGGTCGGCGCCGCTCGCCCCGCTCGGCAGCCGCGTGACCGTGGCCGGCAGGTTGACCAGCACCCAGTGCCAGAACCCACTGCCGGTCGGGGCGTCCGGGTCGAAGCAGGTCACCACGAAGCCCTTGGTCTCGGCCGGGAAGTCGGACCAGGCGAGCTGCGGCGAGATGTTGTCACCCCCGACGCTGCCGTGGGCGTACGCGGCGTCCATCGGCTCGCCGTTCTGCACGTCGTCACTGGTCAGGGTGAACGATGGGACGGTCGGCAGCAGCTCGTACGGGTCCGGGGCGATCGGTCGTTCCAAAGTCATGGGGGAGGGTCCCTTCCGGTGAGCGGTTTCCTCGCCCTTCTTACCCCGCCACGGCCCGGCGATCGACCCGAACCGCCCCGTGTCCGGGTTTCCGCCGTCCACTCAGGAGGGCTGAGGGCGCTTGGCGGCAGCGCCCCCAGCCCTCCTGACAGCATCAGCCGCTGGCCCTGATCACCTCGTAGAGCGCCGTCCAGTTCCTGGTGCCCTGGCCGGCGGCGACCGCCCGGTCGTAGTGCGACTTGATCGCCTTGGGCAGCTCGACCTCGACGCCGGCTTTCTCACTTGTCCGCAGGATGTGGTCCGCCGTGGCGCCCATCATCAGGACCGTACTGAGGTCACCAGGATGCTCGCCGGCCTCCAACTGGCGGGCCAGTTCCAGTCCGTCGCCGATCATTGCCGGAATGTCGGTCAGGGTGGTCAATGCGTCAGGCAGGAACTCGGCTGCCGGCACACCAGCCGCAGTGACGAGTGCCGTGGCGTGGAGCAGGCTCGAGAGCGCGGTGAGAAACACGTCGAGGTGCGCTTGGTAGAAGAGCTGGGCAAGCCCGGGATCCTCATCGAGGTATCTGGGCTGACCGATCAACCTCAGCACCGGTTCGTACTCCTCGAACACCTTCTTGGGCCCGCTGTAGAACACGTAGGCGCCTGCGGTGCCAACCGCAGGAGCGGGCACCATGACGCCACCGGTCACGAAGCGCGCTCCGTTCCTGGCAGCCCAGGCCGCGGCCTCGCGGGAGGCGTCGGGCGTGTCGGAGCTCAGGTTGACGAGGACCTTGCCAGCCAGGACACCGGCCTGCTGGGGGTCCTCAACGACCGGGCCGAGGATGTCGTACATCGCCTGGTAGTCGGTGAGGCTGAGGATCAGCAGCTCACCGGCGGCGACCGCAGCTGCCGGACTGGGGGCCAGCGTCGCGCCTCCGGCGACGAGCCCGTCGGCGCGACTCGGCGTGCGGTTCCACACCGTCACGGGATGCCCGGCCCGCATCAGGGTGGCGGCCATCGCTCGACCCATCGGGCCGAGTCCGATGACGGTGATCGGGACGGGACCGCTGGGGCTGCTCATCGCGAACTCCTCAGTTCCTCGAACATGCGGGCAGTCCCCTGCGTGCCGAACCCGGCGGCGATCTGCCGGCGGACGAGGTCGTGCACGGGCTTCAGCACCTCGACGCTGACCCCCTGGTCGATGGTCGCCTGCATGAGGGAGGCGACGGCGACTTCGGTGAACTCCAGGCTCTGCTGGCCCTCGCCGGCGTAGTCCTTGGCGTCGATTGCGGCGGCATAGTGAGCCAGTCCTCCGGTCATGGCCGCAAGGAAGGGCGTCGCTCGCGCGGCGAACTCCGCCGCCGGCACTCCCTCCACGCCGACCATCGCCGCGCCCTGCATGAAGCCGGCGAACATCGTGTACATGCCGACGAGCATCGCCATGTCGTACAGCGCCGCCATGCCGGCGTCGGTTCCGAGGTAGCTGCACTCGCCCCACAGATTCAGCAGCGGCCGGTGCTCGCCGAAGGCAGCCGCCGCGCCGCTGTAGAAAATCACCGAACCAGGGCCGCCGATCATCTGCGGGACAGCCATGATCGCGCCGTCGAGGTAGGTGATGCCGCGCTCCGCGGCCCACGCCGCGAGCTCGCGGCCCTGGTTCGGCGTCGTGGTGGTCAGGTTGATGACGGCGCGCCCGGACAGGCGAGCGGCGACCGGATCGAGCACGTCACGCACCGACCGGTGGTCGAACAAGCAGGCGACGATCACTCCATCGCCGGCGACCGCCTCCTCGACGGTGTCGGCAACGATGGCACCACGCTCGCCGAGAATTCCTGCCCGGCCCGGAGTGCGATTCCACACCACCGTTGGTCGGCCGGCGCCGAGTGCCGCCGTCGCGAGCGCACTACCCATCGCTCCTGTTCCCAGGAACGTTGTTCTGGTGGTCATCGGATCTTCCTTCGCTTGCTCGACGATTCACAGATAGGCGCGCCAGCTGTCATCCTCCGCGAGCACATTCCTGCCGACAAGTACTCACTAATTTGTTCAATACTTACCTTTCTGTAAGTATTGATGCCTCCACACGGACAGGAGGAACCGATGACATCGAGCACGAGGCGCGGCCCCTACATCTGTGGCATCGACGCCGCGATGGACGTCGTATCGGGAAAGTGGAAGTCGCTCATCCTGTGGGAGCTGAACAACTACGGCACTCGCCGCTTCGGGGAGCTGAAGCGAGGTCTGCCCGGCGTCAGCGAGAAGATGCTCATCCAACACCTACGCGAGATGGAGGAGGACGGGCTGATCCACCGCGAGGTGTACCGCGAAGTCCCACCGAGAGTGGAGTACTCGCTCACCGAGCACGGTAAGTCACTCAACGAAGCCCTTCGCCCGCTGGGCGCTTGGGGGGCAACCCGAGTCGAACGCCTCGCCGCCGAGGCGCCGCCCGCGACGACGTGACAGCCATTGGGTGCGGAGGGTGTGGGATTCGAACCCACGAGGACGTTGCCGCCCTACCGGTTTTCAAGACCAGCGCCATCGGCCACTAGGCGAACCCTCCCGGGCCGCGACCCAAGGGTTACGCGGCCCTGCCTAGTCTGCCACGCCGGCCGGCCGGGCGAGCGGGCACGCCACCCACGCCGCGATGATCGCCCACGGGTGGGAGACCCGGATATCATGCTGATCACCGGCAGCCCTGGCGGCGGACACGTCCACAGTGGCCGAGCCGCTGCCCCGCCCGGCTGACCCGCTCCGCGCGTCTGCCTGGCGACGCCGCGGGCCAGTGGATGAGATCCTGGCCTGGGCGTGGACCGACGGACAGGTGGGGTAGACACAGATCATGCGCGCGATCACGATTCCGGAGCCCGGCGGACCCGACGCCCTGGTGTGGAGCGAGGTACCCGACCCGGAGCCGGGCCCGGGCGAGGTGGTCGTCGACGTGCGGGCCAGCGCGGTGAACCGGGCCGACCTGCTGCAACGGCAGGGGCACTACCCGCCACCGGCGGGCGCGCCCGCGTACCCCGGCCTGGAGTGCTCGGGCGTGATCAGCGCAACCGCTCCCGACGTGACCGAGTGGCGGGTGGGCCAGGAGGTCTGCGCCCTGCTGGCCGGCGGCGGGTACGCCGAGCGGGTGGCCGTGCCGGCAGGGCAGCTGCTGCCGGTGCCGGCCGGTGTCGACCTGGTCGACGCCGCGGCGCTGCCCGAGGTGGCCTGCACGGTGTGGTCGAACGTGGTGCGGCTGGCCGGGTTGAGCGCCGGGGAGACGCTGCTGGTGCATGGGGGCGGCAGCGGCATCGGCACGTTCGCCGTCCAGCTCGGGGTGGCGCTCGGCGCCACGGTGGTGGTGACCGCCCGGTCGGCGAAGCACGGGCGGCTGCGCGAGCTGGGCGCCGCGCACCCGGTCGACTACCGGGAGCAGGACTTCGTCGCGGAGGTACGCCGGGTCACCGACGGTCGGGGCGCGGACGTCATCCTCGACATCATGGGCGCCTCCTACCTCGGGCGGAACGTCTCGGCGCTGGCCACCGGCGGCCGGCTGGTGATCATCGGCATGCAGGGCGGGCGCAAGGGGGAGCTGGATATCGGCGCGCTGCTGGCCAAGCGGGGCACGGTCGCGGCCACCGCGCTGCGCTCCCGCCCCCTGGCGGAGAAGGCGGCGATCGTCCAGGGTGTCCGGGCGCAGGTCTGGCCGCTGGTCGAGTCGGGCACGATCCGGCCGATCGTGGACCGGCGGCTGCCGATGACCGAGGCCGCCCAGGCGCACCGGCTGGTCGAGACCAACGACCACGTGGGCAAGGTGCTGCTCACCGTCGGCTGACCGCACGATGGCGGCACGGCCGCTCACCCCTCGGCCGACCGCCGGCAGGGCGGGCGGCAGGGCTGCTCACCGTCGGCTGACCGCCGGTAGGCGGTGACGGCCCCGGCGGGCCCGCCCGGATCGGCCCGGCAGCCCCATGGCC
>NZ_POUB01000550.1 GCF_003236335.1 Micromonospora deserti
TCCCGCCCGACCGGGCGACGCCCGCCGCACCGGCCGGGACGGCACGGGATGACCGCCCCGGTCCACCGGTTCGCGTTCCGCTTCGACCCGCCGTACCGACCGGTGCTGGCGCTGCTCGGCGTCCGGCCGGAGACCGCCTGGGTGCGGGTCGACGCGCAGGAGGTGGCGGTCCGCTTCGGCCCGTGGCGACTGCGCACCGCGCGGCGCAATGTGACCGGGGTCGAGCGGGGCGGGCCGTACCGCTGGTGGCGGGTGGTCGGGCCGCGCCTGTCGCTCGCCGATGCCGGGGTGACCTTTGCCAGCAGCACCGCCGCCGGCCTCTGCCTCCGCTTCGCCGAGCCGGTGCCCGCCCTGCTGCCGGGCGGGTGGCCGCGGCACCCGGGTGCGACCGTCACCGTGGTCGACCCCGACGCGCTGGCCCGGGTCCTCACCGCGCCGGGGGGCGGCTGAGGAGGGTGCCGGGTTGGCCGTTCCGCCGGGGGGCCGGCCGGTGACGGCCTACCGTCGGCTCAGGACCTCCTGACGCTGGGGACGGGGCATGGT
>NZ_POUB01000551.1 GCF_003236335.1 Micromonospora deserti
GAGACAGGCATCCGGCGGGGGCCGGGGCCCTCCCCGGAGAGGGAGTCTTCCGGGTTGTAGAGGGTGCAGCGCTGCAACGAAAGGCAACCGCAACCGATGCACCCGTCGAGGTCGTCGCGGAGCTTAATCATCAGCTGGATCTTCTCGTCCAGCCGCTCCCGCCAGGTGGCGGAGAGCCGCGCCCAGTCCGCGGCGGTCGGGCTGCGCGAGGCCGGCAGCGAGTCCAGCGCGGCCCGGATCTCCTCCAGCGCGATGCCGACCTGCTGCGAGATCCGGATGAACGCCACCCGGCGCAGCTCGCTCCGGGCGTAGCGGCGCTGGTTGCCGCCGGTGCGCTCGGCCCGGATCAGCCCGAGCCGCTCGTAGTAGCGCAGCGCTGACGGTGCCACCCCGCTGCGCTCGGAGAGCTGGCCGATGGTCAGTGCCTCGTGCATCACGTCGCCTTGAATTGAAGTGAACTTCAACTTGCAGGCTAGTCGCATGACCACGATGACCACCAGCCCGCACCGGGCCGGAGCCGCCCCGCCACCCCCGCGCGAC
>NZ_POUB01000552.1 GCF_003236335.1 Micromonospora deserti
CCGTGGCCGGCACGTCCTCGCACGGCTGGAGCGTGTAGCTGTAGGGAACGGACCCGGTGCTGCCATCCGCGTCGCCCTGCCTCGAGTTGGTGAAGCAGTTGTTTCGGGCCACGAGGTTGCCGCCGGCGCGGTGGAACGGGTCCTCGACGTTCTCGAAGTGGTTGCCCTCCACCAGGACGCCGGACTCGTGTGCGGCCCGGATCCCGTAGTCCTCGTTGGCCAGGTAGTAGTTGTTGTACACGTGCACCGGGTCGCCGAACCGCACCCGCGGGTTACGCTGC
>NZ_POUB01000553.1 GCF_003236335.1 Micromonospora deserti
GTCTCGTAGGGCCGGCCATACTCGGCCCGCACCGGCTCGTACGGCCGGTGGGGCTCGTCGGCCCAGCCGGACGCCGGCTCCTCGCGCGCGCGGCGGCCGACCGGCTCTGCCTCCTCGCGGGACCACCGCCCGACGGGCTCGGCCTCCTCGCGGCGGCTGACCGGCTCACCGCCCTCCGCGCGGGCGCGGCGGCCGGGGGGCGGCTCGCCCTCCTCACGGGCCCATGGCGGCGCCCACGCGCCGCCCCAGCTGGGCCGGTTCCAGTTCGGGCCGGACCAGTCCGGCTCGGCGGCCGACGGTGCCTGCCGCCCGGCGCCCGGGTCCCGCTCCTCCGCGGTCGGGCGGTCGCCACCCGGCGCACGGTCCGGCCCCCAGGCCCGCTCGACGCCGGACGCGCTGTCGCGCCCCGAGGCGCCCAGGACCCTGTCGACCCCGGACACCCGCTCGGCGTCAGACGACCGCTCGACGTCGGCCGCCCGCTCTCCGGCAGCGGGGCGGTCGCCGGACGACGCGGCGTGGGGGGGCGTCGA
>NZ_POUB01000554.1 GCF_003236335.1 Micromonospora deserti
CGGCGAGGAGGGCCTGGTGAGCCCGGTGCAGCCGGCGCAGGGCGCGGACCCCCTCGACCGCCAGCTCCTTGTCGGCGGCTTGGAGGGCCACCATCGGCAGCAGGTCGTCGTCGTGCAGTTCGAGGCTGGCCCAGGGCGCGCCCCGGTCGAAGCGGACCCCCCGGACGACCTCCCAGGGCAGCTCGTACGAGCCGACGACGTTGCGCACCCGCACACCGCGCGCGTCCGCCTCCACCCGGGGACGGGTGAAGAGCAGGAACCCGAGCGCCCCGAAGACACCCAGGCCGATCATGGCGATCTGGTCGCCGCGCTGGAAGGTGCCGTAGCCGTCACCGGTGGGCCCGGTCAGCGAGGTGGCCACCAGGCTGAACACCACGAGCAGAACGGCCGCCGACGTCCAGCAGACCAGCCGGATACGGCGCGGCCGGAGGCGGATCAGCTCGGTATCGCTCACCCCACCAGTCTGCCATCCGCCCCCGCCCGGCCCGCCGCCGCCACACGGTTCACGCGGCCGGGCGG
>NZ_POUB01000555.1 GCF_003236335.1 Micromonospora deserti
GTCGAGGACGGCGGCGAGGACGACGCGGGGTTCGTCGTGGAGCAGGGTGAGTCCGCCGCCGGGTCCGGGAACGTAGACGGGTGAGCGCACTGGGGCGGGTTTGAGGCGGGTGACCTGCCAGGTGCGGACGGGGTGGCGGCTGACCAGGCCGACGCCGTAGCAGGGTTCGCCGTGTCCGTCGTCGTCGTGGGTGAGGGGGCGGAACTGTTCGCCGGGGGTGCCGACGACGGCGGCGGCGAAGTGGTGTTCGGGGGCGCCGAGGGCGCGGGCGGCGACGGCGGTGAGGTCGAGTTTGCCGCTGCGGCTCTGGTCGCGGTCGACCTCCTGCAGGGCGAGGACGTCGGCGTCGAGCGCGGTGACGGCGGCGGTGAGCCGGTCGGGGTCGACGAGCCCGTCGGTGAGGGACCGGCCGTGCAGCAGGTTGAAGGTGGCCAGGCGCACGTTTGCACCCTACGTTGCGGTGGGAGGGTTGCCGGGTGTTGAAGGTGTTGCTGTGCTCGGTGCTGGTG
>NZ_POUB01000556.1 GCF_003236335.1 Micromonospora deserti
GCCCAGCACACCCACCCAGACCGGCACCGCCGGTGCGACGGCGAACGCCACCACCGCGGTGCCGACCGTGATGCAGCTCAGCCCGATCCTGGGCAGGGTGGCCCGGGATCGGGGCGCGGGAATCCGCCCCTGCAACCAGGAACCCACCGACCAGGCGAGCGCTCCCGTGGTCAGCACCAGACCGGCAGCAGTGGGCGAGAGCCCGCGCTCCCGGGACAGCATCAGCGGGATCACCACCTCGGCGCCGACGAACGCCGCCGAGGCCAGCCCGCGCAGGCCGACCACGGTGGGCAGGCCCCGCCCGGCCCGCAGGAACCCGGCGGGCAGCAGCCGCGGGGCGCAGACCAGCAGCCCGGCCAGCGCCAGCATGACCACCCCGACGGCGACGGCGCCGCGCTGCTGCCCCCCGATGTGCAGCAGTGCGGCGCTCACCCCCGCCCCGCAGGCCCAGCCGATCCGCGCCACCGCCGGCACCGC
>NZ_POUB01000557.1 GCF_003236335.1 Micromonospora deserti
GTGCCGGGCGGGGGTGGGCGATCCTTACCAAGTCCTGACGATCGGGCGGATCCGCCGTGCGGCGGCGCCCGCTGTCCTACCGTGACCGGAATGCGGGTACTGGTCACCGGCGCGGCCGGCTTCATCGGATCGCAGGTCGCCGACCTGCTCGCCGCCGAAGGGCACGAGGTGGTGTGCCTGGACGCGCTGCTGCCGCAGGCGCACGGGGGTGAGCTGCCCGACTGGTCCCGGCCGCACCACCCGGTGGTCGGCGACGTCCGCGACGCCGACCTGCTCGACCGGCTGCTGCCAGGGGTGGACGCGGTCTGCCACCAGGCGGCCATGGTCGGCCACGGCCTCGACCCCTCCGATGCGCCGCAGTACGTCAGCCACAACGACTACGGCACCGCGGTGCTGCTCGCCGCCATGCACCGGGCCGGAGTGAGCCGGCTGGTGCTGGCCAGCTCGATGGTGGTCTACGGCGAAGGGGCCTACCGC
>NZ_POUB01000558.1 GCF_003236335.1 Micromonospora deserti
GCACGTTACCGGCCTTTTTCAGGCCCAGGCCCTTGGCCTGCATGATGATGTCCAGCGCCTGATCCCAGGGCACGTCCTTCAGGCGCAGCGTGACATTGCCCGTCACCGTGTCGCTCGTCACCACATTGAAGTTCGTGAAGTCGGCAATGACCTGCAGCAGGGCACGCACTTCGATGTTCTGGAAGTTCAGCGACAGCTTGTCACCCGCGAAGCCCGGCCCCTGCGTGAGCTTGTTAGGGTCAACCTTCTGTGGCCTGACCTCCAGCACAAACTGGTTGTCACTTTGGTAGGCGCTGTGCTCCCAATTGCCTTTGGGTTCAACGACCATCCGCACCCGGTCGCCAGACTGGGTCGTCGTGATCAGCTGCACCGGCGTGCCGAAGTCGGTCACGTCAATCTTGCGGCGCAGGTTTTCGGGCAGGCTGGAGCGCAGGAATTCGACGATCAGGCTCTGGCCCTGCTGCTGGATGTCC
>NZ_POUB01000559.1 GCF_003236335.1 Micromonospora deserti
CTCGTGCTCGTGCGCCGCGTCCAGCCGGCGCTGCCGCTCGCTGCCCTTGAACACGCGCCGCACCACCACAAAGAACACCGGCACCAGGAACACCGCCAGCACCGTTGCAGCGATGATCCCGCCCAGCACGCCCGTGCCGATAGCGCGCTGGCTGGCCGATGCCGTGCCGCTTGCAAGCGCCAGTGGCACGACGCCAAACGCAAACGCGAGCGACGTCATCACGATCGGCCGGAACCGCAACCGCGCAGCTTCCAGCGTGGCTTCAATCAAGCCCATCCCTTGCGCCACCAGATCCTTGGCCACTTCGATGATCAGGATCGCGTTCTTGGCCGACAGGCCGATGGTGGCAATCAGCCCGACCTTGAAGTAGATGTCGTTGGGCAGGAAGCGCAGCGTGGCGCCCAACAGCGCGCCCAGCACGCCGAGCGGCACCACCAGCAAGACCGCCAGCGGAATTGACCAGCTCTCGTAC
>NZ_POUB01000055.1 GCF_003236335.1 Micromonospora deserti
CCCGCATGAAGACCTTCAAGATCCTGCGGGACTATCGCCGCGCCGCCAAAACATTGGCCGACACCGCTTCCGGCGTTGCCAACCTCCACAACATCATCCTCGCCGGATGACGCCGACACCGTTGAACGGCAACGCGTTCACCGAGTTACGAGACATCCTTTAGCACCCATCCGTTTCCGTACGTCACGTCGAGGCCCATGCCGATGACATTGCCGCACCGGTAGCCCGACTTGTGACCGCTGTTGCAGACCCACTCGCCGAGACCGGGACCCCGGGAGTGCGTGATGTCGATCTGCGCGCCGGTGTCGTGCCGGAGAACCACGCCCGGCTTGTCGAGGTTGGCGTTGTAGTGCCGTACCAGCCCGAAATCGAACCCGTTCGTTTGGTTGATGGCGCCACCGACCCGGTAACCGATGTAGGTGCCGCTGGCCGTGTACCACTCGTCGCTGATGAAGGAATAGTCGGGATGGCCGGTGCAATGGCCGGCCGTCAGGAAGTACAGGCTGTCGTTGTCGCTCTTGCTCCGCACGTTGAACCCGAGCGAGCACGAGGGCCTATAGCCCGGAATATTCGTGTTGCCGACGATGTAGTTGCCGCCGCCGATGTGCAGCGTGAGAGCGCCGGCGATCCGCTCGACGCGCATCGCCCCGCCGTACTCGCCGGCGATGGCCGCAAGCCCGGCGACCTTCGCCTCGCTCACCGTGCTGTCGGCCTCGACGATCACCTCGTTCGTTATCTCGTACACCCCGACGGTCGTGCCGGGGATCGGCGGGGTCGCCCGCAACCGGGATCTGATCGACTGCAGGTGCGCCATCGAGTACGTGACCCGCTTCGCCAGCCCGCCCGCCGCCAGCACCTCCTGCTCGGCGGCGTCGGTGGTGACGTTGACGATGACCCGCTCAGTGCCACTCTCGAGATAGAAGCCGGCGGTGCTGTCCGGGCCGAGCCGGTCGACGAGGGCTGGCGCGTCATCGACGGACAGGGGTGCGACGGGCGCGGCGGACGCGGGCGCGGGATGGACCAGCAGGGCGGCGACCAGGGCGCTGGCCGCGAGGATGGTCCTGATAGGACGAGCAGGGGGCATGATCGCCTCTCCGACGAAGTGTGTTCAACCTGGACACCTTGGTAGGCGATCATGAACACCCAGTAAACCGCAGACAAACCCTGATCTTCAGCGACCACAGAGCCCGCTGTCCGTGGCCCCCGGGGCGAGGTGTGGGGCTCGAATATTCGGTTCGGCCGTCTGAAGTGCGGCTCTGTGCGAGTTCGAGCCCGGTGCAACCGTCATGCTCGTCGGCTATGAGCGCGTCGTTGGTGTACCTGCTGCTTCGCCAGGTCCTGCGGATGTTGTCCCAGCTCGCCCGTGACGATGGGGCCAGGGATGTGGAGATCCTGGTGCTCCGCCATCAGGTGGCGGTGCTGCGTCGACAGGTGCACCGCCCCGATCTCGAACCGGCCGACCGGGTGGTGCTGGTGGTGCTGTCGCGGCTGCTGCCCCGCTCGCGCTGGTCAACGTTCTTCGTCACCCCGGCGACCCTGTTGCGGTGGCATCGTGAACTGATCGCCCGACGCTGGACGCACCCGCGTGCCCGGCCAGGCCGGCCACCGGTCAATGCACAGGTCCGCGAGCTGGTGCTGCGACTCGCGGCGGAAAACCCGTCGTGGGGGCACCGGCGCATCCAGGGTGAACTGGTCGGCCTGGGCTACCGGGTCGCGGCCAGCACGGTGTGGAAGATCCTGCACAACGCCGGAGTCGACCCGGCACCCCGACGGTCCGGGCCGACCTGGAAGCAGTTCCTGACCGCCCAGGCCCACACGATCCTGGCCTGTGATTTCTTCACCGTCGACACGGTGTTGCTCAAGCGCCTCTACGTGCTGTTCTTCGTCGAGATCGCCACCCGCCAAGTCCACGTGGCTGGGGTGACCGCCCATCCAACTGGTGCCTGGGTGGCCCAGCAGGCACGGAATCTACTGATGGACCTCGACCAGCGCGCAGCTGAGCTGCGGTTCCTGCTCCGTGACCGAGATACGAAATTTACGGTGGTCTTCGACGCGGTGTTCACCGCCGAAGGCATCGACGTGATCAAGACCCCACCGCAGGCACCCCGGGCGAACGCGTTCGCCGAACGGTGGGTAGGCACCGTACGCCGGGAGTGCACCGACCGGATGCTCATCGTCGGCGAGCGCCACCTCGCGGCCGTCCTCGCCGGGTACACGGCCCACTACAACAGCCACCGCCCACATCGATCGCTCGGCCAGCAGCCACCCAACCCGCCGCCGGGAGTCACTGACCTGACCGCCGCCAGGATCCGACGGCGCCCGATCCTCGGCGGGCTGATCAACGAGTATTCCCAGGCAGCGTAGCCAAACCGGCTTTACGAGCCCCACAGGCCGAAGGAGGCAGTGTGGTGGACACTGCGTCGCCCGTTTCGTCCGCTGACCTACGACGCGACCCGGATGGTCTTCAACAAGGCCAACGCCGCGCTTGGCGCGAACTGGACACTGCACGACCTGCGGCATTCCGCCGCCAAGAGGATGGTCCGTGACCCCGATCTGACCCTGGCCGACGTGCAATGGGTCCTCGGGCACGCCCACATCACCACGACGGAGATTTACACCGCGCCGACTCCCGACGAGGTCATCGCGCACGTCCTAGCCCACCACGAGCGGCAGCGCACGCAACGGGTCCAGCCTCCTGCGCCGCCAGCGCCCGGCTACCGCCCCGAGGTACTGGCGATGCTATTCGGCGCCGTGGCGGCGGACGGAGAACACTGATGATCGTCACGACACCCCGCCCAGCACCGGTCAAGGTCAGCGCCACCAAGCCGGAGCCGCACGTCGAATATGAGCCGAGGCAGTCCGAACACAGTTGGTGGCAGACTCGCCAACCTCGGGAGGCCTTGGTCGAGCGGCTGCTCGGCCTGTTCACCGAGCCGGCAGCGGGGCGAACCCGCGACAAGACCCGGCGTCGAGGCTTGGCCAAGCTGCTAGATTGGCTCCAACAGCAGCCTGGGGACACCTGGCAGGACCGCTGGCTGGCCAGCGGCGCGGACACCGCCGGGTTCGACTGGGCTGATCTCCCGCTGCGAGGTCGAGTCCCGGCTCGCCGACATCACCGCGATGAGCTGTGCTGCGGTCTGGAACTCCTCGTGGCCGGGCAGGTCATCCGGCCTGGCTACGCTTGGCTGTTGCGGCAACGCCAGGCGCTGATGCTCGCTGAGGCCCGCGCGGCCATGGACCCCGGTGGCTTCCAGAGGCTGGAGCCCTACGCCGAGCATGCGGCCGGTTGGGCCAGGTCAGACGCGCTGAACAAGCTCACCTGGATCGTGATCCGCAAGGGCGGCCTGGTCCGCGACATCACCATTGGCGACTGCGTCGAGCTGACCAAAGCTTTGCAGGAGCACCACTTCCGGGGCAGCGCGGGCAGGCCCCTGTTCTACGCGATGCTCAAGAAGGCCGGCGTGCTCCCGGCCACGGCGCCGGAACGGTTGCGGGTGTTGCGGCTCGACGGTCGCCGCAGCGTCGAGCAGATCGTCGACGGCTACCGCATCCAGTGCCAGGCCGTCCGCGACTTGCTGGTCGAGTACCTCACCGAACGGTCCCCGGACCTCGACCACACCTCGCTGCGCTCGAACGCCCGTAACCTGTGCCGGCTGTTCTGGCGCGACCTGGAAATTCACCATCCCGGCATCGACTCGCTACGGCTGACACCGGAAATCGCGGAGGCATGGAAAGAACGCCTGGCCCACATCAGGGACGCCGACGGCCGACCGGTACGCCCCCGGGTCAACTACCGCAGCGAACTGGTCTATGTCCGGGCCTTCTACGAGGACATCGCCCGATGGGCCGCCGACGACCCGGCCCGATGGGCGCCGTGGGTGGCGCCGTGCCCGATCAAAGCGACCGAGGTGACCCGCAAGAAGGTCCAGTCACGGGTCAAAGCCCGCATGGACCAACGGACCCGCACCCAGCTGCCGCTGCTACCGGCGTTGCTGCGGGCCGTCGAGCAGCACCGCACCGACGCCGCGGAATGTCTCAACACCGCCACCTCCACTACGGACGGAGGGCAGTTCACCGCGAACGGCCAGGAACTCCAGCGCTGCCGCCCGGGTGCGTCCGGCCGGGTCTACGCCATCGACCCGGCCACGACCAAACGGCGCGACCTCACCCATGAAGAATCAGCGGCGTTCTGGTCGTGGGCGACGGTGGAGATGTTGCGGCACACCGGGATCCGCATCGAGGAGATGCTGGAGCTGACCCACCACAGCTTCGTCGCCTACACCCTACCGACCACCGGCGAGGTGGTACCGATGCTACAGGTGGCCCCTTCCAAGACCGATGCGGAGCGGCTTCTGCTGGTCTCGCCCGAACTCGGCGAGGTGCTGACCGCGATCATCTTCCGGGTCCGGGCCGGCAAGGCCAGCCTGCCGCTGGTGTCTGCCTACGACGTATTCGAGCAGACCTGGAGCCCGCCGATGCCCTACCTGTTCCAGCGGCGCTTCGGGACCGAAGACCGCCCGCTGACCCGCAGCTACATCCGCGAATGCCTCGTCGCCACCTCGAACGCAGCCCAGGTCACCGCCGGCGGCCGGCCGCTGCAATGGCGCCCCCACGATTTCCGGAGGATCTTTGTCACCGACGCCATCCGCTCCGGGTTGCCCCCGCACATCGCGGCCAGGGTCTGCGGCCACACCACCGTGGACACCACGATGGGCTACGCCGCGATCTACCCCGAAGACGTCATCGCGCACCACCGGGCGTTCATCGCCCGCCGCCGGGCCGAACGGCCCAGCGAAGAATATCGCGAGCTCACCACCCAGGAATGGGATGAATTCCTCGCCCATTTCGAGCTGCGGAAAGTCGCTCTCGGAACCTGCGGACGCGACCACGGAACCCCTTGCGCGCACGAGAATGCCTGTGTCAGATGCCCATTACTTCGGGTCGACCCGGCCCAAATCCCGCGGTTGGAAGCGATCCACGCTAACCTCACTGACCGACTCGACGAGGCCAAGGAGCAGGGCTGGCTAGGCGAGGTCGCCGCGATCGAGACCACCATAGCCGCCGCAGCCCAAAAGCTCGAAGCCATGCGCACCGCCCGCGAGACACCCGTCCACCTCGGCATGCCCGCCGTCCGCCTCTCCGCCGGCCGATCGAACTCGCGCGAGAGAAGGCGATGAAAGACCCAGAGCCGCCCACGCATCGAACCCTGCATCCTCCTCTACTTGATAGCCGATGAGCGGATGGTTGAGTCGCCGTTCGGCGCGGTTGTCCGGTCCTCGTCGGCTACCCATAGCCGTGACCCGGCCTCCTCATGCGCTGCGGTGCGCCATCGGCGCTCGCGGCATAGCGCGCCGGCGTGACCGAGACGTGCCGCTTGAAGTGTCGCGTGAAGTGCGCCTGGTCGTGAAATCCAATCTCGGTCGCCACCCGAGCGGCGGGCATACCCTGCAGTAGCAGTCCTCGTGCCGCTTCGATGCGTTTGGCGACGACGTATGCGTGCGGGGAGATGCCGTACCGCTTGGTGAAGCTTCGGACGAGGTGCGGCACGCTGCGCTGCAACGACCGCGCGGCGTCGTTGAGCGTGACGCTGGCGGCGACGTGGCCGTCGAGATACTGCCGGAGCTGGTCAGCGATGGTGGGCTCCGGCTCGCGGATGCTCGGTGGACGTCGTTGCAGCCGATGCTGGAACGTCTCGGCGATCAGCGCGAGTCGTGTTTCGACATCGAGCGAATCGGGAGCGATCAGGCGATCGTGTAGCGCGCTGATCGCCGCCCGCAAGCGTCCGTCCTGGAAGGTGGAAGCGTCGACGGCGCGGCCCACGAGCTCGTACGGCAGGAACCCGCTGTCCAGGTACAGATTTCGTTTGCGGAACGAGCCGAAGCGTTCCGCCGGGTAACCGTTGTGGACCACATCGGGCGGCAGGATGGAGACAGTGTCCGCGACGGCGCCGTGGTGACGGGTGTCCAGATCGTATCGGATGGCGCCGTGATCGACGATCAGGACGGTCCACGTCGCGTGACTGTGCGTCGGATACCGGTAGTCGGCGATGCGGGCGTGGAACACTTCCGCGATCCCCGCGACGGTCGGACGCCAAGCGACCACCCGGCACGACTCAGGCAGCGGCTCGCTCACATCAACAACGTACAAGACGTGCAACTCGGAGCCGGCCAGGCTAAACCGCATGCAGAAGCCCGTGAACCTCAGCGAAGCGCTCGCCTCCTTCAGCCAGATCTACAGCCCTCGGATCGTTGCCCGTGTCAATGACTACGACGTCCGGGTTGCGCACACCCGAGGTGAGCACGTTTGGCACGTGCACGACGACACCGACGAGTTCTTCCTCGCCCTCGACGGCCAGTTCGACATCGCGCTGCGCGACGCCGACGGCAACCAGCACACCGTTACCCTCCGGGTCGGGGACGTGTTCGTCGTGCCCAAGGGAACCGAGCACAAGCCGTCATCCCCGGGCGGTGCCATCCTGATGTTCGAACCCACAGGGACCGCCACGACCGGCGATCATCACGACGGCGCCATCCCCGACCACGTCCACAGCACCACCGGCCAAGAGCTGACCTGAACCCGCGCCCCGAACAGCCCGACGCTGGTGTCGCAAGACGCGGCTCCGGCTGCGGCGTACTGTCATGCCGTCAACAAGGGGCGTGACCGGCCTTTCGCACGCCCCTTGGTCCAAGCTCTCGTGCCGACACGCCCGGGCGCGTGTCGGCACCCAAATCTCCTTCGTCACTCTTGGTGACGAGCAAGAGCTTGGGTGTGCCGTACTGCCGGCCAAGATTATTTCGGTTAAGCAGGCGTGCTCGTGAGCGCATGGTGTGCCGTAGGGCCGTCCGCAGTCGCCGAGTTCGAGCTTGCGGAGGTGGAAGTGTTGTTGGAACTCTGCCCATTCGGCATCGGTCGGTTCGCGGTATTCCTCGCTGGGACGCATGGCTCGGCGTCGGTTGACGAACGTGCGGTAGGTGCGGATGAGGTCTTCCTGGAAAAACCGCGGTGTATGACTGGGTGGTGTTGATGTTCGCGTGGCCGAGGACCTTCGCCGCGGTGTGGACGGGCAGGCCACCGGTGACGGCCTCGGTGGCGAACATGCGCCGGAAGTCATGGGGCGTGTAGCGCAACGGCCGGCCGGCGGCGTCGGTGATGCCGGCGCGGGCAATCGCGCTGCGTGAGCAGGTCCCGGACCAGCTTGGGGTGAAGAACGTTCGCGCGCCAACCATTGCAGTGCTGGAAGCCGTCGTGGTGTTGAAACAGGTGCGGCAGTTCAGGACCGGTGACATGCTCGTGGTCGTCGTAGCGCGCGACGAGTGGAACCACACCGTCGGGGTCACGTATCCGGCTGATGATCGCGGCGAGGACGCTGGCCAGTTCGGGTGTGACGAGCAGCAGACGCTCCTCGTTCGTCTTGGACGGGACGATCTGCAGCAGTGGAACCAGCTCTCCGGGTGTCGGCCAGCCGGTGGGAGACGACGGCGAGCTGGGTCAGCTCCAGCAGTTCTTCGATGCGGATTCCGGTGTGGCGTAGCGTTTCGATGACCGCCCACGCCCAGAACGCCTCGTCCTCGGCGATAGTGGCGTTGGTCAGGGCGCCATCGGCCAAATCCTCGACGACGACGTGGGACGGGCGTCGGCTGCCCATCCTCGGACGGTCGCCAGGGCCGACCCGCCTGTACTTGACGCCGAGATGTTCGACCGTGGCCCCGATTGCCGTGCGGCTGGCCGCCTCCAGCAGCGCAGCGCGGTCGTTCTTCCACTGCTCGGCGGTGTCGACCAGGCGAGGAAGGTTGGGAAGCCGTTCACGCGTGCGTTGGTGCATCGCGGCGACCGTGGCCCTGGTCTGCTTGGCAGCGCCCTCGGTGTCTCGCTTGCGCACCGGGCTCGGGAACGCCCACTGCGTCCAGGAGGCATCTGACAGCGCCCACTCGGCGATGTCTCGGTAGAAGGCTCGAACGGCGATGAAGATGTCCCAGTGACGTTTGGTCTCGCGGCCGCGCTGCGGAGCCCGCACCCGCTCCTTCCAGGCTTGGACAACATCGGCGGGCAAGTTGATGGTCTCGATGCCAGCGTGGTGGCGTTCTATGTCCGCCCAGAACTGCCCGACGAGCCTGCTGACCAGTCCCCGGAAGGTGCTGTAGTCGAGTCCGGGGCGCCGCTCGTCGAGGTACCGGATCAACAGGTCACGGACCTGGTCGTTCCTGATCTGGTAGCGGTCGACCAACTGTGTGGTCGTCAGCTGCCCGGTCTGCAGCACCATGCGCAGCGACGTCCCCGCCGGCAGCACCTCAAGGTCGACCAGCATTTGCCACGCGGCGTGGGCGCCCTCGGCGGAGCGGGCCCGAGGACGTTTCCCGGCCTGCTGGAAGGCCAGCATGTCCTCGGCCGTGATGCCGCACAGATCGCCACCGAGATGGACCACCATCGCGGAGCGTATGTTCAACGCCGTCCTGGTCTGATGCTCGTTCACGCCGCGAGCACGAGCTGCCTGCTCAGCACGCTCGAACAGATCTGGACTGACCTCCGCCCGCATGTGAGCGAACAGTTTCGTCGGGCCGTACTTGGTCAGGAAGGCATAGCTCGGCTTGACCAGACGAAGCTTGATCAGGCACCCCAGCCCTCGGGTCAGGCCTCGGCGGTACTCATCGCCGGATCCGACGGCGGTAGCCTCCGCAAGTGGCCAGGCCTGCCACTTGGGCCCATACAACTCCTCGGCGCGCTGCCACCGGGCCTGCCAGCCGCCGCCGGCCAGCGGCTGTAACCACTCCAGCATCCGGGACGTGTTCGACACGAGTCGTCGGGCCGAGGTTCGATCCTCTGGCCACGTCGCAAGCGAAGGCAACGCCGCCAGCACCTGCGCGGCGCTCGATGAGTCGAGTGCGCTGAGCGTGCCGCCGCGAGGGCTGGGTAGTGTCAGTCGCGGCGCCGCAATGGCCGTGCTCGCGGCCCGAACCGCCGTGGTGGTCGTCATCGGGACCGCTCGAAAAGCACTGCGAGGTCGGCAGCGTCGTACCCTGTCGCGACTTGGACTGGCGCGTTGTCGCGTGCCCGCCCGAGGTTGGCCTGGTGCTCCCGCACCCGTGCGAAGACCTCCTCGTTTTGTTCAAGGTAGATCTGCGTGGTGGACAAGTGCGCATGGCCGAGGATGGTCTGCACGTCGCGGAGCGTGAGCCGGCCATCCCGGACCATGCGGATCGCGCACGTATGCCTCAGATCATGCGTAGTCCAGTTTGTACCCAGTCTCGCGTTGACTCGGCGGAACACCGCCCGCAGCGAGTCATAGGTCAGCGGCACATGGACGCCGAGGCGCCGGTTCACGGTTCGCCACACCACGTCGCCGGCGCCCACGATGCCGCCGATGTCGCTGAAGTAGAGCCGCAACCAAACGAAGGCGTCGGCGCTCGCCGGCAGCCACTGCTCGGCCCGGGTCCCCTTGCGGGTCACACGGATCAGCTGGTTGCCCCAGTCGATGTCCGCGCCACGCATGCCGAGAAGCTCGCCAGCCCGGGCCCCGGTGCTCACCGCGATCGCGAGGACGGCCCGGTCCCGGTTGCAGCCCATCGCCGCGAACAGCTCCTCCCAGAACTCGTCAGGCATGCACCGGGGCTGGTCGCTTCGGCAGACGCGGGTTATAGCGAAGCCGCCCCTCCGCGCGATACGGCACCATCGGGTTGTGATGGGAGTTCGCGCGCGAGCCCCGCGAACGCTCGACGACGACGGGGTTGATCAGCGGGCCACAGCCGCATTCGAGCCAGAAGTCATAGAAGGTGCGCAGTACGGCGTTGCTATGCCGGATGGTCGCCGGCCCGTAGCCGTCTCCCGGGTTGCGCTTCTTGGTCACCGGATTCACCTGGCCCGCAGACGTGCGCGACACGGTCCGCCTCGTCGCCACGGGCTTGGCGGCTCGCCCGAGCCACAGGACGAAGTCCCTGACCTCGGCGGAGGTTACCCTGTCCCACTGCATGCCGATGGCGACGAGGAACCGCCACCACCGCAGCAACGCCAACGCGTAGCTTC
The DNA here is from genome assembly GCF_003236335.1 of Micromonospora deserti. Classification (GTDB taxonomy): domain Bacteria; phylum Actinomycetota; class Actinomycetes; order Mycobacteriales; family Micromonosporaceae; genus Micromonospora; species Micromonospora deserti. The sequence goes on from NZ_POUB01000055.1 coordinate 10,018, forward strand.
GGATCGAGCTGGCCGACCGGCCACGGGCAGCAAGGTCGCGCAGGAACAGCGCCACCGGCTCCACCTGGTCGCCCAGGCCGTCCACGACCAGCCACGGTGCCGCGCCATCGGACGCTACGACGCTTCCCCACAACGGCAGCCGGATCTTCTCGATCGCCCGCTGATCACCATCGCTTCTCGCCATGCACGCATAGGTAGCCCGTACCGCTCGGGCAGACAGACGACACGCCGAGGTTCAGTAGGAAAGTCCGGTCAATAAGTCGGTGACGATGACAGCGTCGTATGGCGCGGCGGCGGGCCAGCCGGTTTCCGCGTCCGCCGTGGCGACCTGGACGTGCGGGTAGCCGGCGGTGTCGAGCGCGGCTCGGGTGTGGGCTGTGACGTCGGGGTCGATGTCGATGCTGATGACCGTGCCGTGCGGGCCGACGACCTCGGCGGTGAGTGCGGCGTTGTAGCCGCCGGAACCGATCTCCAGGACGCGCGCGCCGGGGCGGAGGCGGGCGGCGTGCAGCATCATGGCTTGCAGCCATGGTGCGGAGATCGAACTCGTCGCGCGCCCGTGCGGGCCGCGTTTGGTGATGACGACGTCGTCGGCGTACGCAGCGTCGATGCTGACGCCGTCGGGTGCGAACAGGTGGCGTGGCACCCGGCGAAACGCCGCCTCCACCGCTGGTGAGTTGATCCTTCCGTCGGCGAGGAGGTGGTCGACGAGCCGGGCGCGGGCCTCGTCGGCAGAGACGGTGTCGAGCGTGGAACCAGCCATGATCCGACCTCCGTGAGCGGGCGTCAGTGGGAACGCGGGGGTACGCGGCGACAATATTGGGCGCATGCGACAAAACGCGCCGGCCTGGAGCCGCCTGGCGGGGAGGTTTCCGGCCTCCCAGCCGTCGCCCCACCAGGAAGGCCATGAGCGACTGGCTGCCGCCACGAGCCTTACCGGTTGCGCCTCACACGATCACTCATGGTGAACGGTGCGGGAATGCCGACTTGCGGTCCGACTTCGCGGTGACCCGTGTCGCTTCCGGGCGTGAGAGCATGGGAGGTGGATGATCTAGACAACCGGTGGCATAGTCGGCAGGGGCCGGGATGCGCGGTCGAGGGGGGAGACGGTGCCTCGTCATCCGGACACCACGATCAGGCCGAACACCATGCTCAGCGGAGCCCGGCATCGTCTGCCCTCGCCGATGCGTCCTGGCCAGTGCATGTCCCGCAGCGAGTTGGCCGATGCGGTCAACGCGACGCTCGACCGGATTTACTCCGGCCGCGATGTAACCGCCCAATACGTCAACTTCCGTTGGGTCGGCAAGCTGGAACGTGGCGAGCATCGCTGGCCCAGCGAAGCGCGGCGGGCAGCACTGCGTCAGGTACTTGGCGCCGCCACCGATGCCGATCTCGATCTCTACAGCCCTCGACGTAGCGACGGGACAAGCGTCGAAGATGGTGTGGCCGCCGAGCCTCGACCTGGCAGTTGGGACGAGACCATCCACTTGCTGCGCGAACAGTGGCATCTCCTGGTTCAAAACGACAAGATGTTCGGCCCCGAGTACGCGCTGATGGGCGTCACCAGACAATTGGCGACGATCGAGGACCTTCCGAACGAGGTGCCCCAGGCGCTACGCCCCGCCGTCATCCGCCTCGCCGCCCAGTACGCCGAATCCGCGGCCTGGCTCCACCAATCCCTCAACGACCACGCCGCAGGCCACCGCCGGACACAACAAGCACTCGCCTGGGCAGGACAGATCGCTGACCCGACCATGACCGCCTGGGCCACCTACCGCAGCAGCCAACAGTGGTTGACCAGCGGACACCCCGCCCAGGCCGTCGAGCAGGCCGAAGCGGCGCTGCGCCACGACCGGAAGCTACCCGGACCGATGAGGGCGGCGCTGCGCGTCCAGCACGCGCACGCTCTCGCCGCTACGGGCGAGCACCGCGCGGCGATGCGCCTGCTGGACGACGCGCACCGCTGGGCAGCGGACCGCCACCCGGGAAAGCCAGAAGGCGAGCATGGCTCCTACTGCACCAGCGGTTACATCGAAGTACACCGCGGGGCCTGTCTTCGGCTGGCGCAGCGGCCACAGGAGGCAATCGGCGTGATCGACGAAGCGCTTCCCGCGATTCCGCGGCGGCATCGCCAGGACTTCGCGTCCGCCCTGCTGAACAAGGCGGTTGCCCACGCCGCAGCGAACCAACCCGACCAGGCTGCGGCGACGGCACACCACGCCTTGCCGATCGCGCGCCGGGCGGGGTCACGACGAATCCTGCATCAACTCGCGCACCTCGGCGCCGCGGTCAGCGGACATCAGCAACTGCCAGAGGTCCGCGCCTTCCTAGATGATCTCAAGGGGGCCACCTGATGGCATCTGACGTCGAGCTGGCCGCGATGCGGCAAGCGATCACGCTGTCGTCGTTTGGCCTGGGCACCACGAGCCCGAACCCGCCCGTTGGCTGCGTCATCCTCGATCGCCATGGTGTGACTGTCGGCGCCGGCTATCACCGGCGCAAAGGAGAAGCCCACGCCGAGGTCAACGCGCTCAGCGCAGCGGGCGACACAGCGCGAGGCGGCACCGCCGTCGTCACACTCGAACCCTGCAACCACATCGGCGTCACCCCGGCCTGCCGCCAGGAACTCATCAACGCCGGCATCACCCGAGTCGTCATCAGCGTCATCGACCCGACCTCCCGAGGCGACGGCGGCGCCGCCGTGCTCACCGCCCACGGCATCGACGTCGAGACCAACGTGCTCCCCGACGAGACCCTCACCGTCCTTGGCCCCTGGCTCGCCGCCACCCGCCGCCGCCGTCCCCACCTGACCTGGGCCTACGCCCTCGACAACAAGGACAGACAGCCTGTCAACGAGCAACTAACCGCGGACCTGCGCAGTAGGGCAGACCTCGTGCTCAGCGACAAGACAATCGAGGAGGGCATCCCCGGCGGCCACGCGCCCGAACACTTCACGCTGCCCGACGACCTAAGCGGCGACCTCCGACAGTGGCTCTCCGCCTGCTACGCCAGTGGCTCGCGCACCATCCTCGCAGTTGGAGCCCAACATTCCGGTGCACTCCACGACAACCTCGACTGCGTCGATGAGATCGTGGTCGCCGTCGAAAAAGCCCCACGGACGGGCGGTCTGGCGGCAGCCACCGCAGACCTCACGCCGGCGGGTTACGAGTTGGCCGATATCTCGCCCGGCAGCACAGGTGTGCGTGTTCACCTTCGTCGGCCCAAGCCGTCTCCTGCGCGAGCCGGTATCGCACAACCAAGCATGTACTAATGCCCCGCCCGCATCGAGCGATCACCGCCTGCCATACCTAGAACGCGTGGGTCCATAACAGGGTCGCCGATGCCGGCCGGAGAAGCCACCGAGGCGGTTTGGGCCGGGCCGAGGGGAGGATGGCCGGGTGCGTGCGGAAGAGGCGATCGACGCGGTGACGTCGGCAGCTACCGGAGGCACTGATCCACTGGCCCTAACGGAAGTCGCAGTAGACGATCGCGGCATCGTCGTGGATCTTTCCTCTTGGCCATCGACGACCACGAGGGTCGCTATTTTCAGCATCACGAACCCGTCGCAGCAAAGCTGGGCAGCCGGCGGCGCCTACCAATTCGGCTATCTCGTCCCAGGTCATTAGTCCGAATCTGTCTACGGGGCGGCTGGCGCCGTCGCTGAGGAGTAGAAGTGATTCGACTCGACCTCTATCTACTTCTCCTGTTAGTGCTTCAGATGCCGCCCGCGGATCTGCGGCAGCGACCCAGAACCCGCCCGGATGGTTCCGGTACCCACGAAGGGTCTCAACGTATGCACGACGGGCGTCATCATGGGCGGCTGTGTCAGCGGGAATCGCATCCATGGCGCGGCGGTGGCGACGTCCAGCGTCTGCTTCCCGCCCATCACTGATGACCTGCTGCTTGCCCAGTTCGTTGATGACGAGCACCGAGTCCGCAAGCACGAGGTATCGCAGGCGGGGTCCATCGAAGTCAACTAGGACAACCGTCGACGAAGGGGTGCCTGGGTGATTGAGGTCGCAGGTCTTGTTATGAGAGGCGGCGACGTGGCCTATAGCGTCGGCCAGGATCTGCGTGAGGCTGGACGGGGGCTGGTGCGCCAATCCCACGATGAGTTCGGCGCCAAGACGGCGTACATACCAAGCAACTCCGTGGATGTAACCGCCATCATCGACCCCGGACAGTCCAGCGCCGTCGAGCAAGACGACGGCGTTTGCGGTCGCTGCGGCGAAGTCTTCGTTGGCGTGGCCGGGGGCGGGTTCGGTTGCGATCGTTACGCGCATGATGCTGGGGCTCCCTCATGCCAGTACACGGAGTTAGTCGGTCTACTTGCACCGGCTCTCCTGTGTCTGGGTCGAATTGAGTGCCGACGAGCATCGAGAAGCAGCGGTTCGCTACCTCCCGATGTAGTTCGTGGATAGTGGCAGCTATGAGTTGGACGACGCCGAGAGATCCTTGTGGATGCACGCCGGTAAAGATTATGAGTGTTCCGTTGCCGTCGAGGCGGGGAAGGCGACCGAAGTAAGCGACGTCCCAGTGCCGAGTGGGTGTTTCGTCCAGGCCGGAACGGTGTACAAGACCGGTCTCGTTGTCACGGAGGGTCCAAATCCCGTTCGGCGTTGGCTCGAATCGTATGCGTGAGTCTTGGTCGAGGATGGCGGCGGTGTGTCGAGAGAGCCTGGGTCCGCAGATGACGACTAGGTTCGGCCGATTCAGATCAACCTCACCGCCAATCGGAACGGTTTCGAATCGCGCGTCGAGCGCGAGCATCTTGGCGAGCTCTCCGAGACGTTGGGCGCCGACGACGTCCTCTAGCGCTACAACTGGCCGGGCACGGACGGCCTCTTGCTTCAAGGGGGTGATCACGGTTACCGAACCGTTGCCGAGGAAGGCCGAAGCCGCAGCGCCGTTGATCCTGTTCTGGGGCGCGGCCGGCCGCGGAGCACGGAAGGCTGCACTCCAAGTCGTGCGTCGTGGAATGTACAAACCGAGATCGGTGTCGTCGGCGCCCAAGACATGTCGCAGGGCGGCACGACGCTCGGGGCTGGGCCAGCGATGTTCCCCGCGTTCTAGCTTGCCCACCCAGCGACCGTCGACGTAGTGGGCGCTGAGGTCACGTCCGGGATAGAGCTGCGTGAGGGCCGAGTTGATGACGTCAGCCAGCTCGGCCCGAGACATGGGCTGCTCGGGTCGCCGCGGTGATGGAAGCCGTTCGCGGGCCCTAGTGAGCAGCGTGTTGGGCGTGATGATGGTGTCGGGGTGGCGGGCCATCCTGTACCTCCCTCCGAAGCCCGGTTCGGGATCGCTAGTCGAGATGTAGTTGTGGAACGTCGTAGAGGGTGCTGTTTGGTAGTCGACGCATGGCGGGTGAGGCCACCTCGATGATCAGCATTTCGGTGAGGAATTGGACGGTGGCGTCCAGCAGGTGGCTCGTGTGAGCGGTAGCGCTGTGTTCCTTAAGCCCGGCGGTGATGTGGATGTGCGGGAGGATCTTTTGGTTGGTGTCGTCCCAGGCGATGGTGCCGCCGCCGAGTGCTTCGACGTTGGCGAGATCGACGTGGGTCCAGACGGGGGCGTCGGGGTTGTCGAGGCGTTGACAGGTGCCGACGATCTTGGCGGTGGACAGGCCGGCGATGAACATCGGGATGTAGCCCTGCTTGATGTTGTGTGCGCGGCAGGCGTCAGCGAGGGCGGTGAAGAAGTCGTCGCCGTGGTCGAAGACCACACCGATCATCCGTCCTGGGGTCAGGTTGTGGCTACGCATGCTCCGCTGTCGCCTTCGTTCGATCGCCGGTCAGGGTTGGTGTCGGCCAGGGCCAGGAGGACGGTTCACCCAGGTTGCCCGCAACGGAGAATGCGGGGGCGATGTCCTGCGGCTTGGCTCGGGCGTCGAGGAGCGTGCGGAGCAGGATGCGGGCTTTGTAGGGGTGCAGCCAGCCGGCGGGGATGAGCCCGCGGGCGAGGAGGTCGCGTTCGGAGCCGGGGAACCCGTAGGTGCGGGTGAGCGTTGGGCCGGCCGGCGTGCGGGAGGCGAGGACGACGGGGATTCGTTCGGCGAGGGCGGTGAGGGTGTCGACAAGGGGTTCGGGTACGTGGCCGACTCCGAAGCCGGCGACGACGAGGCCGTCGCAGCGCTGGCCGATGGCGTCGAGGAGGGTGGGATCCTCGTCGAGGCTGACTGTGTAGAGGCCGACGCGGGTACGTTTGGCCTGGTCCGGGCTGGGGATGGTGAGCCGGTACGGCACGCGGGTCAGCAGATGCACGGCGCCTTCCAGGACGTATCCGAGGGGGCCGGTGTCCGGCGAGCGGAAGGTGGCGCCGTTGGTGGAGTGGGTCTTGGCGACCCAGCGGGCGGCGTGGATCGCATCGGCGAGGACGACGAGGCAGCCTTGGTCGTGGGCGGCGGAGGAGGCTGCGGTCTGGATTGCGGCGAGGAGGTTGGCGGGGCCGTCCGCACCGGCCAGGGTGGGGTTGCGCATCGCGCCGGTGACGACCAGGGGTTCGGGGCGGTGGTGCAGCAAGTCGAGCAGGTACGCGGTTTCCTCGATCGTGTCGGTGCCCTGGGTGACGACGACCCCGGTGGCGCCGGCGGCGAGTTCGCGGGTCGCCGCTGTGGCGAGCGCGGCGATGTCAGCGAAGGTAAGGGAGGCACCGGGGCGGCGGCGGAAGTCCACCACCTTGATGTCGATTCCGGTCGAGGCCAGCCCGGGTACGGCGTCAACCAGGTCGCGAGCGGACAGAGTGGGGCTGACGCCTTCGCCGGTGCCGGTGGTCATGGCGATCGTGCCGCCGAGGCCGAACACGACCACCTTCGGCTCGAGTTCTGTCGGTGTCGGGGACACAGTAGTTCCTTCCGGCGGTCTCGGCGGGTGCGGGAAGCCTATTACGGCAGGGTGCCGATGAAGCGGCATGCCTGGTCGACGCCATCGAGCGAGAGCAGCCGACTGCGGGGCTCGGCGAGCCCGGCGAAGCCGTACTGGCCGAGGTCGGCGCAGCGGCCTTGCAGCCAGTGCCAGTCGAGGCTCAGATGGTCGGCCAGGTGGCGGAGTCGTCCCCCGGGGGTGTCGCTAGCGGTCACGGAGTGAGCTAGCACGTCGCCGAGAGCATCACGGTAGGCGGCGACGGTGTGGGGATGGTCGGTGACATCGACGTGCCAGACGTCTTCACCGCGAATCCAGGTGGCCATGATCGCGCGCCTCTTGTCCATGACAAGCCCGGGCAGCGCGGCGTACTCCGGGTCATCGGTGACCGCGGTGTGGATTCCGACGGATTCCATCAATGCCATGGCAAGCAGCAGCAGGATCCGTTCAGACATCGACGATGCGGCCACCGCCTGCGGGGGAAGGCAGAACATCCTGGTCATCGGCTGGGAGCTGCTCCGAAACCGTTCGGCGGTGTCGCGCAGGTACCGCAGCTTGTGGCGGAACAGCAGCCACGTACTGGCTTCCTCCCCGCGTTGCTCCCGGGTCCAGTAGACGGGCACGTCGGACAGGACATGGCTGTGGCGGCGGATGTGGTCGGCGCAGAACGCCGATCCAATCCACAGCCGCGACACCGAATCCAAGTCATCGGCGATGTCGCGGCTGGCGGCAGATCTGGTCATGTCTCTGTACGGCGAGGCAGCGGCCTGAGCGGCGTCCAATCGGGCGTCGTCCAGCAGCAGCGACAGGTCGAGGTTCGTTACCGCCCACACGACCCCGGTAGTAATCGCGTCGAGCTGGTACGCGCGAGGGATGAGCAGGCGGGCGTCCCGACCGGCTTCGACCAGGTGCCGATCCGCCTGCCGAGAGTCGAGCGCGAAGACTCCGGCACGATCCGGTGTATCGACATGCCCTAGGATCAGCCGCCGCTGAACCGACCGACGCCACCTCCGTTCTGTGGCGCACGGGGCGATGGTGGCGAGGACGCGGCCGTCGTCGACCGCCGGGTAAATCTCGACGTCGATCAACGCTCCAGGAAAGTGCTGTCCTGCCGGGGCCGAGATCGTTCGGTGCAGGTCACCGCCGGGCAGTAGTTGATGCCCAGGCGTGGGGGTTCCGAGTTGCAGCAGATTGCCTGCGGGAAACAGGTCGGGCCGTGAACCGAACCGGGTGACCTGCTGCCGGTCCACAGCGTCCGGTCGTCCGCTGCTGGAGCGCCGAGGGCTGTAGAGGTCGAGATCGGTATCACTTGCGGCGCCAAGGGCGAGTCGTAGCGCGGCACGCCGCTCTTCGCTGGGCCACCGGTGCTCTCCGCGTTCCAGCTTGCCGATCCAACGGTGGTCAACATAGTGGGCGGCGAGGTCGCGGCCTGGGTAGAGCTGATCCAGGGCTATGTTGACGGCATCGGCCAGCTCAGTCCGGGACATGCGCTGTCCGGGTCGCCGCGGCGACGGCAAGCCCGCACGTTTCTCGGCGAGTAGCGCGTTCGGCGTGATCAGCGTCTCCGGATGACGAGGCACCGACACACCCTCCCCGTGAACCCAACCGGACTCAAGCAGATGTGCGAGCTCGCCGGGCGTCCTCAGTCGAGGCCGTATAACGTCACGCGGCCCGCTGCTGCCATCGTGGTGGCAGGATCACGCAGAGTCAAGGAGATCCTGAGTGGCGTCGCCGAGACCGGAAGGCCGGTCTCGGCCACACGGGTGCCAGAAGCGGCGCCGCGAGACGCTCAAGCCCGGGCGCGCCGCCCGGTTGGGAACGCTAGTGCGTTGACCACGAACGTTCACCGGGTCGGCAACACACCGGTCACGTCCGCCGATAGGTGCTGGCGGCGGCTCACTCTCAACGGCAGTTGTTGGTCGTTGAGAGTGAGGTGGCGGGTTGGCCGAGCCGGTCAGGGCACGGCGGTTGACGCAAGACGAGGGCCGCAAGCTGCAACAACTCGTCCGTAGAGGCAAGCACGACTCAGTCCGGGTGCGCCGGGCGTTGATCATCATGGCGTCGGCGTCCGGGACACCCGTCTCCGCGATCGCCCATCTGATCGCCGGGCATGAGGACACTGTCCGCGACGTGATCCACTCGTTCAACGAGATCGGTCTTCGCGCGCTGGACCCTCAGTGGGCGGGAGGCCGTCCCCGCCGGATCAACCACGACGATGAGGCGTTCGTCGTCGCGACGGCCAAAGCCCGCCCGAACACGCTCGGGCGGGCTTTCACCTGCTGGAGCCTGCGTAAACTCGCCGACTACCTGGCCACTGACGCCGACCGAACGGTCATCGTCGGCCGGGAACGGCTGCGGCAGATCCTGCGCCGTAACGAGGTCAGCTGGCAGCGGACCCGCACATGGAAGGAGTCGAAGGACCCCGACTTGGATGCCAAACTCGACCGGATCGAGGAAGTGACCACCAAGTTCCCGACCCGTTGTTTCGCGTTCGATCAGTTCGGGCCGCTGTCGATCCGCCCGCATCACGGCCGTGACTGGGCGGCGCAGTCGCATCCGGACCGGCTGCCGGCGACCTACCATCGCACGCACGGCATTCGGTACTTCCACGGCTGTTACAGCCTCGGCGATGACCAACTCCGGGGTGTGAACCGGCGCCGCAAAGGCGCAGATCACACCCTGTCCGCGCTGAAGTCGATTCGCAAGACGCGGCCGGACGGCGCCCCGATCTACGTCATCATGGACAACCTGTCCGCGAACAAGACGCCGACTATCCGGGCCTGGGCAGCCCGCAACACCGTCGAGCTGTGCCTGACTCCGACCAACGCGTCGTGGGCGAACCCGATCGAGGCGCAGTTCGGGCCGCTGCGCATGTTCACGATGGCGAACTCGAACCACCCGAACCACACCGTTCTTGCCCGCAAGCTGCAGAAATACTTGCGCTGGCGTAACGCCAACGCCCGCCACCCCGACGTCCTCGCCGCGCAACGCCGCGAACGAGCCCGCGTCCGCAGCGAACGCCAACAACGCTGGGGACGACCCCGCACCAAGGCCGCCTGACGCTCAGACATGCCGGGCGGCTTGTGCCGTCCGGCTGCGCTCCAGGGGTAACGGGACTCTCGTCAGCAGACGACCTCTGAAGAGTGCGGGTGGCCGTGCCGGTACGGCACCCCGCCCGGCTCAGGATGCTGGCGCGGTTGCGGGTTCTTCGCCTGGGGTGGTCGGCGGTTCTGCAATGCCGATGAAGTTCCCGCCCATGGGCCGGATGCCGACCGACCACCCCAGCGCTGTGAGGACGTCCGTGAGGGTCTGAGCATCGTGGAATACCTTCACGATGCGGTACTGGCTGCCGTCATCGAGCCGGCGCAGCACCGCCGGGGTCGGCTGGTTCGCGAGGACTTCTTCGCTGGCGGCTACGGCGGGGCCGTCGTCGATGAAGACTGCTTTGCCGCCCGGCGCGAGCGCGGTGGCGACGGTGTTCCAGAAGTCGGGCAAGCGTGTCGGCGGGACATGGGAGAGCCAGAAGGCGAAGAACACGGTGTCGTAGCGTCGTGGCGGCTGCCACTCAAACAGGTCGGCCTCAATGAACTGCACGGTAGGGGATGCGGTGCGCGCCCGAGCCAGGGCTAACACTTCGGTTGCCGCGTCGACAGCTGTCACCGAATGCGCCCGCGCGGCGAGCAGAGAGGTCCACTGGCCCGTTCCGCAGGCCAACTCGAGCACATCCCCGGCGATCGGAAGGTCATCGACGACAGCCAGCAACCTCTGCAGGTCTTCGTGCTCTGCATAGGGCCGGTCGTATTCGGCCGCACCGGCCCGGTAGTAAGCCATCTGTTCTGCCAGGAGAACGTTGTCATCCATACAGCTCCCTCTCATCGGTGTTCGGTCAGCGACAAGCGCTCAGCTCGCCAGCTCGCTCGCCACAGCAGTGTCTGCCTTCACCTTTGGGCAAGGTCAACAGTCATGAACGCCTCGGCCGTCCTCGTCGACTGATCCCGCACCCGGCTGTTGCCAGCCGGCACAAGCCGTCCGACGTGTCTGAACCCGGCAAACGTTCGTGGACAGCCCACTAGCCATCTCCGCCAACGCCCGCAACAAGGTGTTCTTCTCCTGCGCCCCTGAGGACGCCCACCAGTTGGCCCGGCACACCATGCCCGAGCTCGACGAGCACGACCTGTCGCACCTGGACGCCTACCGGGCGGCGTGCCGACTTGTCGTCAACAGCCGCGAGACCGCAGCGTTCACCCTGCGCACCAACCCACTGCGGGCGCTGGTCGGGGAGGCGACGGCGATCCGGCAGGCCGCCGCGGCCGTACCCGGCCCGTCTGGGAACCGGTCGGCGATCGCCCATCTCGCTGGCGTGGCCGACTCGCCGGACGGCGATGACCCCGATCCGGGCAACCCAACAGCCCAACAGGACACCGTGTAACCCAACAGGCATGCCAAGCAACGATGCTGGCGGCGGCCGGTCGAGGACCTCAACCGCCGGGAAGGCCTTCCGTGCAAGGGCATGGCTGAACGGCTCAGCGGCCACGGGGTTCTCTCGGGGGAGCGAGTGGTGGTGTGCCACGGGGTCCTACATCTGCGTAGTTTCCGACGGTTCTCCGTGGGTGCCGCATTCACCCAACCGGCAGCGTGGTCGCGACGATCTTGTCTTGCTGCCTGCGGCGTATCCGGTGCAGATCCACCCGCAGGTCGAGCAGACGTGGCCCCACCAGGTGGTAGTAGAACTAGCTCATGACCGACGTTGATCGTCAGCAGGCTGCCGACGCGTTTCTAATGCTTCTCGATGAGGCGACCAGGCGCGTAGGCGACAGCTGGTTCCTTCTCCGGTATTCAACCCTTGGCGCGACCGCGCCTCAGGAGACCTACCGCGAACGTGTGTACTGCTACGAGCTGTACCATCAAATCCGCGTGTTGAGTGACACCAAGCTTGGCGAAGCTGCGGGTGCGCCGACCTACTTGCTGTCGGGGGAGATCGACAAAGCCGGCTTGCACGCGGTGACTGATAAGGGTCTTCACAAGCCGGACCTGCTGTGGCACGAACCCGGGAACTGGCAGCGAAATGCTGTGGTCGTGGAGGTCAAGACCGCGTCCGGACTCACGACTGATGGCCTGAGCAAGGATCTTCAGACCTTAGGCGCATTCGTCGACGCAGACGAGCGCGGGTACGAGTACGGCGTACTGCTCGTCTACGGTGACATGGCGGAGAAGGAGCTGCGCGCAGACGTCCTTCGAGTGGCCGTCGACCTTCAGAAGGCCCCAGACCCTCAAACGCCCGACAAAGTCCGCCTCTCGGAAAACGCGCGCCGGCGAATCCATCTGCTGTGGCACCCGCAGGCGGGGAGAGGCACCAAAGACCTGGGAACGTTGGAACGTTAACCGGACCGGGTGTGGGGCGGGGCGACGACTACCGGTCGCCGGAGTCAGTCCCATTGGTCATCGTGGCCCACTGAGCCATTCCGCGTAACGGTGGGTTGCGCTGCGTAGTAGGCGGTCCGAGATCGCCATCTGTGCGAGGGTGCTTGCCGGTAACGTGGACGGCCTACCCGTGCCGCTGTACTGGCAGGCGGCGCCGCCCACTGGCGGGGCTTCTCATCTGGCGGTGCGGCAGCGACTGCCGCGTCTTGATCGTGTCTCACAACGGTCATGATCGCGGCGGCCGTACCCCGACGTGGCCCTTCAGAAAGCCGTGGGGGGGACCGCCGCCTGGCGTCGCGGTCTGTTCAGGGCAGCAGTGCCAGCTTGTCCACGGTGGCCCGTGCTTCCAGTTCCGCGAGTGCCTTCGGCCCCTCGGCCAGCTCATACGCGGTGGGCTGGCCGGGGCTGAGCACCCCGGCGGCGAGGAGCCCGAACATCTCACCCATGACCTCGCCGAAGATCTGCGGTGCGGCCTGGATCAGGATGCCGATGTTCAGGCCGATGACGTGGATCTGGTGCTTGTAGACCAGCTCCCAGTTGGTGATCGCGGCTTCTCCGCCGGCCACGCCATAGACGACGACTCGGCCGGTGACCCGCTTGGTCGCGGCCAGGCTGGCGTCGAGGGTGGCGCCGCCGACCGACTCCAGCACCAGGTCGGCGCCCGCGCCGCCGGTCAGTCGCAGGACGTCGGCGGCGAGGTCGGCGCCGCGGGAGTCGATGACGTGGTCGGCGCCTTGCGCCCGTACCATCTCATGCTTGCCTGGCGAGGCCGTGGCGATCACCGTCGCGCCGTAGTGCTTGGCCATCTTCACCGCGGCCTGGCCAGTCCCGCCGGCAGCGGCGTGGATCAGCACGGTCTGCCCTGCGGCGATGCCGCCCAGCGGCTTGAGCGCCGCCAGCGCGGTCGGCCAGTTCACGACTAGGCCCAACGCCTGCTCGTCGGCCCAGCCCGCCGGCACGGGAACCGCTGCGGCCGCGGGCAGCACCATGTACTCGGCGAAGGCGCCGCCTTTGATGCCGACGCCGATGACGTGGGCGCCGGGCTCCAGGTCGGTCACCCCCTCGCCAACGGCGGTGACTTCACCGGCGCCCTCGATGCCCGCCAGATACGGCGGCTGCGGGCCACCTGCGAACGTGCCGCGGGCCTGCGAGATGTCGACGAAGTTAACGCCGGCTGCGGTGACCCGGATCAGGACCTCGCCCGGGCCTGGGCTCGGTACCGGCGCGTTGGTGATCAAGCACAGGTCCTGCGGGCCGTTCAGGGACGTCTGCTGGAGGGCGCGCATGGTTGCGCGAATAGTCATTGCAGTCAGCTTCCTTTTGATTATCGAACGGCCAACAAACTGTGTCACGGCCGCTCGGTGCAGGTCAAGGTAAACTTGATCGAACGACCAACAAGTACGGAGACGCATCCAGATGGCTACTCGCGGCAGGCCGCGCACCTTCGACCCGGACACCGCCCTGCGCCAGGCGCTGGACCTGTTCTGGGAACGGGGCTACGAGGGCACCTCGCTCAACGACCTGGCCCAGGCCATGGGAATCGCCTCAGCCAGCATCTACGCCTGCTTCGGCAGCAAGGAGGACCTGTTCCGCAAGGTCATGGCGCTCTACGGCACGACCTCAGGCGAGCCGCCCCGGCGCGCGCTGCGCGAACAACCGACCGCACGCGCCGCGATCCACGAAATGCTGCGCGCCACCGCCGATCAGATCACCCGCCCCGACACCCCCCACTACTGCATGCTCATCCTCGCCGCCCCCACCGGCGCCGTGGAAAACCACGCGGTGCGGGAGTTCCTGGCCGACCGCCGCCGCGACCAGCTCACCACCATCAGAGACCGGCTCGCCCGCGGCGTCACCGACGGCGACCTCACCGCGCCGCCCGCCAGCCTCGACGCCATCGCCCGCTACTACACCACCGTGGTGCAAGGCCTCTCCATACAAGCCCGCGACGGCGCCACCCGCACCGAGTTGGAAGCCGTCATCACCTGCGCGATGGCCGCATGGGACACGCTCACCTCCGCACCGTCACACCGGCGGTTGAGTCTCAGGAGAGATCACGATCTCGGACTGCCGTAGTAGTCGACCGTCGGTAGTGCGGTGCCACGCCGGATCGGTTGCGGTGCAACGAGAAGACGCAGAACCCGGGTATGAAGGTGGTCCTCTCACAGATCAACTTCATAAGGGTTCTGCGTCGACGATGAGTGTCACATACACCTCGGTGCTGCCGGTACGGCAGCAAACGGTGGACTTGCTGGCCGGTCTGCTGGCCGCCGAACGGATGCGGCGGCTCCACAGAGGCCACTCACTCCATAGATTCCCAGCTCAGGGCACCCCCGGACCGACTACGCAATCACCCTGACCACACCCGCACCACATGACAGCGTTCAGTAGTCAACCGCTTGCGCGGAATGGCTCACTGAGCCGCTTGTTAGCGCCATCCATCTAGATTGAACGTTTTTGGGCACGGATTCCTCACCTTCCGGAAAGGATCTTAGTAGTTCCCCTGTCCGGAAAGTTCGTGGCATCCTACACGTCAGTTCGGGACCCACGATGATGCCGGTTGAGGCCGGGTGGGCGAGAGTCCGTCGATGTGGTCGGCAGACGCTGTCCACGGGCGGTTCTAGTAGTGCTCCGTCATGATTGCTAGCAGTCTCGGGGCCAGTGGTCGGGGAATTGGGTGTCGCAGGTGGGGCAGGTGCCGATGATGCGGGCCAGGTGGGTTTGGATGTGTCGGAGTACGCCGTAGAGGGTCATTCCGGCACTGGGGTTTTTGGGGCGGTGGCGGAGCCAAGTGAGGAATCCGTGGCGGCGGAGATTAAGGGGACGTGGTGGTGCCAGCCGGTCCATTTGCATCGACGGCATCCTGCGCGCGGACCTAGACGTGCCCCGCAAGCAGCGGCACACCGTGAAACGGATCTACGACCGGCTGAGCGCCGAGCACGACATGCTCGACGTGTCCTACGCGGTGGTACGCGCGACATCTGTGCTGGTCATCGTCATGGGACGGTACCAGGGTCCGGGCTCGCCCGGACCCTGCCTGGTACGTTCCCCAGTCAGCTGGTGCTGAACCGCCAGCCCTCAAGTACGGTGGGCGCCACCGTGGACGCGGCCACGTTGCTCCGCTCCCAGCACTGGCCGCCGAAGCCGCCCGGCCGCTGGGCGTCGTAACTCTGCCAAACCAACTGGCCCGTGTAGGCGACGTTGAACACCTCGACGCCGTACCGACCGACGACGCGGCTCTGCGGCGGCACGGTGACCGTCGCGTTGATCCCGATCTGGGTCGTCCGGGACTGCACGATCTGGACGCTCACCGTCGACTGGAGCTTTTCGGTGAGCTGCGCCGACGTTCCGAGCGTCACGGTCACCGTGTACGTGTTCGACACTGACGAGGTGAAGGTGGCCTCGATCGGCGAGGTCAGCGTGTTGTCGACGATCCGCCCGTCGCTGACCGCGAACGCTGGCGAGGCGGAATTGACCGTGTAGTTCACGCCTTCCCAGACCAGGCGGTTCCGGCTCGCGGTCCGGGCCTTCCAGACGATGCCCGGGTCGGTCGGGCACGCGATGTCGGGACCGTACAGGCCCGCGTGCGCAGGTGTGGGCACGACCAGCGTCGCCACCCCCGCGGTGACCGTGACGAGCGCGGCTGAGGCGGATCGCCGCCGCGACAGGATTCTCAACGTGCTGGTAACGCCGACCGTAGCAAGGTAGGCCATCAGCCGGATACCCCGTCTGGTGTGCGTTTTCGACAGTTCGCGCCCGGTATTCGCCGGGCGTCTCAGGAAGACCATGAAACCTCCATGTTTGGATGGATGAGCGTGGTGCGTCGTGGGCCGCCTGTATGTATTGCCACACATCACCCCGCGACTGGTCAAGGAATTGGCCGGCGTCAACCGCCCGCGAACCGGAGGCTGCGTCTTCGCGCGGCCGGATACTGCGCGATCGCGCAAGGTCAAGCCGTGAATCAGACGCCCTCTCATCCGCGGATCAAACCAGGGCATCTCGCATCGGCATCAATCCGGTGAACCTGGCCCCAGTGGTGATCATTCGACCCTGCCGACGCCTCGCCGACCAGGCCCACGAAAGCAGCAATACATAGCCGGAATGATCAAAACGCACCAGTTACTGGACGTTTGTTTCACCTTCGCGCCAGTAGTGGGCGGTTCACGTTCCGATCTCGGCAGTGCGAGATTTCCGTCTCTCCCCAGAAAGAGCGCATCTCGTCGGACACGGCCCTGACCGAAATCAGAGCGTTTCACCTCGGGATCGCGTCTGGTTCACTTTCACCCCGGCATCGACGGACATCACGTCCGTTGAGCCGACGCCCCGACGATGTACGCCTTCACCATGACCAAACGGCGACCCTATCCGTCCGACCTGTCCGACGCCCGGTGGGCCCTGATCGCGCCCCGCCTGACCTCCTGGCGACAGGCCCGCACCGACGCCGGCGTCAGCGGCCGCGCCCCCACCCACGACCTGCGCGACATCTTCGACGCCATCCTGTACGTCAACCGCACCGGCATCGCCTGGCGCTACCTGCCCCACGACTTCCCGCCCTGCCGGACCGTCTACGGCTACTTCGCCGCCTGGAGCAAGGAAGGCATCTTTACCGAACTGAACTACCAGCTCACCGGCCTCGTCCGTGACCACCACGGCCGCACCATCGAACCCACGGCGTCGATCATGGACAGCCAGAGCGTGAAGACCTCCACTAACGACTTCGTGCGCAATTAGGTGGGGCGGTGAGCTGCGGTGATCCGGTTTCGCGGCTACCAGGTGATCATGCGGTCGGACACCAGCCCGGCGACGGCGTCGATGGTCTCGGGCAACAGGTCGCGGCGGCCGGTGAACCGTTGTAGTTGTCGCCACCACTTCAGTTCGGCGATGGCGTGCTCGACCGGGATCCGTTGGGACGATTGGTGTTTACGCTCTGCTTCCCAGGCGGCCTGTCTGGCGGGTGG
>NZ_POUB01000560.1 GCF_003236335.1 Micromonospora deserti
CGCCGATCTGGTTCTCGTTGCGCAGGTGGGTGCGCGTGTACTCGTCGGTCAGGTTGATGGCCTCGAACTGCAGGCGCAGACGCTTGTCGAAGTTGTAGCCCAGGCTCAGGTCGAACTGGCCGTAGGGCTCGACATACAGCGGCTGTGCGCCATCCGTGCCGCCGAAGTTGGCCGCCAGGAACTGGCCGCGCCAGTTGTAGGCCAGGCGCGCGGTGTAGGTGTCGTTCTCGTAGAAGCCCACCAGGTTGCCCGAGTTGCCCAGGCCCACCAGCACATCCGTCTGCGCGCCGACCTTGTTGTTGTCGTAGCTGAGGTTGGAGCGCACCTTGGTGAAGTTGGCCGACACGCCGAAGCCGGTGTTGCCGAAGATGTGCTGCGCGTTCAGCTCGATGCCGTTGAGGCGGCTCTTGCGCTGATTGTTCTGGAAGGTGCCCATCTTGAACACCAGCAGCGGGTCGGTCGGCTGGC
>NZ_POUB01000561.1 GCF_003236335.1 Micromonospora deserti
GCTTTACCTCGTTCTAAGAATTTAACTGGGAACGGAACTTGTTCATCACCAACACGGGCATTGAAAAGTTCTTGAATATTGAACGCTTCACTAACACCATTTTGTTGTTTTTGTGTATCTAACGTAATTAATGCTGCCATCTCATACCACTCTTTCTAAAACTATATTGTCGCCATCCCAACCAATCGAAACTTCGAAATTATCATGTAAAATCGTAACTAATTGTTCCATGTTCAAATGTTGCTGGTCTAACCTATCAGCATTAGCTTTCTCAAGCTTTTTAACATCTTCTAATTTCTCTAAGATAGTTTTGTGGTCTTTTTTTAAGGTATCAATATCATTTTTTAATGTAGTAACATCCTTTTTTAAACCACCTTCATTAGCTTTAATTATTATGAAATTACCATTTAAATCTTTGCGGTAATCACCATCTAATCCACTACCAATATTGGTCTTAATCTCAC
>NZ_POUB01000562.1 GCF_003236335.1 Micromonospora deserti
TGTCAACGTTGACCGTGCGCGTGACCTTGGCGGCTTTGCCGGCCACGCCGATGGCGTCGCTGTCGCCGTGGCTGTGAGCGTGGCCGTCGGCAGCTTTGGCGGCGGGCGCGGAAGCGGCATGGTCTACGCCGTCATGGGCCTGGCTGGCGAGGGGGGCGAGCGCGACAAGCGCGGCTGCGATGGCGATGAACGACTTTTTCATGGGAACTCTCTTCTGAACTGATGAGTGGAAGGGGAAGTGGTGCGGCCGGGCCTCTACGACGCAAGCTGTTTTCAGTGGTTGTGACCGGAGCCGCCTGTGGGCTTGCGGATCTGGACCTCGATCTCACCCGGCTTGTTGCGCTTGGACGGCGGCATGGACTGGCCGCCCTCGCTCGCAAAGCGGGCGGGCTCCGGCATGGCGCCGGTCCATTCGAAGGCGTTGGTGCCCTTGGGGTGCTTGAACCAGCCCGGGTCTTTGT
>NZ_POUB01000563.1 GCF_003236335.1 Micromonospora deserti
TCTCGCTGTACATCAATTCGCCGGGCGGTTCTGTATCGTCCGGTCTGGCAATGTACGACACGATGCAGTTCATCAAGCCGGACGTGTCCACGCTTTGCATGGGTATGGCAGCCAGTATGGGCGCGTTCCTGCTGGCAGCCGGCGCGAAGGGCAAGCGTCTGGCCCTTCCGAACTCGCGCATCATGATTCACCAGCCGCTGGGCGGCGCGCGGGGCCAGGCTTCCGACATCGAGATCCAGGCGCGTGAGATTCTGTACCTGCGCGAGCGCCTGAATACGGTGCTCTCGGAAGTGACCGGTCAGCCTGTTGATAAGATCGCCCGCGACACGGATCGTGATAACTTCATGAGCAGCGAACAGGCTAAGGAATACGGCCTGATCGACCAGGTCATCGCAAAGCGCTGAAGTGTCGGGGTAATGTGCCGATCTATGGATAGACGGCGTGGCCGGTGCGTTTTACGGC
>NZ_POUB01000564.1 GCF_003236335.1 Micromonospora deserti
CACCTGTATTTTGAAGTTGAACGCGGTTTTTAAGTGAACCAACATAGTGTCCGATATGAAGTTTTCCTGTGGGACGGTCACCAGTTAAAATAATTTTTTTAGATGTCATAATTTCCTCCAGATATAAAAAATCCTACTATTCAAAAATGAATAATAGGACGAAAAATCGCGGTACCACCTAACTTGTGACTCCATTATAAAGCCACCGCTCTAGTGAAAGATAAGGGATTTCGCCCTGTTAAACATCAATCCATTTCGCCTTCCATGAGACTTCTCAACAACTGTCTCTCTCTGTTAGTGGTTAACTACTACTCTCATTTTAAATTAGAAACGTTAGCCTTGTCAAAATAAGTTTAACTTTATCTCACAAGCTGGTCTTTCGGTTGACTTTCATTCTTCCTCCACCTAGAATTATTCAAGCATTAAAATCAAGGAGGTGGCTGATTTGGACGAACAACAAC
>NZ_POUB01000565.1 GCF_003236335.1 Micromonospora deserti
GCGTTGCAGCGCGGGCAGGTAGTCGGCGGGCGCACCGCTGGCGGTACGTTCATGGGCGAGGATGATCTGCAGGCGCTCTTTGGCAACGCTTGCAGTCTTCTTCTTCTCGCCGAGCAGGAAAGACAGAATCGACATGGATGTGCGTCTCCTTATTTTCCGCCGCCGAACAGGCGCTGCAGGAAGCCCGGCTTGTTGTATTCGACGTAGCGCAGCTCCTTCTCCTTGCCCAGGAAGCGGTCGATCACATCGTGGTATGCGTTGGCGACGTCCGAGCCTTCCAGGTGGATGGCGGGCAGGCCCTGGTTGGACGCCTGCAGCACAGCTTCGGATTCCGGAATCACGCCAATCAGCTTGATGCGCAGGATTTCCTGGATGTCGGTCAGCGACAGCATCTCGCCTTCGGACACGCGCTTCGGGTTGTAGCGCGTGAGCAGCAGGTGCTCCTTGATCGGCTC
>NZ_POUB01000566.1 GCF_003236335.1 Micromonospora deserti
ACATGACCCACTGCGGCTGCTTCTTGGCCAGCGCGGAGCCGGGGAAGATGGCGAAGCGGGCGTTGCGGGCGCCGATGTACTCCTGGATCGGGCGGCGGCCGTCGGCGCCGCGCTTCTCCATGACGTCCTTGACGCCGACGTGGGACAGCAGGCCGACCAGCAGCGACGTGTGCACCTGCTGGGGCTCGGCCGGGCGGCTGTTGGGCTGGACGCCGAGCGCCTGGCGCAGCTGGCTGTAGATGTCCTGCCACTCGCGCACGCGCAGGTAGTTGAGGAACTCGGCCTTGCACAGCCGGCGGAACGCGCTGGAGGACAGCTCGTGCTGCTTCTCGCGCAGGTAGTTCCACAGGTTGAGGTAGGCCATGAAGTCGGACTCGGGGTCGGCGAAGCGCCGGTGTTTCTCGTCGGCCTGCTGCTGCTTGTCGGAGGGGCGCTCGCGCGGGTCCTGGATGGAC
>NZ_POUB01000567.1 GCF_003236335.1 Micromonospora deserti
GTTGGGAACCCGGCGCCCGGCCGTCAGGCGAGCGACACCAGCAACGCCAGCCCCAGCCCGAGCAGGCTGAGCAGCAGCCCCGCCGCACCGCAGGAGATCCCCGCGAACGCCAGCCCCCGCCCGGTGAAACGCACCGAGGGCGGCGGTGCCGGGCGGCGGATCTGCCGCAGCCCGAGCAGGCCGGCGACGATCGCCCCGGACGCGGCCAGCGCGCCCAGCACGGTGAACGCTCCGGCCGCCCAGACGCCGTCCCAGTCGCCGCCGGCAAGGCCGAAGCAGATCACTAGCAGCGAGACGAGGATCGACACGATCCCGGCCACCAGCGAACCCACGGCCAAGCCAGAGGTGACCGGTGGCACGTCGAGGTGCACCACTCCGAACGGGGTGCCGGGCACCGGCTGGACCCGCTTGGGCGGCCGAGCCGTCTCCCGGGGCGGCGGGGGCGGCAGGGC
>NZ_POUB01000568.1 GCF_003236335.1 Micromonospora deserti
TGTCATACCGGAATCAGCTCCTCCGAGTCCGCCCGGCTGACGATGGCGCCGCAGCCGCGGGTCTCATACAGGTCCACGCGGTCGATGGCCGGCAACACCGCGCCGCCCTCGCGCAGCACCCAGGCGGCGATGCTCGCGGCATCGCCGTCGGGCAGGTTGGCAATCTCGTACAGCGGGTGGTGGTCCAGCCGCTTGAAGATCGGGTTGAACAGCGCCTTCACGTCGCCGAAGTCCACGGTCCAGCCCATCACCGCGTCCAGCGGCGCGGCCAGGTGCAGGCGCAGCGTGAAGGTGTGGCCGTGAGTCCCGGCCAGCGGGTGGCCGCCGGGCGCGTGGCGCAGCCGCACGGCGCTGTCCAGCGTCATCTCCTTCCAGATGCGGTAGCTCTGGCCGTTGAAGTTGGCGCCGCTGGAGCCGGTCTCGTACACCGTCACCCAGCTCAGCTC
>NZ_POUB01000056.1 GCF_003236335.1 Micromonospora deserti
GGGTGAGGATGGCCTCGGCGAGGCGGGCGGGGGCGCCGTCGGCGTAACCGAGGAAGAGCGAGGGCTCGGTGAGCTCCAGCTCCACCAGGACGGGTGAGCCGTCCGGGCCGGGGATCAGGTCCACCCGGGCGTAGAGGAGCCGCTCCGATCCGCCCGGCACCGCCGTGAGGGTCTTCTCCGCCACCGCCAGCTGGTCGCGGGTGGCGGTCCGGGCGGTGATCTCCTCCGTTTTGTAGAGCCCCGCCACGCCGAGATCCGGGCCGATCAGCATCGCGCCCTTGCGGATGGCGTGGCTGAACGCGAGCCCGTCCCGACCGGCCAGAAACAGCAGCGCGGTCTCGCCCTCGGTGTCCACCGCCCGCAGGTACGGCTGGACCATGGTCAGCCGGCCGGCGTCGCCCAATCGGCGCACGTGCGCCCGCGCCGCCTCCCGGTGCTCGGGATCGGCCAGGTCGTACCGGCCGGTGTTTTGGCTGCCGGCACTGACGGCGGGCTTGATCACGTACTCGCCGTGGTCGGCGGGGAGGTCCCACGGTTCCCCGGGTGCGACCCACCCGGTGGGCACCGTCGGCACCCCGGCGGCGGAGAGCTGGTCGAGGTAGCGCTTGTCGGTGTTCCAGGCGACCACGTCGGCCGGGTTGGCCAGGGCGGGCACCGCGGACGCCCAGGCGACGAACTCGTCACGGCGGGAGATGTAGTCCCACGGCGAGCGCAGCACGGCCAGGTCGTAGCCGGCCCAGTCGGCGGCCGGGTCGTCCCAGACGACCGGTTCGGCGCGCACGCCGCGCGCGGCGAGCGGCGGGATGACGAGCCGGTCGTCCGGCTCCAGGTCGGCCAGGTCGGCACAGGTGACAAGAGCGACCCGGGGTTCCCCCCGGGTCGGCTGGTGACTGGTCAACGTATGTGTCAACGGGCCATGGAACGCCGGGCCATCGACCGCCAGAGGTCGTTGCTCGGACGCATCTGGTCCATCAGTTCACGCTCCCAGGCGTTCTCGACGGTGACTCCCGCCTCGGCGCAGGCCTCCCGGGCGACGACGGTGTCGTCCGCGAACTGGTCGCCCCACTCGCCGTCCTCACCCACGAGGACGATGCGTGCCCCGCGCTTGCCGACGTACTCGATGACCGCCTTCGCCCCGCCGTGTCCGGCGGCGAACGACTTGATCCCCGCGACCAGGCCGTGGGGGGCCTGCTCGGTGGCGGTCTGCTCGGCCGTCAGCGTCGTATCGGAACCATCTGCCATGACGCGAAGCCTAAGCAGACTTCCACCCGGGCGGGCGAGAACCATGAAGCTTTTGTGATGCCAATTACCCACAGGTTTAAGAAACACCAAAGGTGATTCGCCCGAATATATCCGCACTCAACCCCACAAAATCGCGCGACAAACCACCTCGACTGGGGGCACAGGTTGAGCAGGTCCGGCTCATGCCGAAAGTTTCCCTGATGTGACGCTAAACTCGGACAACTCATCCACGATGATGATTTGTTGCGACAGAGTGAGCCGCCCGGCCGACGCCCGCTCCCCGACGGGAGTGAACCGCTCCCGTCCGGTCGACGTTCAGGTGGACCGCCACCCGGGTCGGGGCGGCGCGGGATCAGAGCAGGGCGTCCAGCGCGACGGCCGCGAAGAGGATGGTCAGGTAGGTCGTCGACCAGTGGAACAGCCGCATCGGCTTGACCGCCTCGCCTCGCCCGACCCGGCCGGCGAGCCGGTGCGCCTCGACCAGGAAGACACCGCCGACGACCAGGGTGGGCACGCCGTAGATCGCGCTCATGCCCAGCGGCCAGACGGCCAGTGACGACAGCACGGTGAGCCAGGCGAAGATCAGGATCTCGGCGTTGACCCGGCGTGCGGAGGCCACCACCGGCAGCATCGGGATGCCCGCCCGGGCGTAGTCGTCCTTGTACTTCATCGCCAGCGGGTAGAAGTGCGGCATCTGCCAGAAGAAGACCACCGCGAACAGCGCCCAGGCGGCCGGCGCCAGCGATCCGGTCACCGCCGCCCAGCCGATCAGCACCGGCGCCGCCCCGCAGGCGCCGCCCCAGAATGTGTTCGCCGGGGTGGTGCGCTTGAGCCACAGCGTGTAGACGAGGTCGTAGTAGACGATCGCGGCGAGAGTGAGCCCGGCGGCGAGCAGGTTGGTGAACGCCGCCATCAGGGCGATCGACACCGCCGCCAGCACCAGGCCGAAGATCAGCGCGTTGCGCGGCGACACGGTGTGCGCGGGCAGCGGGCGACGCTTGGTGCGCCGCATCAGCTGGTCGATGTCCCGGTCGATGTAGCAGTTGATGACGCTGGCCGCCCCGGCGGCCAGTGAACCGCCGACCAGCACCACCGCCACCAGCCACAGCGGCGGCATGCCGCCGTGCGCGAGCATCATCGCCGGCACCGTGGTGACCAGCAGCAGCTCCACGATCCGTGGCTTGGTCAGCGCGACGTACGCGGCGAGCATCCCGCGCACGTCCCGGCGAACCACCGCCGACGCCTCCGCCGTCCGCACCGGCTGCTGCCCGGCAGAGTTGCTGACGGGGCGCTCGGTGATCATGCTCACGGATTGCCACCTTCCGGCGTCGGCAGGGGAGGTCGGATCGGTCGGACCCGACACGGGCCACACACCGCCCCACAGACTACGCGCCGTCGTTTTGGCTGCCCGGGCGACCCGACAACGGTGCGGGCCGTCACACCGACGGGGCGGAAACCCGAGCGGGCGCCGATCGAACGGCGAACCTCCCGGACACGTACAGAACACCATGCCGAGATCCCCGGGCGGACGTTTAGGACCGCTCGATAGGGTCACCGGTGAGGGTTCCGCCCATCTGCCGAGGAGCACAACCATCGTGGCTGCCAACCGACCCGAGCACCCCGCCCTGAACTGGTCCGACCTCGACCGCCGGGCCGTCGACACCGTCCGCGTGCTGGCCATGGACGCCGTGGAGAAATCCGGCAACGGCCACCCGGGCACCGCGATGAGCCTCGCGCCCGCGGCCTACCTGCTCTTCAACCGGGTCATGCGGCACAACCCGGCCGACCCGAACTGGCCCGGCCGGGACCGGTTCGTGCTCTCCGCCGGCCACTCCAGCCTCACCCTCTACATCCAGCTCTTCCTCTCCGGATACCCGCTCAGCCTGGAGGACCTGAAGTCGCTGCGGCAGTGGGGTTCGCTCACCCCGGGCCACCCCGAGCACGGGCACACCCCGGGCGTGGAGACCACCACCGGCCCGCTCGGCCAGGGCCTCGGCAACGCGGTCGGCATGGCGATGGCGGCCCGCCGCGAGCGCGGCCTGTTCGACCCGGAGGCCGAGCCGGGCGCGTCGGTCTTCGACCACGACATCTGGTGCATCGCCTCCGACGGCGACATCGAGGAGGGCATCTCCCACGAGGCCAGCGCCCTCGCCGGGCACCAGCAGCTGGGCAACCTCTGCATGATCTACGACGACAACGAGATCTCCATCGAGGACGACACCCGCATCGCCAAGAGCGAGGACGTGGCGGCCCGCTACGCGGCGTACGGCTGGCACGTGCAGACGGTCGACTGGCGCCGCGGCGACGCCGACCAGGGCGACTACCACGAGGACGTGGAGGCGCTGTACCAGGCGCTGCTGGCGGCCAAGGCGGAGACCGGGCGCCCCTCCTTCATCGCGCTGCGCACCATCATCGGCTGGCCCGCGCCCAACAAGCAGAACACCGGCAAGATCCACGGTTCGGCGCTCGGCGCCGACGAGGTGGCCGCCACCAAGCAGATCCTCGGCTTCGACCCGGCGCAGACCTTCGAGGTCGACGACAAGGTGCTCGCCCACGCCCGCCAGGTGATGCGCCGCGGCGAGGCCGCCCAGCGGGAGTGGACGACCGCCTTCGACGGCTGGGCACAGGCCAACCCGGAGCGCAGTGCGCTCTACGACCGGATGGCCGGCCGGATCCTGCCGGAGGGCTGGACGGAGGCGCTGCCGGAGTTCCCGGCCGACGCCAAGGGCATCGCCACCCGGGCCGCCTCCGGCAAGGTCCTGGAGGCGCTCGCCCCGGTGCTGCCCGAGCTGTGGGGCGGCTCCGCCGACCTGGCGGAGAGCAACAACACCACCATGAAGGGTGAGCCCTCCTTCATCCCGGCCACCCATGCCACCAAGGACTTCCCCGGCCACGAGTACGGCCGCACCCTGCACTTCGGCATCCGCGAGCACGCCATGGGCGCGATCCTCAACGGCATCGCCCTGCACGGCGGCACCCGCCCGTACGGTGGCACCTTCCTGGTGTTCAGCGACTACATGCGCCCGTCGGTGCGGCTGGCCGCGCTGATGAAGCTGCCGGTGGTCTACGTCTGGACACACGACTCGATCGGCCTCGGCGAGGACGGCCCGACGCACCAGCCGGTGGAGCACCTGACCGCCCTGCGCGCCATCCCCGGCCTGGACGTGGTCCGCCCGGCCGACGCCAACGAGACGGTCTGGGCCTGGCGGCAGGCCCTGGCGCACACCGACCGGCCGACCGCGCTGGCGCTCAGCCGGCAGCCGCTGCCGACCCTGGACCGGTCGGCCCTGGCCGGCGCCGAGGGGGTGGCCCGGGGCGGCTACGTCCTGGCCGACGCCTCCAACGGCAAGCCGCAGGTCATCCTCATCGGCACCGGGTCGGAGGTGCAGCTCTGCCTGACCGCCCGGGAGCGGCTGGAGGCCGACGGCACGCCCACCCGGGTGGTGTCCATGCCCTGCCAGGAGTGGTTCGCCGAGCAGCAGGAGGCGTACCGGGAGTCGGTGCTGCCGCGCGGGGTAAAGGCACGGGTGAGCGTGGAGGCGGGCATCGCCATGTCCTGGCGCGCTTTCGTCGGCGACTGCGGCGAGAGCGTCAGCCTGGAGCACTACGGGGCGAGCGCACCGCACTCCATGCTCTTCGAGCAGTTCGGGTTCACTCCCGACCGGATTGTCGCCGCCGCGCACGCGGCGCTGACCCGGGTGGGCGAGATCACCGGTAACACGACCGGCAACTGAGGGAGCGTGGACGGCATGACGGACAGGCTGGGTGAGCTCAGCGCCGCGGGTGTGGCGATCTGGCTCGACGATCTTTCGAGGACCCGACTGAGTTCCGGCGGGTTGGACCAGTTGCGACGGGAGAAGCACCTGGTCGGGGTGACGTCCAACCCGACCATCTTCGCGAAGGCGCTGAGCGACGCGGACGAGTACGACTGGCAGCTGAAGGACCTCGCCATCCGTGGGGTGGACGTCGAGGAGGCCGTCCGCATGCTCACCACGTACGACGTGCGGTGGGCCTGTGACGTGATGCGGCCGGCGTACGACGCGAGCGCCGGCGTGGACGGCCGGGTCTCCATCGAGGTGGACCCGCGGCTGGCCCACGAGACGGAGAAGACCGTCGCCGAGGCCGGGGCGCTGTGGTGGCTGATCGACCGGCCCAACCTCTTCATCAAGATCCCGGCCACCGAGGCCGGCCTGCCGGCGATCACCGCCACCCTGGCCGAGGGGATCAGCGTCAACGTGACGCTGATCTTCGGGCTGGACCGCTACTCCCAGGTGATGGAGGCGTTCCTGGCCGGTCTGGAGCAGGCGAAGGCGAACGGCCACGACCTGTCCAAGATCGGCTCGGTGGCGTCGTTCTTCGTCTCCCGCGTCGACACCGAGGTCGACAAGCGGCTGGAGAAGATCGGCTCCGACCAGGCCAAGGCGCTGCGCGGCAAGGCCGCGATCGCCAACGCCAAACTGGCGTACGAGCGCTACGGCGAGGTCTTCTCCTCCGACCGCTGGCAGGCCCTGGCCGACGCCGGCGCCCACCCGCAGCGGCCGCTGTGGGCCTCCACCTCGACCAAGAACCCGGACTACCGGGACGTCATCTACGTCGAGGAGCTGATCGCCCCGGGCACGGTCAACACCATGCCCGAACCGGTGATCCACGCGTACGGCGACCACGGCGAAACCCGCGGCGACACCATCACCGGCTCGTACGACGAGGCCCGCCAGGTCTTCGCCGACCTGGCGTCGGTGGGCGTCGACATGGCGGACGTGATCGCCGTGCTGGAGCGCGAGGGCGTGGAGAAGTTCGAAGCCAGCTGGCTGGAGCTGCTCGACGGCGTCCGCAAGTCCCTGGCCGCCGCCGGGCGGGGCACCGGGCACCCGGGCGCCGCCGCCAGGAACAACGCGCAGGCCGCCGAGCAGGCGGGAGGCAATGCGTGACCGGGCGCAGCGAGCGCACCGCGGGGCTGCGCGGGTGGCAGCCCCGGACCGGCGCCGGGCGGAGCGGGGTGGCGGCATGAGCGACCTGCTGGCCGGGCCGGTCGAGGCCGCCGCCGGACTCGCCGTGTACGGCGCGGACGCGGTCGACAAGGCCGCGCCCGCCTCCACCCGGGACGCGCTGGCCGCCAACGACGTCCCGGGCCGGCTGGCCCGGAAGGACCCGACCCTGTGGGGTCCCGACGCCGAGGCCGAGGCGAAGATCCGGCTCGGCTGGGTGGACACCCACCGCCGCAGCCGGGAGCTGCTCCACCAGCTCGCCGAGTTGAAGGCGGAGCTGGTCGACCTGGACCACGTGGTGCTCGCCGGCATGGGTGGCTCGTCGCTGGCGCCCGAGGTCATCGCGCGCACCCTCGGCAAGCCGCTGACCGTGCTGGACACCACCGACCCGGGGCAGGTCCGGGCGGCGCTGGCCGACCGGCTGGAGCGTACCGTCGTGGTGGTGTCCAGCAAGTCCGGTTCGACGGTGGAGACCGACAGCCACCGGCGCGCGTACTGGCAGGCGTTCCTCGACGCGGGGATGACCGAGGCGGAGGCCGGCCGGCACTTCGTCGTCGTCACCGACCCGGGCTCGCCGCTGGAGGCGACCGCCGTCGAGATGGGCGCCGTCACCGTGCTCGCCGATCCGACCGTCGGCGGGCGCTACTCGGCGCTGACCGCGTTCGGGCTGGTGCCGTCGGCCCTGGCCGGGGTCGAGGTGGTCGAGTTGCTCGACCAGGCCGACGCACTCGCCGAGGTGCTCGGCCGTGACCGGGACAATCCTGGCCTCGCGCTCGGCGCCGCCCTGGGGGCGGCCGCCACGACAGGCCGGGACAAGATCGCGCTGATCTCCGACGGCACCGGCATCGACGGGTTGGGCGACTGGGCCGAGCAGCTCATCGCGGAGTCCACCGGCAAGGCCGGAGTCGGGATCCTGCCGGTGGTGGTCGAATCGCCGCAGAGCCCGGGCGCGACCGGCCCGGACGTGCTCACCGTGACCTACGGCGGCGCGCTGACCACCGGCGACGTGCCCGGCGGCGGTTCCTCCCCGGACCTGGCGGTCAACGGCCCCCTCGGCGCCCAGTTCCTGGCCTGGGAGTACGCCACGGCGGTCGCCGGCGTGGTGCTCGGCATCGACCCGTTCGACCAGCCGAACGTCACCGAGAGCAAGGAGAACACCGAGAAGATCCTCGCCTCCGGTCCGCCGGCGGAGACGCCGTCGTTCACCGAGGGCGCGATCGAGGGGTACGCCCCGGCGGGCGCGCCGGGCGACCTGGCCGGCGTGCTGCGCTGGCTGGTCGACGGGCTGGGCGACGACGGCTACCTCGCGGTGATGGCGTACCTCGACCGGCTCGCCGACGCGGACGCGGCCCGGCTGCGGCCGCTGCTGGCCGGCGCCACCGGCCGGCCGGTGACCTTCGGCTGGGGGCCTCGGTTCCTGCACTCCACCGGGCAGTACCACAAGGGCGGCCCGCAGGTCGGCAGCTACCTCCAGCTGACCGGCGCGGTGGACGTTGATCTGCCGGTGCCCGGCCGCCCGTACACCTTCGGGGAGTTGCAGGCGGCCCAGGCCGCCGGCGACCGGCAGGCCCTGGCCGGACGGCAACGCCCCCTGCTGCGGCTACACCTGACCGACCGATCGGCGGGCATCGTCCAACTGCTCGATGCGGTCGGGGCGCTGCGAGCGTGACGATGATGGACGTGGACCAAGCGGAGCGAGGAGGCGGCGTGAACCCGCTACGCGACCCGCAGGACCGGCGGCTGCCGAGGATCCCGGAGCCGTGCGCTCTGGTGATCTTCGGCGTCACCGGTGACCTGGCCCGGAAGAAGCTGCTCCCGGCCGTGTACGACCTCGCCAACCGCGGGCTGCTGCCGCCGGGATTCGTGGTCCTCGGCTTCGCCCGCCGGGACTGGGGCGACGGTGACTTCGAGTCCCTGGCGCACGAGGCGGCCAAGAAGCACGCCCGCACCCCCTGGCGGGAGGAGGTCTGGGCGCGGCTGGCCGGCAACATCAAGTTCGTCGGCGGCTCGTTCGACGACGACGCCGCCTTCGACCACCTCGCCGCCACCCTTGACGAGCTGCGCCAGACCCACGGCATCACCGGCAACGCCGCCTTCTACTTCTCCATCCCCCCGGCGGCGTTCCCGGTGGTGCTCAAGCAGCTCGCCCGCACCGGGATGGCCGACAACGCCAAGTCCGGCGGGTGGCGCCGGGTGGTGGTGGAGAAGCCGTTCGGGCACGACCTGCCCTCGGCGAAGGCGCTCAACGACCTGGTCGACGACGTCTTCACCCGGCAGGACGTCTTCCGGATCGACCACTACCTGGGCAAGGAGACCGTCCAGAACATCCTGGCCCTGCGGTTCGCCAACAACCTGTTCGAGCCGCTGTGGAACTCCAGGTACGTCGACTCGGTGCAGATCACCATGGCCGAGGACGTCGGCATCGGCACCCGTGCCGGGTTCTACGACTCAGCCGGCGCGGCCCGGGACGTGCTGCAGAACCACCTGCTCCAGTTGCTCGCCCTGGTGGCGATGGAGGAGCCGACGAGCTTCGACGCCGACGAGATCCGCGCCGAGAAGCTGAAGGTACTCAAGGCGATCACCCTGCCGAAGGACGCCGCCGAGGGCACCGTCCGCGGCCAGTACCTACCCGGCTGGGTCGGCGGCGAACGCGCGGTGGGCTACCTGGAGGAGAAGGGCGTCCCGCCGGAGTCCACCACCGAGACGTACGTGGCGGTCCGGCTGGGCATCCAGAACCGCCGCTGGGCGGAGGTGCCGTTCTACATCCGGGCCGGCAAGCGGCTGCCCCGGCGGGTCACCGAGGTCGCCATCATGTTCAAGAGGGCGCCGCACCTGCCGTTCAACCCGGCCGACATGGAGTCGCTGGGCAACAACCAGCTGGTCATCCGGGTCCAGCCGGACGAGGGCGTGGTGCTCAAGTTCGGCTCCAAGGTGCCCGGCACCACCATGGAGGTCCGCGACATCGCGATGGACTTCCAGTACGGCGAGGCGTTCACCGAATCCAGCCCGGAGGCGTACGAGCGGCTGGTGCTGGACGTGCTGATCGGTGACCGCACCCTCTTCCCCGACGCCGCCGAGGTCGAGCAGAGCTGGCAGGTGGTGGACCCGCTGGAGCGGGCCTGGGCGGGCACCAAGCCCGAGCCGTACCGGGCCGGCGAGTGGGGCCCCCGGGCCGCCGACGAGATGCTGGCCCGCGAGGGCCGGGCGTGGAGAAGAGCATGATCGGACTGTGGGACACCACCGGCAACGAGGTGGTCAAGGCACTCGCCGCCGAACGCCGTAGCGCCGGCGGGGTGGCCAGCGGCATGGCCCTCACCCTCATCGTGGTGGTGGACGAGAAGCGCGTCCGTGAGGCGGAGGCGGCGGCGACGATAGCCGCTGCCGCCCACCCCTGCCGGCTGCTGGTGGTGGTCCGCTCCGACGTCGACCGGGACCGCAACCGGCTGGACGCGGAAATCGTCGTGGGTGGCCGGCTCGGCCCGTGCGAGGCGGTGGTCACCCGGATGTACGGCCGGCTGGCGCTGCACGCCGAGTCGGTGGTGATGCCGCTGCTGGTGCCGGACGTGCCGGTCGTGACCTGGTGGCACGGCGAGCCGCCGGCCGAGATCGCCACGGACTTCCTCGGCGTGGTGGCGGACCGGCGGATCACCGACGCCGCGCAGGCCGCCGACCCGGTCGAAGCGCTGCGGCAGCGGGCCCGGGACTACGCGCCGGGCGACACCGACCTGGCGTGGACCCGGATCACCCCATGGCGCACCCTGGTGGCCGGGGCGTTCGACACCACCGAGGCCCGGGTCACCGAGGCCACGGTGGTCGCGCCGCGCAGCGACCCGACCGGCGCGCTGATGTGCGGCTGGCTGGCCAGCCGGCTGGAGATCAGCCCGCGGTGGGAGCACACCGATCAGTACCCCCGGATGCGCGAGGTGCAGCTGCGCTGCGCCAACGGCGACGAGCTGACGCTGACCCGGGAGGACAGCGTGGCGACGTTCCGGCGCACCGGCCAGGACGATCGCCACCTGCCGCTGGTGCGCCGGCCGCTCGGCGACGAACTGGCCGAGGAGCTGCGCCGGCTGGACGCCGACCAGGTGTACGCGGAGGCGCTGGGCACGGCGGCCGGGCTGACCGGCCTGGACCAGCGCCCGGCCCAGCGGGTGCACGTCTGGAAGGATCCGGCCACCGCGCAGCGGGCCGAGGCGGGGGTCACCGCGCACGCCGGGACGAGCGCCCGCCACTGAACGCCCGGGAGCGCGGCCGGCCCGACGGAACACCGACCCGTGACGGTCGGAGAAACGAAGGCACAGGGAATGAGTGAGGCGAGTGTCGCCGTCCACGCCGACGCCGACCTGCTGGCGCAGGCGGTGGCGGCCCGGTTGGTGGTGAAGCTGCTGGACGCGCAGGCCGAACGGGGCCAGGCGTCGGTGGTGCTGACCGGCGGACGGATCGCCGCGGCGATCTACCGGGCGGTGGCGGCACTGCCGGCCCGGGACGCGGTCGACTGGTCCCGGGTCGACGTCTGGTGGGGTGACGAGCGATTCCTGCCCGCCGGCGACCCGGAGCGCAACGAGACCCAGGCCCGGGCGGCGCTGCTGGACGTGGTGCCCCTGCACCCGGCCCGGGTGCACCCCATGCCCGCCTCCGACGGCCCGGCCGGGCCGGACCCGGAGGAGGCCGCCGCGCGGTACGCCGCGGAGCTGGCCGCGGCGGCCCGCCCGGGCACCGCCGCCCTGCCCCACTTCGACGTGCTGATGCTCGGCGTCGGCGAGGACGGGCACGTGGCCTCGGTCTTCCCCGAGCATCCGGTGCACTACGAGAACCGGCCGGTCAGCGCGGTCCGGGGCAGCCCGAAGCCGCCGCCGGTGCGCACCACCCTGACCCTCCCGGCGATCAACACCGCCGAGGAGGTCTGGCTGGTGGCCAGCGGGGCGGACAAGGCCCGGGCGGTCGGCATGGCGCTGGCCGGAGCGGGGCCGGTGCAGCTACCGGCGGCGGGGGTGCAGGGCACCGGTCGTACCCTCTGGCTGCTGGACCGGGCCGCGGCGGCGGACGTGCCGGCGCGGCTACGCAGCCTGCGCTGATCACCGCCGGCGGCCGGCCGGCGCTCAGCGCCTTCGGCGGCGGTGCAGCGCGGCCAGGGCCTCGGCCAGGATCGCCGCGCCCTCCTCCTCGGTGCGCCGTTCCTTCACGTACGCCAGATGGGTCTTGTAGGGCTCGGCCCGGACCCGCCCGGGTGGGTTCTGCGCGTCCTGCCCCGCGGGGAGGCCGCAGCGCGGGCAGTCCCACAGCTCGGGGGCCGGTGCGGCGGCGGCGATCCGGATCTCGGTCCGGTGGTCGTTGCGGCACCAGTAGGTGACCGTCCGGCACGGGACCGGCTGGAAGCGCTCGGCGGGGCGTTGGGGGGCGGACCCGATCCGGGTGCCGCGGATGACGTTGCCACTCGGCACGGCTGCTCGCTCCTGTCGTCGGAGGGGAACCGCCGCGATCAGCTGGCGGCGGGCGACGCGGTGCAGCGGGATGAAACGACCTGCGCGCGGCCCGTCAGGTGACGGACCGCGCGCAGATTGTACGACTCGGCGGGCTCGCTCAGGCGCCGGCGCTGTTGAGCTGGAGGCGGAGCCAGAGCCCGAGCCCGACGATGCAGGCGAACCAGACGATGCCCACCAGGACGGTGTAGCGGTCGAGGTTCTTCTCCGCGACCGACGACCCGGCCAGGCTGGAGCTGACACCGCCGCCGAACATGCTGGACAGCCCGCCGCCCTTACCGCGGTGCAGCAGGATCAGCAGGGTGAGCAGGATGCTCGTGATGACCAGCAACGCGATCAACGTGTATGCGAACCAGATCGGCATGGCGGGGGTCAGTCCTCTCGTTATGGTCCTCGCCCGGGCAGATCGGGCACGGCGGCACCCACCGGCGGACGGGCGGAGTCAAGGATAGCGAGCGATCAGCGGGTGATGTGCTCCGGGAACCGGCAGATCTGCGCGAACTCCTCGGCGTCCAGACTAGCGCCGCCCACCAGGGCCCCGTCCACGTCCGGCTTCGCCATGATCGCGGCGACGTTCGACGCCTTGACCGAACCGCCGTAGAGGATCCGGATCTGATCCGCGGTGTCCTGGCCGTACCGCTCGGCGAGCCGCTCGCGGACCGCCGCGCACACCTCCTGGGCGTCCTCCGGGGTGGCCGTCTTGCCGGTGCCGATCGCCCATACCGGCTCGTACGCCACCACGACGCTGGTCGCCTGCTCGGCGGTCAGCCTCTGCAGGGCGCCGTCGAGCTGGTCACGGCAGTGCGCCACGTGGCCGCCCTGCTCCCGGACGTCGAGCCCCTCCCCCACACACAGGATCGGGGTCAGCCCGTGCGCCAGCGCCGCCTTGACCTTCGCGTTGACGGCGCCGTCGTCCTCGTGGTGGTAGGCCCGCCGCTCGGAGTGCCCGACCACCACGTACGAGCAGCCCAGCTTGGCCAGCATCGGTCCGGAGACGTCTCCGGTGTAGGCCCCCGCCGCGTGCGGCGACAGGTCCTGCGCGCCGTAGCCGATCAGCAGCTTGTCGCCGTCGACGACGGTCTGCACCGTGCGCAGGGCGGTGAACGGCGGCAGCACCACCGTCTCGACCTCGGTCAACTGCTTCTCGGTGAGGCTGGCCGCCAGCTTCTGCACCAGCAGGTTTGCCTCGAGGTGGTTGCAGTTCATCTTCCAGTTGCCGGCCATCAGCGGCCGGCGGGTGGCGTTCGCCATCACTTCTCCAGGGCCGCGATGCCGGGGAGGGTCTTACCCTCGAGGTATTCCAGGGAGGCGCCGCCGCCGGTGGAGATGTGCCCGAAGGACGACTCGTCCAGGCCCAGCACCCGCACCGCGGCGGCGGAGTCGCCGCCACCGACCACCGTGAACGCGTCAGACTTGGCGATGGCCTCGGCCACCCCACGGGTGCCGTGGGCGAAAGGCGCCATCTCGAACACGCCCATCGGGCCGTTCCAGAAGATCGTCCGCGCGCCCTTGAGGGCGGCGGCGAACCCGGCGACGGTCTCCGGGCCGATGTCCAACCCGACCCGCTTGCTGGGGATGCCGTCGACCCGCACGGTGTCGTGCGGGGCGTCCGGGGCGAACGCGTCCGCGACCACCACGTCGACCGGAAGCATGATCTTGTCCTCGGAGCGCTCCTGCAGGTTGCGGCAGGTCTCCACCATCTCCTCCTCCAGCAGCGAGGAGCCCACCTCGTAGCCCTGGGCCTTGAGGAAGGTGAAGCACATGCCGCCGCCGATGAGCAGCCGGTCGACCTTCGGCAGCAGCGCCTCGATCACCGCGAGCTTGTCGGAGACCTTGGACCCGCCGAGCACCACCACGTACGGGCGCGCCGGGTCCCCGGTGAGCTTCGAGAGCACCTCCACCTCGCGCAGCACCAGCCGACCGGCGACGTGCGGCAGCCGGGCCGGCACGTCGTAGACGCTGGCGTGCTTGCGGTGCACCGCGCCGAACGCATCGTCGACGAACGCGTCGCCGAACGCGGCGAGCTGGTCGGCGAAGGCGCCCCGCTCGGCGTCGTCCTTACTGGTCTCGCCGGCGTTGAAACGCAGGTTCTCCAGCAGCGCGACCTCGCCGTCGGCGAGCGCGTCCACGGTGGAGCGGGCGGACTCGCCGACGGTGTCGGCGGCGAAGTGCACCCGCGCGCCGAGCAGCTCACCGAGCCGCCCGGCCACCGGACGCAGGCTGAACTGCGGGTCGGGAGTGCCCTTCGGGCGGCCCAGGTGCGAGCAGACCACCACCTTGGCACCGGCCTCGACCAGCGCGCCCAGCGTCGGCAGGACGGCCCGGATCCGGCCGTCGTCGGTGATCTCACCGGTCTGCTTGTCGAGCGGGACGTTCAGGTCGGCGCGCACCAGCACGCGCCGACCCGACACCCCCTCGGCGAGCAGGTCGTCGAGGGTACGGATGCTCACAGCGAGCTACCCACCAGCTTCACGAGGTCCACCAGGCGGTTGGAGTAACCCCACTCGTTGTCGTACCAGCCGACGACCTTGACCTGGTTGCCGACGACCTTGGTCAGCGGCGCGTCGAAAATGCAGGACGCCGGGTCGGTGACGATGTCGGCGGAGACGATCGGGTCGTCGTTGTAGACCAGGATGCCCTTGAGCGGGCCGTCGGCGGCGGCCTTCATCGCGGCGTTCACCTCGTCCACGGTCGTCTCGCGGTTGAGGTTGACCGTCAGGTCGGTGGTCGAGCCGGTCGGGATCGGCACCCGCAGCGCGTAGCCGTCGAGCCTGCCCTTGAGCTCCGGCAGCACCAGGCCGATCGCCTTGGCCGCGCCGGTGGAGGTCGGCACGATGTTCAGCGCGGCGGCCCGGGCCCGGCGCAGGTCCTTGTGCGGCGCGTCCTGGAGGTTCTGGTCCTGGGTGTACGCGTGGATGGTCGTCATCAGGCCCTGCTGGATGCCGAACGTGTCCTGCAGGACCTTCGCCATCGGGGCGAGGCAGTTGGTGGTGCACGAGGCGTTGGAGATGATGGTGTGCCTGGCCGGGTCGTACTGGTCGTGGTTGACGCCCATGACGACCGTGACGTCCTCGTTCTTCGCCGGGGCGGAGATGATGACCTTCTTGGCCCCACCGTCGATGTGCGCCTTCGCCTTGGTGGCGTCGGTGAAGAAGCCGGTGGACTCGATCACCACGTCCGCGCCGACCTCGCCCCACGGCAGCGCCGCCGGGTCCTTCTCGGCGTACGCCTTGATGGGCTTGCCACCGACGGTGATCTCGTCGGCAGTGGCCTTCACCTCCTGCGGGAGGCGACCCAGGATGCTGTCGTACTTCACAAGGTGGGCGAGCGTCGCGTTGTCGGTCAGGTCGTTGACGGCCACGACCTCGACGTCAGCGCCGGACGCCAGCACTGCCCGGAAGAAGTTGCGGCCGATCCGGCCGAAGCCGTTGATGCCAACCCGGATGGTCACAGGTCCCATCTCCTCGCGTTCTGGTCCGCCGGCATCAGACCCGGGCCGGCGGAGTGGTGTGCGCCGACCGTTGGAGCCGGCCGTTGACGGTTCATCTCGGCCACCCCGCCGCGGTCCGAGGGACCTGACCGCCCGAGGCGGTGAGCACGGCGAGGAGAGCCGGTGCCGGCCCCCTTGCCGTACGCAGCGACCTTATCCGAGGGTGGGGTGCCGCGCTGCGCCGGGTGGTGATCCCGCTCGCCTCCGCGACGCCTCACCGTCCTATCAGACCACGAGCATCTCCGGCGTGACGGCCGCTTCGGTATCCGGGATGCCCAGGTCCCGCGCCCGCTTGTCGGCCAGCGCGAGCAGTCGCCGGATCCGGCCGGCGATGGCGTCCTTGGTCAGCGGCGGGTCGGCCAGCGCACCCAACTCCTCCAGCGAGGCCTGCCGGTGCTCCAGGCGCAGCCGGCCGGCGGAGGTCAGGTGGTGCGGCGCGTCGTCGGCGAGGATCTCCAGCGCCCGGGTGACCCGGGCGGCGGCGGCCACCGCGGCGCGGGCCGAACGGCGCAGGTTGGCGTCGTCGAAGTTGGCCAGCCGGTTGGCGGTCGCCCGGACCTCGCGGCGGACCCGGCGCTCCTCCCACGCCAGCACACTGGAGTGGGCGCCGATACGGGTGAGCAGCGCGGCGATCGCGTCGCCGTCCTTGACCACCACCCGGTCCACGCCGCGCACCTCGCGGTTCTTGGCGGTGATGCCGATCCGGCGGGCCGCGCCGACCAGGGCCAGCGCCGACTCCGGGCCGGGGCAGGTGATCTCCAGGGCGCTGGAGCGGCCGGGCTCGGTCAGCGACCCGTGCGCCATGAACGCGCCCCGCCAGGCCGACACCGCGCAGCAGACGTTCGCCGCCACGACGTGCGGCGGCAGGCCACGCACCGGCCGGCCGCGGACGTCGAGCAGCCCGGTCTGCCGCGCCAGCGCCTCGCCGTCCTTGACCACCCGCACGATGAAGTGGCTGCCCTTGCGCAGACCGCCGGAGGCGAGCACGTGGATCTCGCTGGGGTACCCGTAGACCTCGGCGATCTCCCGCCGAAGCCGGCGGGCCACCGCCCCGGTGTCCAGCTCGGCCTCCACCACCACCCGACCGGAGACGATGTGCAGCCCGCCGGCGAAACGCAGCAGCGCCGCCATCTCCGCCCGCCGGCAGCAGGGCTTGGGCACGTCGACCCGACTCAGCTCGTCCTTGACCGCAGCTGTCATCGCCATTGTGCGTCCCCTCACGGACCGGTTCCGGCGTGTCGCCGGAGATTACGTACGTGTCTAACGATCGGCGCCCAGGACAGGCACCAGTGCGGCGCCCAGGGCAGCCGGATCATGACGGGGAGTGCCGTCGGTGACCGCGACGGGGGCGAGGACCAGTCGGGCACCCAGCGATTCTGCCGCACGTTCGACCGGTTCGGGATCACCCACCGCCTTGGAATCGGCCAGCACATGGTCGACCTTCAGCTTCGGGAGGTACCACCGCAGGGCGGCCAGATGGTCGGCGACGGACAGGCCGAGCGTCTCCTTCTCGGCGGCGAGGTTCAGCGTGACCAGTCGGCGGGCCGGGCTGGCGACGATGGCGGCGGCCAGCTCCGGCACCAGCAGGTGCGGCAGCACACTGGTGTACCAACTGCCCGGCCCGAAGATCAGCCAGTCGGCCTCGCCGATCGCGGCGACCGCCTCCGGGCAGGCGACCGGGGCGGCGGGGGTCAGCCGCAGCGCCTCCACCCGGCCCGTGGTCACCGCCACCTGGTGCTGGCCGGTGACCGTCCGCACCTCGTCGGGGCGCTCCGGGTCGACGCCGCACACCCGCGCCTCGATCCCCACCGGCTCACACGACATGGGCAGCACGCGACCCACCGCGCCGAGCATCGCCCCGGCGTGCTCCAGGGCGGCGACCGGATCGCCGAGCAGTTCCATCAGCCCACAGAGCACCAGGTTGCCCACCGCGTGCCCGGCCAGCCCGTCGCCGGGGCCACCGGCGTCCCCGCCGGCCGCGGGCACCTCGGCGAAGCGGTGCTGGAACAGCCCGGCGCTGCGCCGGGTAGCGGGATGGTCGCCGGCCAGCGCGACCAGCGCCTGACGCAGGTCACCGGGGGGCAGCCCGCCACGCTCGGCGCGCAACCGGCCGCTGGAGCCGCCGTCGTCGCCGACGGTGACCACCGCGGTGATGTCGAGGTCGAGTTCCGGGGAGCAGCGGCGCAACGCGCGCAGCGAGGCGGAGAGGCCGTGGCCCCCGCCGAAGGCGACCACCCGCACCACCGTCACTCCCGCCCCAGGTCCCGGTGCTGGGCGTTGGCGGCGATGCCGGACTGACGCAGCCGGGCGGCGAGTTCCTCGGCGATGGCCACGCTGCGGTGCTTGCCGCCGGTGCAGCCGACGGCCACGGTGAGGTACCGCTTGCCCTCCCGCTCGAAGCCGGCGGTGGTGGCGTTGACCAGGTCGGCGTACGTGGCGACGAAGGCGTCCGCGCCCTCCTGGCCGAGCACGTACGAGCTGACCGCCTCCTCCCGCCCGGTGTGCTCGCGCAGCTCCGGGACCCAGTACGGGTTGGGCAGGAACCGGGCGTCGAGCACGAAGTCGGCGTCGGGCGGCAGGCCGTACTTGAAGCCGAAGGAGAGCACGGTAACCCGCAGCCTGCGGGCGTCCTCGCCGCCGAAGAGCTCCTCGACGCGGCGGCGCAGCTGGTTGACGTTGAGGTGGCTGGTATCGATGATCACATCGGCCTGGTCGCGGGCCTCCTCCAGCAGGCCGCGCTCGACCGCGATGCCGTCGGCGAGCCGCCCGTCGCCCTGCAACGGGTGCGAGCGGCGGACGCTCTCGAACCGGCGGATCAGCACCTCGTCGTCGGCGTCGACGAAGACCACCCGGGGCGAGAAGCCGCGCTCCTTCAGCTCCCGGATCGCGCCCGCCAGGTCGGTGGAGAAGGCGCGTGAGCGGACGTCCAGCACCATCGCCGTGCGGCGGGCCGCGCCGCCCGCCTTGAAGGCCAGCTCGGCCATGTCGAGCATGAGCGCCTGGGGCAGGTTGTCCACCACGTAGAAGCCGACGTTCTCCAGGGCCCGGGCCACTGTGCTGCGGCCACCTCCAGAGAGGCCGGTGACCACCACGAGGGTGGTGTCGGACTCCGCCGGGGCCGGTGGCCCGCCGACCGCCGCCGCCGTCGTCGTCCCGCCGCGTTCCTCGGCCGTGCGCGCCTCGCTCACCCACTACCCCCAAGCCGTGGCGCCGCGGCCGGCTCCCCGACCGCGCGTGGTCAAACAGCGACTCTATCCCGCACCACTGCTCGACCGCCGCCACGCCCCACGCCCACCGCGCCCCGCACGCCCGAGACCCGGCCCGTCGATCATGCAGTTGTGGTGCCACCTAAAAGGTACTAACAGGGCCGGAACGCCCACCACAACTGCATGATCGACAAGCATCGGCGTGGGGACGGGGGGTGGTGGCGGCCGTCGCGGGCACTGCCAACCACTCGTCCCAGCCCCGATGAGCGGCAGCCCGCCACCGGGGCGGGCGGCGTCGGGCCGGCTCGGCGGCGACCGGGTGTCCGGGCCGGCTCGTAGAATCCGCGGATGGCCTCCTCCCCCACCGATCTGCGCACCGACGACGCACTGCGGGTGCTGCGCCGGGTCTTCGGCTACGACGCCTTCCGCGGCTTCCAGCGCGAGGTGATCGACCACGTCGTAGCCGGCGGCGACGCGCTGGTGCTGATGCCGACCGGCGGTGGCAAGTCGCTGTGCTACCAGATCCCCGCGCTGGTGCGCGACGGCGTCGCGGTGGTCGTCTCGCCGCTGATCGCGTTGATGCAGGACCAGGTCGACGCGCTGACCGCGGTCGGTGTCCGGGCCGGCTTCCTCAACTCGACGCAGGATCTCGACGCCCGCCGCCGGGTCGAGGCCGCCTACCTGGCCGGGGAACTGGACCTGCTCTACCTCGCGCCCGAGGCGCTGGGCGCCCGGTCCACCCTCCAACTGCTCGAGCGGGGCCGGATCGCCCTGTTCGCCATCGACGAGGCGCACTGTGTGTCGCAGTGGGGGCATGACTTCCGCCCCGACTACCTGGCCCTGTCGATGCTGCACGAGCGCTGGCCGGGCGTGCCGCGGGTCGCGCTGACCGCGACCGCCACCAGCGCCACCCGCGCCGAGATCGCCACCCGGTTGGGGCTCACCGCCGCCCGGCACTTCGTGGCCAGCTTCGACCGGCCCAACATCCAGTACCGAATCGTGCCCAAGCGCGAGCCGCGCAAGCAGCTGCTCGGTCTACTGCGCGACGAGCACCCCGGCGACGCCGGCATCGTCTACTGCCTGTCCCGCGCCTCAGTGGAGAAGACGGCGGAGTTCCTGGTGCAGAACGGCATCGCCGCACTGCCCTACCACGCCGGCCTGGACGCGGCGACCCGCGCCGCCAACCAGCAGCGCTTCCTGCGCGAGGACGGCCTGGTCATGGTGGCGACCATCGCCTTCGGCATGGGCATCGACAAGCCGGACGTCCGGTTCGTCGCCCACCTGGACCTGCCCAAATCAGTCGAGGGCTACTACCAGGAGACCGGCCGGGCGGGCCGGGACGGGCTGCCGTCGACCGCCTGGCTCGCGTACGGCCTGCAGGACGTGGTGCAGCAGCGCAAGCTGATCGAGACTTCGGAGGGCGACCTGGCCCACCGCCGCAACCTCGCCGCGCACCTCGACGCGATGCTCGCGCTCTGCGAGACGGTCCGCTGCCGCCGTGCGCAACTGCTGGACTACTTCGGCGAGACGGCCGCCGGGGGCTGCGGCAACTGCGACACCTGTCTGAGCCCGCCGGAGTCCTGGGACGGCACGGTCGCCGCACAGAAGCTGCTCTCCACGGTCTACCGGCTCGACCGGGAGCGCAACCAACGCTTCGGCGCCGGGCACTGCATCGACATCCTGCTCGGCCGGGTCACCGACAAGGTCACCCAGTACGCCCACGACTCGCTGACCGTCTTCGGCATCGGTGCCGAGCTACGCGAGGCCGAGTGGCGGGGCGTGGTCCGGCAGCTGCTTGCCGAGGGGCTGCTGGCGGTCGAGGGCGACTACGGCACGCTGGCCCTCACCGACGCGAGCGGCGAGGTGTTGGGCCGGCGCCGCACGGTGATGATGCGCCGCGAGCCGGAGCGGGTGGCCTCGCCCCGGGCGGGCAAGCCGCGCGGCGCGGCCACCGTCGTGGCCGAGCTGCCGCCGACCGCCGCCGGGGTCTTCGACCGGCTGCGCGCCTGGCGGGCCGCCACCGCCAAGGAGCAGGGCGTCCCGGCGTACGTGATCTTCCACGACGCCACGCTGCGGCAAATCGCCACCGACGCGCCGACCTCCCTGGCCGAGCTGTCCACGGTCAGCGGCGT
Source organism: Micromonospora deserti (assembly GCF_003236335.1). Classification (GTDB taxonomy): domain Bacteria; phylum Actinomycetota; class Actinomycetes; order Mycobacteriales; family Micromonosporaceae; genus Micromonospora; species Micromonospora deserti. The sequence goes on from NZ_POUB01000056.1 coordinate 20,536, forward strand.
CGGCGAGGCCAAGCTGTCGAGGTACGGCGAGCAGCTCCTGACCGTCCTCGCCGAGTCCTGACGACGCCCGCCGGCGACACCCGCGGGCCCGGCGCCGTGCCCGCCGGCCCGAGGGTCCTGCCGGGCCGGGCCGGCCGACCTCAGTTCCGCGAGCCCAGGCGACCTCAGCCGCGAGCCCGGAGGCGGTCTCAGCCGCGAGCCCGGAGGCGGTCTCAGCCGCGAGCCCGGAGGCGGTCTCAGCCGCGAGCCCGGAGGCGGTCTCAGTCGGCGGCGGGTGCCGTCGACGGCCCGCCCAGGGCGGCCAGGATCGCCTCGGCGGTGCGCCGGCCGACTCCGGGCACCTCGGTGATCTCCTCGACGCTGGCGGCGGAGAGCCGCCGGAGCGAGCCGAAGTGCCGCAGCAGCGCCTTGCGGCGCACCTCCCCCAGGCCGGGGACATTGTCCAGCGCCGACTGGGTCAACCGCTTGGAGCGTCGCTGCCGGTGGAACGTGATGGCGAACCGGTGCGCCTCGTCGCGCACCCGTTGCAGCAGGTAGAGCCCTTCGGAGGTGCGCGGCAGGATGACCGGGAAGTCGTCGTCGGGCAGCCACACCTCCTCCAGCCGCTTGGCCAGCCCGCAGAGCGCGACGTCGTCGATGGCCAGCTCGGCGAGGGCCTGGGCCGCCGCCGCGACCTGTGGCGCGCCGCCGTCGACCACCACCAGCTGCGGGGGGTACGCGAACTTGCGCGGTCGCCCGGTCGTCGGGTCGACCAGCATGCCGACCCGGGGCTCGCCGGCGCCGGCCTGCCCGGCCGGGGCCTCGGGGTCGTCGGCGGACTCCACACCCACCTCGCCGGCCTCGGCTCGGGAGTCGAGGTAGCGGGCGAAGCGCCGGCGCAGCACCTCGGACATGGCGGAGAGGTCGTCGGTCGCGCCCCGGATGATGAAACGCCGGTACTCGCTCTTGCGGGGCAGGCCGTCCTCGAATACGACCATGCTGGCCACCACGTCGGTGCCCTGCATCTGGGAGATGTCGAAACACTCGATGCGCAGCGGCGCGGTACGCATCCCCAGGGCGTCGCTGATCTCGTCGAGCGCCTTGCTCCGGGTGGTCAGGTCGCCGGCACGGCGCAGCTTGTGCCGGGCCAGCGCGTCCTTGGCGTTGCGCTCCACCGTCTCCAGCAGAGACCGCTTGTCGCCGCGCTGCGGCACCCGCAGCGTCACCCGGCTGCCCCGGTGGCTGGACAGCCAGTCGGCCAGCGCGTCGGCGTCCGCGGGCAGCTCCGGCACCAGCAGCTCGCGGGGCACGTCGGCCTCGCCCTGCTCGCCGCCGTAGACCTGGGTGCAGAAGTGGTGCACCAGGTCGCCGGTGGTCAGGTCCTCCGTCTTCTCGACCACCCAACCGCGCTGGCCACGGACCCGGCCGTCCCGGACGTGGAAGACCTGGACGGCCGCTTCGAGGGGGTCGTCGGCGAACGCGACCACGTCGGCGTCGGTGCCGTCGCCGAGCACCACGGTCTGCTTCTCCATGGCCCGGCGCAACGCGGCGATGTCGTCACGCAGCCGCGCGGCCCGCTCGAACTCCAGCTGCTCGCTGGCCTCGGTCATCTCGCGTTCCAGCCTGCGCACCATGGTGTCGGTGCGGCCCGCCATGAAGTCGCAGAACCCGTCGACGATCTCTCGGTGCCGCTCCGCGGTGACGCTGCCCACGCAGGGGGCCGAGCACTTGCCGATGTATCCCAGCAGGCACGGACGGCCGACCTGACCGGCTCGCTTGAACACGCCGGCGGAGCATGTGCGAGCGGGGAAGACCCGCAGCAGCAGGTCGAGCGTCTCGCGGATCGCCCAGGCGTGCGAGTACGGACCGAAGTAGCGCACTCCCTTGCGTTTGGCGCCGCGCATCACCTGCAGCCGCGGGAACTCCTCGTCGAGGGTCACCGCCAGGTAGGGGTAGGACTTGTCGTCGCGGTAGCGGACGTTGAAGCGCGGGTCGTACTGCTTGATCCAGGTGTATTCGAGCTGGAGCGCCTCGACCTCGGTGCCGACGGTGACCCAGTCGACCGACTCGGCCGTGGTGACCATCTGCTGGGTGCGCTGGTGCAGACTCCACAGGTCGGCGAAGTAGGAGTTGAGCCGGCTGCGCAGGTTCTTCGCCTTGCCGACGTAGATCACCCGGCCGGTGCCGTCGCGGAAGCGGTAGACCCCGGGCGACTCCGGAATGGTGCCGGGCTCGGGACGGTAGGTCGAGGGGTCAGCCACGGCAGCAAGCCTAATCCGCGCCCCCGACAGGTTCCCCCGTCGGCACGGCGGCCTCCGCAGGTCCGGCACCGCCGCCGGGACGGGGCCGGACGGGGTGTCCCGGCCCCGGAACCCGCGAGCGCTGGGTTCCGGCGCTGCCGGCCGGCCGGCAGCGCCGGAACCGCACCGCCGCCGGCCGAGCCGGCACCGCGGTCAGGCCAGCGATATCTGGTCGCCGGTGACCTTGACCTCTTTCGGGGCGAGCGGCTTGGTGGCCGGGCCCGCCTTGACCGAGCCGTCCTCGATCGAGAACTTGCTGCCGTGACAGGTGCAGTTGATGGTGCCGCCGTCGACGTTCGACACGGGGCAGCCCTGGTGGGTGCAGATCGGGTCGAAGCCCTTGAACTGGCCGGCAGCGGGCTGGGTGATCACCACCCCCTGGGCGACGAAGACCGCACCGCCGCCGACCGGGATGTCGGTGGTGCGGGCCAGCGACTGCGCGGCCTCGCGGTCCCCGCCACCGGCGTCGCCGGTGCTGGGGACCGCCGGGCCGCCGCTGGTCGGGGCGGCACCGTCACCGGAGTCGTCGCTGCCGCACGCGGCCAGGACCACCGCCGCGCCGACCGCGCCCGCGCCGGTGAGCAGTACCCGGCGCGTCTGCGTACCCGGCCCGGTCAGCACCTGATCGTCACTCATGCCTCGCCTCTCTCTCGCGGCTGCCGCCGTCATGATCCGCGGCCACACTGGTCTACACGCATCACTCTGCCCGACGGTTCACCCGATCGGCGACGCCGCAGCCGTGCGGGGCCGCCGCCGGCCACGCTGGCCGGCGAGGCCGGACGCCCGGGTGAGCCCGCTCGCCGTCATGACCGGCGAGGCCCGGGTGAGCCTGCTCGCCGGGTGACCGGCGGCTCTCCGGCGAGCAGGCGATTCTCTGCGGCGGGACTCGGCGGTCGGCCGTCCGCGCCCAGCGTCGATGCCGGTGCCGCTGCTGGTCACGGGTGACCGGCGAGGCCCGGCGGGTCGCCGGCACACTGGCGTGCCGTCAGCGGGCGCCCGCCGGGACTTTCCGGGAGCGGGACTTCACGCCGTTGGCCTTGGCCGCCCGGGAGGTGGCCGCGGCGGCGCCCTTCGCCTCGCCGTCGAGCTTGAGCACCTGGCGCAGGAACTGCCCGGTGTGGCTCTCGCCCACCTCGGCAACCTCCTCCGGGGTGCCCGTGGCGAGTACGGTGCCGCCCCGGTGGCCGCCCTCCGGGCCCATGTCGATCAGCCAGTCGGCCGACTTGATCACATCCAGGTTGTGCTCGATGGTGATCACGGTGTTGCCCTTGTCGACCAGGCCCTCGAGCACCATCAGCAGCTTGCGGATGTCCTCGAAGTGCAGGCCGGTGGTTGGCTCGTCGAGCACGTAGACCGTCCGGCCGGTGGAGCGCTTCTGCAACTCTGAGGCGAGCTTGACCCGCTGCGCCTCACCGCCGGAGAGGGTCGGCGCCGGCTGGCCCAGCCGGACGTAGCCGAGCCCCACGTCGACCAGGGTCTTGAGGTGGCGGTGGATGGCCGGGATGGCGGAGAAGAACTCGGCCGCCTCCTCGATCGGCATCTCCAGCACGTCCGAGACGGTCTTGCCCTTGTAGTGCACCTCCAGGGTCTCCCGGTTGTACCGGGCGCCCTTGCAGACCTCGCACGGGACGTACACGTCGGGCAGGAAGTTCATCTCGATCTTGATCGTGCCGTCGCCGGAGCACGCCTCGCAGCGGCCGCCCTTGACGTTGAACGAGAACCGGCCCGGGCCGTACCCCCGGACCTTGGCCTCGGTGGTCTCCGCGAAGAGCTTGCGGACGTGGTCCCACACGCCGGTGTAGGTGGCGGGGTTGGACCGGGGCGTGCGCCCGATCGGGGACTGGTCGACCCCGACGACCTTGTCGACGTGCTCCAGGCCGGCGACCCGGGTGTGCCGGCCGGGCACCAGCCGGGCGCCGTTGATCTGGTTGGCCAACACCGCGTACAGGATGTCGTTGACCAGCGTCGACTTGCCCGAGCCGCTGACCCCGGTCACTGCGATCAGCTGGCCGAGCGGGAACGACACGGTGAGGTTGCGCAGGTTGTGCTCCCGCGCCCCGTGCACCATCAGTTCCCGGCCCGGCGTCTGCGGGCGCCGCCGCTTCGGCGTCGGGATCTCCCGGCGACCCGAGAGGTACGCCCCGGTGATCGACTCCGGGTTCTCCAGCAGCGCCGGCACCGAGCCGCTGTGCACGATCCGGCCGCCGTGCTCGCCGGCGCCGGGGCCGATGTCGACGATCCAGTCGGCGGTACGGATGGTGTCCTCGTCGTGCTCGACCACGATCAGGGTGTTGCCCAGCCCGCGCAGCCGGACCAGGGTCTCGATGAGCCGGTGGTTGTCGCGCTGGTGCAGACCGATCGACGGCTCGTCGAGCACGTAGAGCACCCCGACCAGGCCCGAGCCGATCTGGGTGGCCAGCCGGATGCGCTGCGCCTCGCCGCCGGAGAGGGTGCCGGCCGGGCGGTCCAGGGAGAGGTAGTCGAGGCCGACGTCGAGCAGGAACCTCAACCGGGCGTTGATCTCCTTGAGCACCCGCTCGGCGATCATCTTCTGCCGGTCCGTGAGCTCGATGCCGGCGAGCAGCTCGGCGGCCTCGCCCACGGACAGGTTGCAGACCTCGGCGATGCTCCGGCCGGCCAGGGTCACCGCGAGCACCTCGGGCTTGAGCCGGGCGCCGCCGCAGGCCGCGCAGGGCACGTCCCGCATGTAGCCCTCGTACTTCTCCCGCGACCAGTCCGACTCGGTGTCGGAGTGGCGGCGCTCGATCCACTGCACCACGCCCTCGAAGCCGGTGTAGTAGGAGCGCTCGCGGCCGTACTTGTTGCGGTAGCGCACGTGCACCTGGTCGCCGGAGCCGTGCAGGATGGTCTTCTGCGCCCGGGACGGCAGTGCCCGCCAGGGGGTGTCGACGTCGAAGTGCTCGGCCTCGCCGAGCGCCTCCAGCAGCCGCAGGAAGTACTCCAGGTTGTGCCCGTTCGACCAGGGCTGGATCGCGCCCTCGCGCAGCGTGCGCTCCGGGTCGGGCACCACCAGCTCCGGGTCGACCTCCTTCTTGGTGCCCAGCCCGGTGCACTCCGGGCAGGCGCCGTACGGGGCGTTGAACGAGAAGACCCGGGGTTCCAGATCCTCGATGGCGAGGGGGTGGTCGTTGGGGCAGGCGAGGTGCTCGGAATAGCGGCGCTCGCGCTCCGGATCATCCTCCGGCAGGTCGACGAAGTCGAGCAGCACCAGGCCACCGGAGAGGCTCAGGGCGGCCTCGACCGAGTCGGTCAGCCGTTGCTTCGCGCTGGGCTTGACGGTGAGCCGGTCGATGACCACCTCGATGGTGTGCTTCTCCTGCTTCTTGAGCTTGGGCGGCTCGGTCAGCGGGTGGACCACCCCGTCGACCCGGGCCCGGGCGTAGCCCTTGGCCTGCAGTTCGGCGAAGAGGTCGACGTACTCGCCCTTGCGGCCGCGGACCACCGGGGCCAGCACCATGAACCGGGTGCCCTCGGCCATGCCGAGGACCCGGTCGACGATCTGCTGGGGGGTCTGGCGCGAGATCCGCTCACCGCAGACCGGGCAGTGCGGCTCGCCGACACGGGCGAAGAGCAGCCGCAGGTAGTCGTAGACCTCGGTGATGGTGCCCACGGTCGAGCGCGGGTTGCGGGAGGTGGACTTCTGGTCGATCGAGACGGCCGGGCTGAGACCCTCGATGAAGTCGACGTCCGGCTTGTCCATCTGGCCGAGGAACTGCCGGGCGTACGAGGAGAGCGACTCGACGTAGCGGCGCTGCCCCTCGGCGAAGATCGTGTCGAAGGCCAGGCTCGACTTGCCCGACCCGGAGAGCCCGGTGAACACGATCAGGGCGTCCCGGGGCAGGTCGAGGCTGACGTCACGCAGGTTGTGCTCGCGGGCGCCACGGATGATCAGTCGGTCGGCCACGGTCGGTGTACTCCCGGGTGCAGAAGATGAGGGCGGATCTGTCCGCTCTGAGGCAGGTCCGAGCGGTTGTGCGGACGCAGGAAAGGCGCCCGGGCAACTCTAGCCCTGAGCTACGACACTTTCCCTCGCCCGCACATTCCCCCAGCTCAGCCCGGTCGGCCCCGCCCACCGCACCCCTGTCGGGC
>NZ_POUB01000569.1 GCF_003236335.1 Micromonospora deserti
GGTGGCGCTGGCAGTCCGGGGCCTGGTGTGGTGGCGCCGGTCCCGGTCGGGTACATCCCCCACCTGACCGTATCCTCGCCCGCTGACGTCCTGCCTGACGTCCTGCCTGATGCGGGCCGCCGATGCGGGGCGCCTCGCCGCCTGCCCGCCGCGGTGCTGCCCGCCACACCCGTGCTGGCCCACCGCCATGCCGTCCGCCACAGTGCCGCCTGCTCGCCCGGTCCGGCGTTCTCCCCAGCCCGAGTCCCGGGCTGTCGAGCTGCCCGTCTGCGCCCAAGCACCACCGAGTGGGGAGGTTCACGACTGGGTGCAGCTGTTGTCGTCCGGGCAGCAACAGATGCACCCAGAGACGGGTTAACCCCGCACGCCGCGCGCCTCCGTGTTGATCGGAGCCGGCGAGGGAGTGGCGGGGGGCTGTCCCTTATACACATCTGACGCTGCC
>NZ_POUB01000571.1 GCF_003236335.1 Micromonospora deserti
CTGTTTTACCGTATCAATACGCGCCACAATTTGCGCGTGGCGGGAAGCCAGCGTTTCATCATCGGGCGGCGGCGCTTTGATAACCGGCGCTTCGCCTTGCAGATAACGATTAATATCGCGCAGTAACGCCTGCGGCCCTTTCCAGGTTTCAAAGACGACCTGGGCAATTTCACGCGGCAGCGGGTAGCAGTGGCGACGCCAGAAATCGGCGCAGGCCTGGTAACGTAGCAGAGACTCATCTTCAATCAGCTGCTGCTCAAACAGCATGCCGGATTCAAAGGCATTCAGGTTGAGCATGCGCTGGCAAAAACCGTGAATAGTAAAGACTGCCGCTTCATCCATCTGCCGTTCGGCTAACAACAACCACTGCGCGGCTTGCGCTTTATCGTCGATCTCTTCCAGCAGGCGTTTGTACAGTGGATTGTCGGTGGTTTCACGC
>NZ_POUB01000572.1 GCF_003236335.1 Micromonospora deserti
GGACGAAGCCCTGCAGATGCGCCTGATGCAGGCGTTCTGGCAGACCGCCGACTGGATGCGGAACGTGCAACGCTAAGGTGCCGCGCGAAAGCGCACCCTACAAGAACATATTCGAGGAGACCCCGATGATCGGTTTGCCCACGGCAGACGACGTGCTCACATTCTGGTTCGGCAACGCGCCGCTGATCGATGCACGGTCGGAGTGGTTCACCAAGTCCGACGCGTTCGATGCCGAGATCCGCGCCCGTTTCCTGCCGCTGTGGGAAGCGCTTTCCACGGGTGACGCCGACACCTGGATGGATACGCCGCTCGAAGCCATCGCGCGCATCGTCGTACTCGACCAGTTCTCGCGCAACATGTTTCGCGGCACCGCGCGCGCGTTTGCCAGCGATGCGGCTGCGTTGCACACCGCGCAAATCGTTGTGGCCGCGGGTTGGG
>NZ_POUB01000573.1 GCF_003236335.1 Micromonospora deserti
GAAAAGAACCCAGCACCAATGAAGGTAGAATGGGCACGTAAGTTAATCAACTTATTTAAGCGTCAAATGAGTTATACAGCGCAAATTGTTGAATTTACAGAATTATTCTTTAATGGTCCTGAAAATATCGATGAAGAGGCTAAAGAAGAATTGGCCACGGATGATGCTCTTCCAGTATTAAAAGCATTGGAAAAACAATTCAGTGATTTGCCAGTCTTTGATACAGTTAACATGTTGGCAGATATTAAGGCGGTTCAAAAGGAAACTGGAATTAAGGGTCGCAAACTTTGGATGCCAATTCGAATTGCTATTACCCATGAAATGCATGGACCAGAACTTCCAGAAAGTTTGGAATTATTAGGTTATGAATTATCAATGCAACATTTACGGGCAATGATTGAAGAATTAAGCTAAATATGAAAGAAGAACTCCAATAA
>NZ_POUB01000574.1 GCF_003236335.1 Micromonospora deserti
TCCTTATACTGAGACTGAGCGTCGATTCACCTGCAAACGGCGCATTTTTAGAATAATCCTGACCTTGTGCGGAAGAGAAAACATGAAAATTCGCGCCTTATTGGTAGCAATGAGCGTGGCAACGGTACTGACCGGTTGCCAGAATATGGACTCCAACGGACTGCTTTCATCAGGAGCGGAAGCTTTTCAGGCTTACAGTTTGAGTGATGCGCAGGTGAAAGCCCTGAGCGATCAGGCATGTCAGGAGATGGACAGCAAGGCGACGATTGCGCCAGCCAATAGCGAATACGCTAAACGTCTGACAACTATTGCCAATGCGCTAGGCAACAATATCAACGGTCAGCCGGTGAATTACAAAGTGTATATGGCGAAGGATGTGAACGCCTTTGCAATGGCTAACGGCTGTATCCGCGTCTATAGCGGGCTGATGGATATGAT
>NZ_POUB01000575.1 GCF_003236335.1 Micromonospora deserti
GAAGTCTACATGGGCGAAATTCCGCTCATGACAGACAACGGTACCTTTGTTATCAACGGTACTGAGCGTGTTATCGTTTCCCAGCTGCACCGTAGTCCGGGCGTCTTCTTTGACTCCGACAAAGGTAAAACCCACTCTTCGGGTAAAGTGCTGTATAACGCGCGTATCATCCCTTACCGTGGTTCCTGGCTGGACTTCGAATTCGATCCGAAGGACAACCTGTTCGTACGTATCGACCGTCGCCGTAAACTGCCTGCGACCATCATTCTGCGCGCCCTGAACTACACCACAGAGCAGATCCTCGACCTGTTCTTTGAAAAAGTTATCTTTGAAATCCGTGATAACAAGCTGCAGATGGAACTGGTGCCGGAACGCCTGCGTGGTGAAACCGCATCTTTTGACATCGAAGCTAACGGTAAAGTGTACGTAGAAAAAGGC
>NZ_POUB01000576.1 GCF_003236335.1 Micromonospora deserti
TAACTAATATGTAATATTGGAAAAATTATTGGTATATATTTCAACACACCTTTTTCATCTTTACTGACTCTATAAGAAAATATTAAATCACTTAATAAATAAGTCAGTAATTCTATAACCCATAAAATAAAAATAGGCTTAAAAAAGATTCCTAATAAAAATCCTAATATATTGGTTAATACAAAAGACATAGGTACCAAATGTCTTATAGACGCCGTTTTACCATGTTTTTGCATAACTTTTACTTTCCAAAATCCATATTGAAAATATTGTCTCCATAATTTTTTCAACGAATCCCTACTATAATAGGAAGATTTAATTTCTGGAGAGAGTAATATTTTATATCCATTTTTAACAACTCTATAATTTATTTCATCATCCTGATTTCTAACAAGTTCTTCATCAAAATATCCTATTTCATCTAAAACACTTCTTC
>NZ_POUB01000577.1 GCF_003236335.1 Micromonospora deserti
ACTCAGTTGCACCTTACGTGACACAACGCTTGAAGACACCAATGGGACGGATGGGTGAACCAGATGATATCGCTTGGATCTGTGTCTACCTGGCTTCTGAAGAATCAAAGTTTGCCACTGGTGCCGAATTCGTGATCGATGGTGGCTACACAGCACAATAGATAAGAAAAGCTCTAACAGTACTGTTAGAGCTTTTTTTGCGGTCGTTTCATTTTGTGAAAACCATAACGCTTACAAAGTGGAAGTAAAGTTGTATCATTATTTGTGTAGTAATGAGCAAGAGGTATTTTATTTAGGAATTTGTTATTTGAGAGGTAACTAACATGAGTGATGTAGCATTTATTACTGGCGCAGGACAAGGTATCGGTGAAGCAATCGCTAAGCGTTTAGCAGATGATGGCTTCAAGGTCGCAGTTGTTGGTCGCACGTTGTCAA
>NZ_POUB01000057.1 GCF_003236335.1 Micromonospora deserti
CTCGTCGACCTCGCCACCCGCCCCACCCCACCACCGGGATCCGGCCCTCTCGGCGCCGGCCTGCCGGGCGAACGCGCACCCGGTCGGGGCACGAACCGCACGATCACGCCAGCCGGAGCGGAAGCCCGACAGACAAGGAGCGTCGCCTGATGCCGCAGGGGAAGCCGTCCCACGTGCCCGCCGACGGGCTGACCACCCGGCAGCGGCGCAACCGGCCGCTGCTGGTCGTCCACACCGGACAGATGAAGGGTAAGTCGACGGCGGCGTTCGGGCTGGCGCTGCGGGCCTGGACCGCCGGGCTGCCGATCGGGGTGTTCCAGTTCGTCAAGAGCGCCAAGTGGCGGGTGGGGGAGGAGAACGCCTTCCGCGCGCTCGGCGAGGTGCACGCGCGCACCGGCCAGGGCGCCCCGGTGGCCTGGCACAAGATGGGCGAGGGCTGGTCCTGGATCCAGCGCGGCGGCGCGGCCGACCACGCCGCCGACGCCCTGGAGGGCTGGCGGCAGATCCAGCGCGACCTGGCCGCCGAGCGCTACGGCCTGTACGTGCTCGACGAGTTCACCTACCCGATGGCGTGGGGTTGGGTGGACGTGGACGAGGTGGTCGCCACCCTCGCCGACCGTCCCGGCTTCCAGCACGTGGTGATCACCGGACGGAACGCGGACCCGCGGCTGGTCGCCGCCGCCGACCTGGTGGCCGAGCTGACCAAGGTCAAGCACCCGATGGACGCCGGCCAGAAGGGCCAGAAGGGGATCGAGTGGTGACCGGTCCGGCCCGCCGTACCGACCAGCGGCGCCCCGACGGCCCCACCGCGCCGGCCGGGCACCCGGGCACCGAGCCGGTGACGCCGTGGGCGTTGCCCCGGGTGGTCGTCGCCGCGCCGGCCAGCGGGCACGGCAAGACCACCGTGACCACCGGACTGCTCGCCGCGCTGCGCCGCCGTGGGCTGGCCGTCAGTCCGCACAAGGTCGGCCCCGACTACATCGACCCCGGCTACCACGCGCTCGCCGCCGGCCGGCCGGGCCGCAACCTCGACCCGTGGCTGGTCGGGGAGGAGCGGATAGCGCCGTTGCTGCGGCACGGCGCGAGCGTGCCGACCCCGGCCGACATCGCCGTGGTGGAGGGGGTGATGGGCCTGCACGACGGGGCGGTCGGCCGGCGCGGCTACGCCTCCACCGCCCATGTCGCCCGGCTGGTCGACGCGCCCGTGCTGCTGGTGCTGGACACCACCGCGCAGGGCCGCTCGGCCGCCGCGCTCGCGCTCGGCATGGCCGCGTTCGACCCCGGGGTGCGCATCGGCGGGGTGATCCTCAACCGGGTCGGCTCGCCCCGGCACGAGTCGCTGCTGCGCGACGCGCTCGCCGAGGTGGGGGTACCGGTGCTCGGGGCGGTCAGCCGCGCCGCCGAGGTGGCCGCGCCGTCGCGTCACCTCGGGCTGGTGCCGGTCGCCGAGCGGGCGCCGGAGTCGGTTGCGATCGTCGCGGCCCTGGCCGCCCTGGTCGAGTCCACCGTGGATCTGGACGCGGTGCTCGAGCTGGCGCGTACCGCCCCGCCGCTGACCGCGCCGGCCTGGGACCCGACCACCGCCGTGGGCGGCCCGGTGCGCGCCGATCGGCCGGTGGTCGCGGTCGCCGGCGGGCCGGCCTTCACCTTCTCGTACGCCGAGACCGCCGAGCTGCTCGCTGCCGCCGGCGCCACCGTGGCCCCCTTCGACCCGCTGCGCGACCCGGCCCTGCCCGCCAGCACCGGCGCGGTGGTCATCGGCGGCGGCTTCCCCGAGGCGTACGCGGCGGAGCTGGCCGGCAACGACCCACTCCGCGCCGAGCTGGCCGACTTCGACGGCCCGATCGTCGCCGAGTGCGCCGGCCTGCTCTACCTCGGCCGCACCCTGGACGGCGCGCCGATGTGCGGCCGGCTGGACCTCACCGCCCGGATGACCGGCCGGCTCACCCTCGGCTACCGTGACGCCGTCGCCGCCACCGACTCCCCGCTGGCCCCGGCCGGCGAGCCGGTACGCGGCCACGAGTTCCACCGCACCGTCACCGACCCGGGGCACGGCGACCGGCCGGCGTGGCGCTGGGACGGCGCCGCGCACGGCTTCGTGGCCGGCCGGGTGCACGCCTCCTACCTGCACACCCACTGGGCCGGCCACCCTGGGGCGGCGCGCCGGCTGGTCGAGGCGGCGAGCCGGTGACCGGGTCGACGCCCGCTGCCGGGCCCGCCCCGGCCGGCGCGACGCCCGCCGGCGGTCCGGCACCGGTCCGGCCCGCACCGGCCGCGGGGGCCGCCCCGGCCGGCGCGACGCTGACCGGCGTCGGGGTCGGGCCGGGCGACCCGGAACTGCTCACCCTCCGGGCGGTGCGGGTGCTGCGCGAGGCCGACCTGGTGGTCGTACCGGTGATGGACCGCTCCGCCGCCGACGGCGCCGCCGCTCCTGGGCGGGCCGAGGCCACCGTCGCGGCGCACGTCGCGCCCGACCGGCTGCGCCGGCTGCCGTTCGCCCTGGACGACCGGGGCGGGGTGACCGCCCGTCGGGAACGCGCCTGGGACTCCGCCGCCGCGGCGGTCGTCGCCGCGTTCGACGGCGGCGCCCGCGCGATCGCCTTCGCCACCATCGGCGACCCGAACGTCTACTCCACCTTCGGCTACCTGGCGCAGACCGTGCGCGCGCTGCGCCCCGGTGTCCGCACCGGCACGGTGCCCGGCATCACCGCGATGCAGGAGCTCGCCGCGCGCAGCGGCATCCCGCTCTGCGAGGGCCGGGAACCGCTGACCCTGCTGCCGGCGACCGCCGGGCTGGCGCTCTTCGCCGACGCGCTCGCCGGCCCGGGCACGGTCGTCGCCTACAAGGGCTGGCGGCGGCACCCCGAGCTGGTGGCGGAGCTGCGCCGCCGGGGTCGGCTCGCCGACGCCGTGCTGGGCCGGGCGCTCGGCCTGCCCGGCGAGCGGATCGGCCCGGTCACCGACGCCGCCGACGACCTGCCGTACCTGTCGACGCTGCTGGTCCCGGCCCGCCGGGACCGGCGAGGAGGGAAACTGTGAGCACCAGCGGGAAGGTCTGGTTCGTCGGGGCCGGCCCCGGCGCGGCGGACCTGCTGACCCTGCGGGCCGCCCGGGTGATCGGGGCCGCCGACGTGGTGATCTGGGCGGCCAGCCTGGTGCACGCCGACGTGCTCGACCACGCCCGGCCCGGCGCCGAGATCATCGACTCGTCGCAGCTGCCGATCGAGGGGGTGCTGCCGCTCTACCGGCGGGCTGCCGCCGAGGGGCTGCGGGTGGCGCGGATCCACTCCGGCGACCCCGCGCTCTGGGGCGCGGTGCAGGAGCAGCTCGACCTGTGCCGAGGGCTGGGCCTGGACGTCGAGATCGTGCCCGGCGTCTCCTCGTTCACCGCCGTCGCGGCGCTCGTCGGCCGGGAGCTGACCATCCCCGAGGTCGCCCAGTCGGTGATCCTCACCCGCCTGGAGGGCGGCCGGACGCCGATGCCGCCGGGGGAGCGGGTCCGGGACTTCGCCCGGCACGGCACCACCATGGCGCTCTTCCTCTCCGCCGCCCGCTCCGGCCAGGTGCAGGCCGAGCTGCTGGCCGGCGGTTACCCGGCCGACACCCCGGCGGTGGTGGCGTACCAGGCGACGTGGCCGGACGAGCTGGTGGTGCGCTGCACCGTCGGCACGCTGGAGGCGACGGTCAAGGAGCACAAGCTCTGGAAGCACACCCTGTTCCTGGTCGGTCCGGCGCTGGCCGCCGCCGGCACCCGCTCGCACCTCTACCACCCCGGGCACTTCCACACCTTTCGTCGGGCCGAGCCGGGCGCCCGCGCCGAGCTGCGCCGCGCCCGGACCACCGGCCCGGCCGGCACTGCGGGGGACGGGCGCCCGGCATGACGTACGCCGAGCCGCCGCTGCGCGAGCCGGACCTGCCGCGTACCGCGAAGGTCCGGCCCACCGCGTTGCGGACCGGCTGGACCACCGGCGCCTGCGCGACGGCGGCGGCGAAGGCCGCGGTGACCGCCCTGCTCACCGGCGCCCCGCAGCGGGAGGTGGAGATCGGGCTGCCCGCCGGGCGGCGGGTGCGGTTTCCGGTCGCGCGCTGCGAGCTGGAGCCGGCGGTGCGGGCCGAGGCGGTGGTGGTCAAGGACGCCGGTGACGACCCGGACGTCACCCACGGCGCCGAGCTGACCGCAACCGTGCGCTGGCGGGACTCGCCGGGGCTGCGGTTGCACGGCGGCCCCGGCGTCGGCACGGTCACCAAGCCCGGGCTCGGCCTGGCGGTCGGTGGCCCGGCGATCAACGAGACTCCCCGCCGCATGATCATCGAGGCGGTCGGCGAGGTGGTCGATCTGACCCGCATCGGCGTCCGGGTGGTGATCAGCGTCCCCCGAGGCGAGATCATGGCCCGGAAGACCACCAACCGGCGGCTCGGCATCCTCGGCGGCATCTCGATCCTCGGCACCACCGGGATCGTCCGGCCCTTCTCCACCGCCTCCTGGCGGGCCAGCGTCGTGCAGGCGGTGCAGGTGATGGCCGCCCAGGGCGAGCGGACCGTCGTGCTGTGCACCGGAGGGCGGACCGAGCGGGCCGCCCGGGCGCTGCTGCCGGAGCTGCCCGAGGTCTGCTTCGTCGAGGTGGGCGACTTCACCGGCGCGGCGGTCACCGCCGCCGTCGCCGACGGGCTGACCGGCGTCGTCTTCGTCGGGATGGCCGGCAAGCTGGCAAAACTCGCCGCCGGCGTGCTGATGACCCACTACACCCGGTCCGCGGTGGACCTGTCGCTGCTCGGCGCGGTCACCGCCGAGGCCGGCGGGTCGCCCGAGCTGGTCGCCGCCGTCGGGGAGGCGAACACCGGGCGGCACGCGTACGAGCTGTGGGAGGACGCCGGGCTGCTCGGTGCCGCCGGTGACCTGCTCTGTGGCCGGGTCCGCCAGGTGCTGCTCCGTTTCGCCGGGCACCGGGTCGCCGTCGACGTGGCGATGGTCGACTTCGCCGGGTCTCGGCTGGTCGCCTCCAGTGGCCGGTGGTCGGCGTGACGGGGGTGACCGTGCTCGGCATGGACGCGGCCGGTGCGCCGCCGCATCCCGCCGCCGCCCCGGCGCTGGCCTGCGCCGGGCTGGTGGTCGGGGCGGCCCGGCACCTGGCCGCCGTGACCCTGCCGGCAGGCTGCCCGACCGTCACCCTCGGCCCGCTCGCCCCGGCGCTGGACCGGCTCGTCGCCGCCGTCGCCGCCGGGACGCCCGCCGTCGTGCTGGCCAGCGGCGACCCGGGGCTGTTCGGCATCGTCCGCCGGCTGCGGGCCGCCGGGCTGCCGCTGCGGGTGCTGCCGGCGGTCTCCAGCGTCGCCGCCGCGTTCGCCCGTGCCGGGCTGCCCTGGGACGGCGCCGCCGTGGTGACCGCCCACGGGCGGGATCCCCGGCCGGCGCTGAACGCCTGCCGCGCGCTGCCGGCGGTGGCGGTGCTCACCGCGCCCGGTGCCGGGGCCGCCGAGATCGGCGCCGGGCTGGCCGGCTGGTCCCGCCGTCTGGTGATCGCCGAGCACCTCGGCACCGACGACGAGCGGATCACCGAGACCACCCCGGAGGCGGCCGCCCGCCGGGGCTGGGCCGACCCGCACGTGCTGCTCAGCCTCGCCGTCCCGGCCACGGCCGACCCGGTGCCGGGAGCCGTGCCGCGGGCCGCCGCGCCGGCCGCCGGGATGCGGGCCGACAACCAGCCGGCCGCCGCGCCGGCCGGCGGCTGGGCGCTGCCCGAGTCCGCGTACGCGCACCGCGATTCCATGATCACCAAGTCGGAGGTGCGCGCCCTCGCGGTGGCCCGGCTGTGCCCCCGGCTGGGCCGGCTGGTCTGGGACGTCGGCGCGGGCAGCGGCGCGGTGGGCGTCGAGTGCGCCCTGCTCGGCGCGGCGGTGATCGCCGTCGAGCGGGACCCGGGCGCGGTCGAGCTGATCCGGGCGAACGCCGCCCGGCACGCGGTCGACGTGCGGGTGGTGCCCGGCCGGGCCCCGGGGGCGCTGGCCGGGCTGCCCGAACCGGACGCGGTCTTCGTGGGCGGCGGCGGGCTGGACGTCCTCACCGCCGTGGCCAACCGCCGGCCCGGGCGGGTGGTGGTCACCCTCGCCGCGCTGGACCGGGTCGCCCCGGCGGTCCGCCTGCTGCGCGACACCGGCTACACGGTGCAGGGCGTCCAGCTCTCCGCCGCCCGCCTCGCCGACCTGCCTGGCGGGTCGGTCCGTCTCGCGGCCACCAACCCGGTGGTCGTCCTCACCGGGGAGCCCTCGTGACCCAGATCGGACTGGTCGCCGCCACCGCCGCCGGCCGCCGGCACGCCCGTACCGTGGCCGACGTCTGGCCGCACGCCCGTCTCGTCGAGGCCGACAGCACGGCCGACGCGCTGCGGACCGCGTGGGCGGACTGCGACGCGGTGGTGGCCTTCCTGGCCACCGGCGCGGTGGTGCGGATCCTCGCGCCGCTGCTGCGCGACAAGCACACCGACCCGGCCGTGGTGGTGGTGGACGAGGCGGCCCGGCACGCGGTGGCGCTGCTCGGCGGGCACGCCGGAGGCGCCAACGAGCTTGCCGCCACCGTCGGCGCGCTGCTCGACGCCACCCCGGTGGTCACCACCGCCACCGACGCGGCCGGCCTGCCCGGCCTGGACACCCTCGGCTGGCCGGTCGAGGGGGCGGTCGCCGCGGTGTCCCGGGCCATTCTGGACGGCGAGCCGGTCCGGCTGGTCGCCGACGCCACCTGGCCGCTGCCCGCGCTGCCGGAGAACGTCCACCCCGTGCCGGCCGGGCCTGAGACGCCGGCCGGGTCCGGCGTGGCCGGGCGGGCCGAGGGCGGGTACCAGCTGCTGGTCACCGACCGGCTGGTGCCGCTGGACGACCGGACCGCCGTGCTGCGGCCTCCGTCACTGGTCGCCGGAATCGGCGCGAGCCGGGGCGTGCCCGCCGCCGAGGTGCGTGGGCTGCTGGACCGGGTGCTCGCCGCCGCCAACCTCAGCCCGGCGAGCCTGCGCCACCTGGCCAGCGCCGACGTCAAGGCCGACGAGGCGGGCATCGTCGCCACCGCCGACGCGCTCGGCGTACCGCTGGTGACGTATCCGGCGGCGGAGTTGGCGGCGGTCGACGTGCCGCACCCCAGCGAGGTGGTCCGGGCCGCGGTCGGCACGCCGAGCGTCGCCGAGGCGGCCGCGCTGCTCGGCGGCGCCGCCGAGCTGCTGGTGCCGAAGACCGCGACGGCGATGGCCACGGTCGCGGTGGCCCGGCACGCGCCGCGCGGCCGGCTGGCCGTGGTCGGCCTCGGCCCGGGCGCGGCCGACCTGCGCACCCCCCGCGCGGTCGCCGAGCTGCGCCGGGCCTCGGTGGTGGTCGGCCTCGACCAGTACGTCGACCAGGTGCGCGACCTGCTGCGCCCGGGCACCCGGGTGCTGGCCAGCGGGTTGGGCGCCGAGGAGGCCCGGGCCCGGGCAGCCGTCGCTGAGGCCACCGCCGGGCACGCCGTCGCCCTGGTCGGCTCCGGCGACGCCGGGGTGTACGCGATGGCCAGCCCCGCCCTGGAGTACGCCGACGACCGGATCGACGTGGTCGGCGTACCGGGGGTGACCGCCGCCCTCGCCGCCGGTGCCCTGCTCGGCGCGCCGCTCGGCCACGACCACGCCTACCTGAGCCTGTCCGACCTGCACACCCCGTGGGAGGTCATCGCCCGGCGGGTGGCCGCCGCCGCCGAGGGCGACTTCGTGGCGCTGCTGTACAACCCGCGCAGTCGGGCCCGGGACTGGCAGCTCGGCGCCGCGATGGCGATCCTCGCCGCGCACCGGCCGCCAGACACCCCGGTCGGCGTGGTGCGCAACGCCAGCCGGGCCGGCGAACAGGTGCACCTGGCCACCCTGGCCACCCTCGACCCGGCGGTGGTCGACATGTACAGCGTGGTGGTGGTCGGCAGCAGCCGGACCCGGATCGTCGGCGGCCGGATGGTCACCCCCCGGGGGTACCGATGGCGGCCGTGACCATCGGCGCCTGCCAGGGCTGCGGCGCCTGCCTGCTCACCTGCCCCACACACGCGATCCGGCCGGTCGCCGGCGGGCTCGTCGTGCGCGACGACCGCTGCACCGGCTGCCTGGAGTGCCTGGAGATCTGCCCGGTGGACGCCATCCGCGTCACCGGTATCGACCACAGTGGAGGAATCCGATGAGTTCGACCGCGGTCAGCGCCGCACCCCCGGCCGGCCGGTGGAGCCGGGCCGAACGGGCCCGCCTCGGCGGCATCGTGCTCGCCGTCGCCGTGCTGCACGTCGCCGGCTGGAGCCTCTACCTGTACTGGAACGATCAGCCGGCGGCGGCGGGCGGCCTCGCCGGGGCCGGCACCCTCGCGTACGTGCTGGGGGTGCGGCACGCCTTCGACGCCGACCACATCGCCGCGATCGACGACACCACCCGGCTGATGCTGCTGCGCGGCCGGCGCCCGGTCGGCGTCGGTTTCTTCTTCGCCCTCGGGCACAGCGCGGTGGTGCTGCTGCTGGCCCTGGTGGTGGGGCTCGCCTCGGCCAACCTCACCGGCCCGGGGCTGGTGGAGGCCCGCGAGCTGGGCGCCACCGTCGCGATCGTCACCGCCACCGTGTTCCTGGCCCTGGTCGCGGTGCTCAACGCGGCGGTGCTGGCCGGTCTGGCCCGGCTCTGGCGGCGGCTGCGCCACGGCGACCTCGACGAGCGGGAGCTGGACCTGCACCTGCTCAACCGTGGCCTGGTGCAGCGCGTCCTCGGTTCCCGGGCGCGCTCGCTGGTGCGCTCCTCCTGGCACATGGCGCCGGTCGGGTTCCTCTTCGGCCTGGGCCTGGAGACGGCCAGCGAGGTCACCCTGCTCGCGCTGTCCGCCAGCACCGCCGCGGCGGGCGGGCTGCCGGTGCTGGCGCTGCTCACCCTGCCGCTGCTCTTCGCCGCCGGGATGTCCGCCATGGACACCGCGGACAGCCTGCTGATGAGCCGCGCCTACTCGTGGGCGTACCGGCACCCGGCCCGGCGGCTCTACTACAACCTGGCCACCACCGCGATGACCGTACTGGTCGGCGGCGTGGTCGCCAGCGTCTACGCGGCCGGCCTGCTCGCCGACCACCTGGGGCTGTCCGTGCTGGCCGGCTACGCCTCCGTCGCCGACCACTTCGAGCAGCTCGGCTACGCCGTCGTGGTGCTCTTCGTGCTCGCCTGGGCCGGCGCGGTGGCGCTGTGGAAGCTGCGCGGCTACGACCGCCGCTATGGCGGGGCCGTCGACCCGGCGCCGGTCGAGGTGCCGCGGTGAGCCGGCTGGTGCACCCGATCGAGCGGGAGTCGTACCGGATCCTGCGCGAGCGGGTCGACCTGAGCCACCTGCCGCCGCTGACCCGCGCGGTCACCGAGCGGGTGGTGCACGCCAGCGCCGACCTCGACTACGTCACCGACCTGGTCTGCGACGAGGCGGCCTTGGCCGGCGGGTTCGCCGCGCTGCGCGCCGGCGCGCCGGTGGTCACCGACGTGGCGATGGTCGCCGCCGGAATCACCGGGCGGGACAGCGTCTGCCCGGTCGCCGAGCCGGCCGCCGCCGAGCTGGCCCGCGCGGCGGGGATCACCCGCTCCGCGGCGGCGGTGCGGATCGCCCTGGACCGGGTCGGCCCCGGCGCGGTCTGGGTGGTCGGCTGCGCGCCGACCGCGCTGGCCGAACTGATCGGCCTGGACGCCAGCCCGGCGCTGGTCGTCGGGTTGCCGGTCGGTTTCGTCGGCGCCGCCGAGTCGAAGGCGGCGCTGCGGGCCAGCGGCCTGCCCGGGGTGTCCAACCGGGGCGAGAAGGGCGGTTCGGCGGTCGCCGCCGCCGCCGTCAACGCCCTCCTGTACACGGAGGTGCAGCGGTGAGCGCCCTGGTCATCGTGGGGCACGGCACCCGCAGCACGGCCGGCGTCGACCAGTTCGCCGCGCTCGTCGAGCGGGTCCGCCACCGGGCGGCCGGCGCCGTCGGCGACGTCGAGGGCGGCTTCATCGAGCTGTCCCGCCCGCCGCTCACCGACGCGGTCGGCGCGCTGGTGCGGCGGGGGCACCGGAGCCTGGTGGCGCTGCCGCTGGTGCTCACCGCCGCCGGGCACGGCAAGGGCGACATCCCCGCCGCGATGGCCCGCGAGCAGCGGCGCCACCCCGGTCTGGGGTACCGCTACGGCCGGCCGCTCGGCCCGCACCCGCTGCTGCACGCCGTGCTGGAGCAGCGGATCGATGCCGCGCTGGCCGGCGCGGACCGGGCCGGCACCTGGGTGGCGCTGATCGGCCGCGGCTCCACCGACCCGGACGCCAACGCCGAGGTGGCCAAGGTGGCCCGGCTGCTCTGGGAGGGGCGCGGCTACGCCGGCGTCGAGCCGGGGTTCGTCTCCCTCGCCGAGCCGTCCGTGCCGGCGGTGCTGGAGCGGCTGCGCCGGCTCGGCGCCCGGCGCGTCGTGGTCGCCCCGTACTTCCTGTTCGCCGGGGTGCTGCCGGACCGGATCGTGGCCCAGTCGGTCGCGTACGCCGCCGCCCACGCCGAGCTGGACGTGCGCGTGGCCGACGTGATCGGCGACTGCGACGCGTTGGCGGACCTGGTGCTCGAACGGCACGCCGAGGCGCTGCGCGGGGACATCCGGATGAACTGCGACACCTGCGCGTACCGGGTGGCGCTGCCGGGGTTCGCCGACAAGGTGGGCCGGCCGCAGACCCCGCACGACCACCCCGACGACCCGGTCGGCGGCCACCACCACCATCACCACGCCCACGAGCACGGCCACGACCACGCACGCGGCCACGACCACGCACGCGGCCACGACCACGCACGCGGCCACGACCACGCACGCGGCCACGACCACGCACGCGGCCACGGGCACGACCACGGCCACGACCACGGGCCGCGGCGGGGCCACGTCGCGGTGGTTGGCGGCGGGCCCGGGCCGGACGACCTGATCACCGTTCGAGGGCAGGCGCTGCTCGACGCGGCTGACGTGGTCGTGGTCGACCGGCTCGCCCCCCGGGGGCTGCTCGCCGGGCTGCGCCCCGGCGTGCAGGTAGTCGACGCGGCCAAGGTGCCCCGGGGACCGTCGATGGGACAGGACGCCATCAACGCGACCCTGGTGGCGCACGCCCGCGCCGGCAGGCGGGTGGTCCGGCTCAAGGGCGGTGACCCGTACGTCTTCGGTCGCGGCCACGAGGAGGTGCAGGCGTGCGTGGCGGCGGGGGTGGAGGTGACCGTGGTTCCCGGGGTGAGCAGCGCGATCGCCGCGCCGGCCCTGGCCGGCGTTCCGGTCACCCACCGGGGGGTGGCGCACGAGGTCACCGTCGTCTCCGGTCACCTGCCGCCGGGGCACCCCGACTCGCTGGTCGACTGGGCGTCGCTGGGCCGGGCTCGGGGCACCCTGGTGCTGCTGATGGCGGTGGACACCATCGCCAAGATCGCCGCGGTGCTGCTGGAGCACGGCCGCGTCCCGGACACCCCGGTGCTGGTGGTCCAGGACGCCGGTCACCCCGACCAGCGGTCGGTGCCCGCGCGGCTCGACGAGGTCGGCGCGCTGGCGGCGCGGGAGGGGATCCACCCGCCGGCGGTCTTCGTGGTCGGCCCGGTGGTGGAGCTCCGCCCGCCGGGCTGACCCCGGGTCAGCCGGTCGCGGCCCGGGCCAGGGCGTACCCGGCCGTGGCGGCGGCCAGGCCGGCGGTGACGCTGAGCACGGCGTTGGCCAGGGCGGGCAGCCGGTCGCCCGCCCTGGCCAGCCGCAGCGTCTCGTAGCCGAAGGTGGAGTACGTGGTCAGGGCGCCGCAGAGGCCGGTGCCGAGCAGCGCGCCGAGCCGCGGGCCGACCGGCAGCCCGACCAGCAGGCCGAGCAGCAGCGACCCGACCACGTTGACGGTGAGAGTGCCCCAGGGGAAGGCCGAGCCGAGCCGGGCCTGCACCGCCCGGTCGGTGAGGTAGCGCAGCGGCGCGCCGATGGCCGCGCCGAGCGCGATGAGTAGCACCGTCACCGGTCACCCCCGTCGGCCGGGCCGCCGGCGACCCGCCGGCCGGCCAGGGTGGCCCGGCCGCCGAGTAGCCGGCCGGTGAGCGCGTCGCCGAGCCAGACGGCGGCCAGCGCGCCGGCCACGGTCGCGCCCAGGTACGCCAGGGCGGTGCCCGGCGCGCCGGCGACCAGCGCCTGGTGCGCGTCCACGGCGTATGTGGAGAAGGTGGTGTAGCCGCCCAGCACGCCCACCCCGAGGAACGGGCGCAGCAGTGGCCGCCCCGAGCCGTGCCGGGCGAGCAGCGCCATCAGGGCGCCGATCAGCAGGCAACCGGAGAGGTTGACGCCGAAGGTCGCCCACGGAAACGCGGCCGGGGCGGACGGGAACGCGTGCTGGAGGCCGGCCCGGGCCAGGGCGCCGAGCGCGCCGCCGGCGGCGACGGCGGCGAGCACCGCCGCCGGGTGCGCGGCCAGCTCCGCCCGGTCGGCGGGTACGCGCAGGTCGACGTCGGGGTCGACGCGCGGCTCGAAGGGTTCCGACACGGGTCCTCCCACCAGGACGGGCGCCACTGGCAGGGACCGTCGGCGAGCGGTGTCGCGGTTCTCCGGCCGGTTCCGGCCGGACGGCGGGCCCCACCGCCGGGAGCCTCCGGGGCTCCGGGTGTAGCATATCCGCCCGCCGGGGCGCCCCTGCGCGGGTCCCGTGCCGCGCGGTCAGCGCACCCCGGCCACGGGCGCCTGGCGGGGACGCGGGTCAGCGCACCCCGGCCACGGCGGCGTCGGCGGCGCCGCGCCACACGGTGCCGACCTCGGCGAAGCCGGCGGCGGTCAGGGCCGCGAGGTGCCAGGAGACCGGGGGGTTCCACTCGGGACTGTGCCCGGTGGGGTAGATGGCGTGGCGCTGCTCGACCAGCGGACCGAGCGCCGGGTCGGCGGCGGCCCGCTCCCACCACTGCGACCAGGACAGGGCGGCGCCGGCGGCGTACCGGGCCTCCCGCCGGTCCCGCGCCCGGTCGAGCAGGCGTTTGGTGAGCTCCGGCAGCCCGTCGTCGGGCATGTGGTCGGCGTTGACCAGGATCCCGCCGGGGCGCAGCAGGTCGCGCAGCTCGGCGTAGAGCCGGGTGAGCCGCTCGGCCGGCAGCCAGTGCAGCGCGGTGGCGGTGAGGACGGCGTCGTAGTCGCGGTGCGGCAGCGCGGCGGCCCAGTCCGGCCGGCCTAGGTCGGCGGTGACGATGGCGACCCGCTCGCCCAGCGAGGCGCGGGCGAGGGCGAGCAGCGCCGGGTCGAGGTCGACCAGGGTCACCTCGGCGCCTGGGAAGCGCCGCAGCGCGCGGGCGCTGATGGTGCCGGTTCCGCCGGCCAGGTCGAGCAGCCGGATCCGGTCGCCGTCGCGGATCGCGTCGACGGCGTCGAGCATCGCGGCGAGCCGGTGCTCCCGGTCCGGCAGGTACGCCTCCTGCTGGCGGTCCCAGCTCTCCTGCCAGGCCGCGGCGTTCGTGAGGTAAGGAGTCATGCCGCTGAGAGTAGTTACAGCTGGGGAGCGCTGTCCAGACCTTCTTGCCATGAGTTTGCAACTGCGAGCGACTGGCGATGCGATGGTCGGTGAGGGGGTGGGTCGGACTTGCGGGCCCACCCCCTCGGGTCGCGTCAGGCCGTGGTGTCGACCAGCTCCGGCGCCGCGGCCCGGTGACCGGCCGCGCGGCGGGCCAGCCGGATCGCTCCCAGCAGCACGCCGAGGCCGGCCAGGGTGACGACCGCGCCCGCCCAGATCGGGGCGGTGTAGCCGAGCCCGGCCGAGATGGTCACCCCGCCGACCCAGGCGCCCAGTGCGTTGCCCACGTTGAACGCGGCGATGTTGGCCCCGGAGGCGAGGGTCGGCGCCGCGTGCGCGTACCGCATGATCCGCATCTGCAACGGCGGGACGGTGGCGAAGCCGAAGGCCCCCATCAGCAGCAGCGAGACCACGGTGAGCACCTGGCTGCCGGCGGTCAGCGCGAAGCCGGCGAGCACCGCGGTGAGTGCGCCGAGCACGGTGACCAGCGTGCGGTGCAGCGACACGTCGGCCGCGCGCCCGCCGAGCAGGTTGCCGGCGAACAGCCCGACCCCGAAGAGCACCAGCAGCCACGGCACCGTGCCGGTGGCGAAGCCGCTGACCTCGGTGAGGGTGTACGCGATGTAGGTGAAGGCGCCGAACATGCCGCCGAAGCCGAGCACCGTGACGACCAGCGACAGCCAGACCTGCGGGTGGGTGAAGGCGTGCAGCTCGCCCCGCAGTCCGCCGGCCGGTTGGCTGCCGGCGGTCCGGGCGGGGACGAGCAGCGCCAGGCCGGCCAGGGCGACCACGCCGATGCCGGTGATCGCCCAGAACGTGGCGCGCCAGCCGAGGTGCTGGCCGAGGAAGGTGCCGAACGGCACGCCGAGCACGTTGGCGACGGTGAGGCCGGCGAACATCAGCGCGATCGCGCCGGCCCGCCGGGCCGGCGCGACCAGCCCGGCGGCCACCACTGCGCCGATGCCGAAGAACGCGCCGTGGCAGAGCGCGGCGACGACCCGGCCGGTCATCATCACGGCGTAGTCGTCGGCGATCGCGGAGAGCAGGTTGCCCACGATGAAGAGCACCATCAGGCCGAGCAGTACCGGCTTGCGCGGCAGCCGGGTGACCGCGGCGGTCAGCGCGACCCCGCCGACGGCGACGCTGAGCGCGTAGCCGGAGATCAGCCACCCGGCGACCGATTCGGTGACCGCGAAGTCGGCGGCCACCTGCGGCAGCAGGCCCATGATCACGAACTCGGTGAGCCCGATGCCGAAGGCGCCGACGGCCAGCGCGAGCAGGCCGGCGGGCAGGGACTGGTGAGGGCCCGTCCGGCGCACCGTTTCGGCGCGACCCGCCTGGGGCATATGCCTGACCTGGGATTCGTCGAGAGGGGGATCGTGATGGCCGACACCACGACGGCGTCGGACGCGGGTCCGTCCGGGTCCAGGTCCGACGCCCGGAGGGCGCGCCCCCGACGCCCCCGGGCCGAGGGACCGCCGTTCCACCGGCCGAGGTGGCCCAGGGCGTACGCGTTCGCGCTGGTCACCGGGGTGCTCTTCCTGTTGTCCTGGGCCGGCCAGTTCGCCTTTCAGGCCACCGTGGAGAGCAACCAGGCGGCTCAGCACGGCCAGTCCTTCGCCTGGAGCGAGTTCCTGCCGCAGTTCCTGGCCAGCACCCTGGAGAACTGGCAGTCCGAGTTCCTCCAGCTGATCTGGCAAGCGGCCGGGCTGGCGCTGTTCTACTACTGGGGCTCCTCCCAGTCCCGCGAGTCCGACGAGCGGATCGAGGCGAAGCTGGACGCGCTGCTGCGCGAGCGGAACCTCGACCCGGACAACCCTGACGGGTAAGGCACGTCACGGCACCGTCCGTTGACCTCAACCCCGCTTCACCTCAGAGGCTGATCACAGCGACGAGCGATGTGGAGGGATGCCATGCGGGTCATCGAGGTGACGGCGTTCGGGGAGCCGGAGGTGCTGGCGCTGACCGAGGCGCCGGAGCCGGCGCCCGGCCCGGGCGAGGTCCTGGTCGAGGTGACGGTCGCGGACGTGCTCTGGGTGGAGACGGCCATCCGGCGCGGCGAGGGCGGCGAGTGGTTCCCGGTCCGCCCGCCGTACCGGCCGGGGTTCGGGGTGGCGGGCACGGTCGGTGCGGTCGGCGCGGACGTCGACCCGGGTTGGCTCGGCCGGCGGGTTGTCACCTCCACCGACGAGCGCGGCGGCTACCTGGAACGGACCGTGGTGCCGGCCGACAACATCGTGCCGGTACCCGCCGGGGTCCCCCTGCCGGACGCGGCGGCCCTGCTGCACGACGGGGTGACCGCGTTCGGGCTGCTCGACCTGGTGCCGGTCGGCGCCGGTGACCGGGTGCTGGTCACCGCCGCCGCCGGCGGGCTGGGCGCCCTGCTGGTGCAGGAGGTACGCGCCGCCGGCGGATTCGTCGTCGCGGCGGCCCGGGGCGCGGCCAAGCTCGACGCGGTACGCCGGCTCGGCGCCGACGTGCTGGTCGACTACTCCGAGCCGGGTTGGACCGACCGGGTCCGGTCGGCCACCGGCGACCTGCACGTGGTCTTCGACGGGGCGGGCGGCGACTACGGCCGCGCGGCGTTCGACCTGGTGCGCTCCGGCGGGCGGTTCTCCGCGCACGGCACCCCGGCGGGGGCGTTCGCGGTGCCCGACGCGGACGCCGCCCGGTCCCGCGCGATCACCGTCACCGGCATCACCGACCTCCAGTTCCCGCCGGACCGGGCCCGCCGGTACCTGCGGGCCGCCCTCGACGCGGCGGCGGCGGGGCGGATCAGGCCGCTGATCGGGCAGACCTTCCCGCTGCACCGCGCCGCGGACGCGCACCGCGCGCTGGAGGACCGGTCGGCGATCGGCAAGACCCTGCTCACGGTCTGACCGCCTCCGCTCGCCCTCCGGTGGTGCCGGGCCGGCGGCGGGCGTACGGTACCCAAGATCGGTGGGCGTGGCGGCCCGGCCGCGGCCGGCGTCGACGGGCACGGGACGCGGTCGGGTACGCGCGACCGCCGGTCGCACCACCGTGACGCGCAGGAGGCACGATGCAGGACCGCACCCCTCGGCCCGAGGAACTGGACCCGATCGAGCGGGCGAGCGTCGACGAGCTGCGGGCGGTGCAGCGGGAGCGGCTGCGCTGGTCGCTGCGGCACGCGTACGACAACGTGCCGCACTACCGGCGGGCCTTCGACGCCGCCGGGGTGCACCCCGACGACTGCCGGGACCTCGACGACCTGGCCCGCTTCCCGTTCACCGGCAAGGCGGAGCTGCGGGAGAACTACCCGTTCGGGATGTTCGCCGTGCCCCGCGAGCGGGTAGCCCGGCTGCACGCATCCTCCGGCACCACCGGCCGCCCGACGGTGGTCGGCTACACCGCTGGCGACCTGCGTACCTGGGCCCGGTTGATGGCCCGCTCGATCCGCGCCGCCGGGGGCCGGCCGGGCGATCGGGTGCACGTCGCGTACGGCTACGGGCTGTTCACCGGCGGCCTCGGCGCGCACTACGGCGCCGAGGAGCTGGGCTGCACCGTGATCCCCGTCTCCGGCGGGATGACCGAGCGCCAGGTGATGCTGATCCGGGACTTCGAGCCCGAGGTGATCATGGTCACGCCCAGCTACATGCTGGCCATCCTCGACGAGATGGAGCGGCAGGGCGTCGACCCGCGCGCCACCTCGCTGCGGGTGGGCATCTTCGGTGCCGAGCCGTGGACCGAGGACATGCGCCGGGAGATGGAGCGGCGGCTCGACATGCACGCCGTCGACATCTACGGCCTGTCCGAGGTGATGGGCCCGGGCGTGGCCAACGAGTGCGTGGAGACCAAGGATGGTCTGCACCTGTGGGAGGACCACTTCTACCCGGAGGTCATCGACCCGGTCACCGGCGAGGTGCTCCCTGACGGCGAGCGGGGTGAGCTGGTGCTGACGTCGCTGACGAAGGAGGCGATGCCGGTCGTGCGGTACCGCACCCGGGACCTGACCCGGCTGCTGCCCGGCACCGCCCGTCCGATGCGCCGGATCGAGAAGATCACCGGCCGGACCGACGACATGATGATCATCCGCGGGGTGAACGTCTTCCCCACCCAGATCGAGGAGCTGATCCTGCGGACGCCGCAGCTGTCCCCGCACTTCCAGTGCGTACTGGGCCGGCAGGGGCGGATGGACACGCTGACCGTCCGGGTGGAGCGGCGCGCCGGGGTGGACGCCGAGGCCGCCGACCGGGCCGGGACGGCCCTGGTCGGGCTGGTCAAGAACACCATCGGGGTCAGCGTGGCGGTCGAGGTGATCGCCCCGGACGGGGTCGAGCGGTCGATGGGCAAGATGCGCCGGATCGTGGACCGGCGGCGGGAGAGCTGAGGTGGGGCAGCGCAACGCCGCGCACGACATGTTCGACGCCGACGTCGCGTCCCGGGGGCTCGGCATCGAGCTGGTCCGCGCCGCCGACGGGGCGGCGGTGGCCCGGATGCGGGTCACCGGCGCGATGGTCAACGGGCACGCCATCGCCCACGGCGGCTTCGTCTTCCTGCTGGCCGACACCGCCTTCGCGTTGGCCTGCAACAGTCACGGCCCGGTCACCGTCGCCGCCGGTGGCGAGATCACTTTCGTCCGGCCGGCCCGGGAGGGCGATCTGCTGGTCGCCCACGCCACCGAGCGGACCCGGTACGGCCGCAGCGGCATCTACGACGTCACCGTCACCCGGGACGACGGGGAGGTGGTCGCCGAGTTCCGGGGCCGCAGCCGCACCCTTGCCGGTGGCGGCGGCTGACCCGCCGCCACCGCCGGGCCACGCTGCCCGGCGACGTCCGTACGGTGGACCGGATCCCGCTCACCGCGGCGCTCACGTCGCTGAGCCGACGGCGCGCTGGCCGTGGCCGGTCGCGGGTGTCGGGCACGATGACCCGATGGCACACATCATGCTTTTCCACTCGGTGTACGGGCTGCGGCCGGCAGTGCTGGCCACAGCCGGTCGGTTGCGCGCCGCCGGGCACCGGGTGGCCACCCCCGACCTCTACGGGGCGCCGGCCGCCGACACCGTGGCGGAGGGCTTCGCCCTGCTCGACAAGATCGGCCAGGACACCGTCCTCGACCGGGCCCGGGCGGCGCTGCGTGGGCTGCCGGCCGACGCCGTGCTCGCCGGCTTCTCGATGGGCGCCGGGGTGGCCGGCGCGGTGCTGGCCGAACGCCCCGACGCCGCCGCGTTACTGCTGCTCAGCGGTGCCGGTGGCGCGCCCGAGGCGGTCCGCCGGGGCCTGCCGGTGCAGCTGCACCTGGCCGACCCGGACGAGTACGACACCGAGCCCGAGCTCGACGAGTGGCGCGAAGCGATGACCGGGGCGGGTGCCGCGCTGAGCGTGCACCGTTACCCGGGCGCCGGGCACCTCTACACCGACCCTGACCTGCCCGACCACGACCCGGTGGCCGCCGAGCGGACCTGGGCGCGCGTCCTCGCCTTCCTCGACGGCCGCTGACCCCGCGCGCCGGCGGGCCCCCGCCAGCGGCGGTCCGGCTGCCGCCGCCGGGTCGCGGCGAGCGCGGCAGGTCAGCGGGTTCGCGGTAGTCAGCCGGCTCGCCGCCCGGCTCAGCCGAGCCGGGCCAGGTCGTCGGGGGAGAGCCGGACCGCGCCGGCGGCGACGTTCTGCGCCAGGTGCTCCGGGTCGCCGGTGCCGGGGATGGCGAGCACGTGCGGCCCCTGGTGCAGCGTCCACGCCAGGCGCAGCTGGTGCGTGGTGACGCCGTGGGCACGGGCGACCGCGCGGACCGCCTCGTCGCGTTCGGCGCCGGCGCCCGCCTCCCGCCCCGCGCCGGCGATCGCGAAGTACGGCACGAACGCCACGCCCCGCTCGCCGCAGACCCGCAGCACGTCGTCGGCCCACCGGTGCCCGTCGAGGGAGTACGCGTTCTGCACGCACACCACCGGGGCGATCGCCTGCGCCTGGTCCAGGTGGTCCACCCGCACGTTGGACAGGCCGAGGTGGCGGATCAGCCCGGCGTCGCGCAGCGCGGCGAGGGCGGCGAACCGCTCCGCCACCGAGTCGCGGCCTGAACGCCGGACGATCCGCAGGTTGACCACGTCCAGGTGGTCGCGGCCCAGCCGGCGCAGGTTCTCCTCCACCTCGCGGCGCAGCTCGGCCGGGGTCAGTTCCCGGTGCCGGGTGGCGTCGTCGAAGCTCGGCCCCACCTTGGTGGCGATTACCAGGCCGTCCGGGTAGGGCTCGAGCGCCGCCCGGATCAGGTCGGTGGCGTACCGGCGGGGGCCGGCGCCGACCCCGAGCGGACCGCCCGGGGAGACGTAGAAGCCCGCCGTGTCGATCTGGTTGACGCCGAGTTCGACGGCCCGGCGCAGGACGCGCACCGCGACGTCCCGGTCGGGGTTGACGGTGAGGCGCATCGACCCGAAACCCATCCGGCGCACGGTGCGGTCGCCGAGCGTCCAGCTGCCGGCGGCCGCCGCGGTGATCTCTGATGCAGGCATCGGGCGACCCTAGCCAACCGGCCCTGACCTGCGCAGTCGGCCGGCCGCCCGATACCGGCGGGGGCCGGTGACCGCTAGTGTGGAGCGTGGGGGAGACGCTTCCGCCCCGCCGCCCGCTCAGGCCGCCGCCGGCACCTCGGCCGCGCCACCGCGCGCCGCCGGGCGTCCCCCTCGAACACCCGACGCCTGCGGCGGCACCAGCCCGGCGGCGCCCCCCGCACGCCGGCCGCGCCGGTCCGTCCACCATCGACCCCGCCGATCCGCCGGCGTCCCGCCGTCGCGCCACCGCGCGGCGACCGGACCCGCCTCGCCGGACCCGGGCGGGCCGATCGTCGGCACGGCGCCCACGGGCACCGGGCGGGCCGCGCCGACGCCGCCCGGTGCCCCGTCGGCGAACACCGGACCGGCACCACCGGGCGGCGGCGGGGCACCGGCGGCGGGTGCCCACGCCGGCAGAGCGGGCACCGACCCGTGCGGTGCGGGCCCGGACGCGACCGCCGCCCGGGTCGCCGCCGACCGCCCGGCCGCCGGCGCGGATCCCCCCGGCCGTCCGCCGGGTGGGGCGGTCGCCCCGGCGGCCGGCGCCGGCGGGACGACGAGGCGGCGGGCCGGGTGCGGGCGGCGCACCGCCGGGCCGACCTCGGGCGGTGCCTCCCCGGCCCGCCGGGCGAACGTCGCCCGCACCGCCCTCGGCAGCCGGGCGTACGCGACCTCGCGGACCACCGGGTCGACGACGGCGTACCCGCCGGACGGGCCGGCGACGAGCAGTCCCCTGGCGACGAGTGCGCGCAGCACCGGCAGGGCCCGGCCCGGCGCCCAGTCGAGCAGCCGGTCCACGGTGACGGCGGTGCAGCCGGCATCCCGGGTCGCCGCGACCATCAGCACGGCCCGCTGCGCGCCGTCGAGCCGGTCCAGCCGGGCGTCGACCGTCCGGCGCACCGCCTCCGGCGCCGGAGGCCGCGCCGGGTCGGTCACGCCGTCCGCCAGCGCCGCCACGTACGCGACGGCCCGGCCCGGGTTGCCGCCCACCAGGGGCAGCAGCCGGTCGACCGGCGCCGCCGGCCGGCCCGCCCGGGCCGCCAGGTGCCGCAGCAGTCGACCGGTCTCCACCGCGCGCAGCGGGCGCAGCGCCAGGCGGCACCGCCGCTGCCCCGGTCCGGCCAGCACGTCGGCCCACTCCGGACGGTGCAGCGCCACGACCGCCAGCGGCAGGGCCCGCGCGGTGGCCGCCGCGAACAGCCGGTGCAGGAAGCCGGACAGCTCGCCGGAAGCCCGGTCGAGATCGTCTACCGCCACCACCACGGGCTGCCGGCCGGCGAGGCACAGCAGCACCTCCTGCCAGACGGCCGCCCCGCGCGACGCCTCGGGGCCGGCGTCCGGCGCGGCCAGCAGCCCCTCCAGCGCGTACACCGCCTCCGTCAGGTGCGCCGGCGGGACCAGGCCGGTCAGGGCGGTGGTGAGCCGTCCGCGTACCGCGGCGGGCGGGTACTCGGCATCCAGGCCGGCGAACCCGCGGACCAACTCCGCGACCGGCGCCAGCGCCTGCTCTGGGTACGGCGGGCAGTGCGCGACGCACCACCGCACCGGCGTCTGGTCCACCGCCCCGACCGCCTTGTTCAGCTCGTGCAGCAGCCGGCTGCGCCCGCTGCCGGCCGGGCCGGCCAGCGACAGCCAGCGGGGGCTGCGCTCCCGGACGGCCCGGACGATCTGGTCCCGGGCCGCGGCCAGTTCCCGCCGCCGCCCGACGAGCGGGCCGGCGTGCCGGGCCGGGGCCGGCGGGGCCACCGCGGTGGCGTGCCACACGTCGAGCGGCAGCGCCTTGCCCGCCACCGTCACCGGTGGGACCCGGCGCTGGTCGACCAGCCCGACGGTGGCCCGGTGGGTGGCCGCGCAGAGTGCCACTCCGCCCGGCGGGGCGTACTCCTGCAGCCGGGCGGCGGTGGTGATCACCGCGCCGCTGGCCGTGCCGTACCCGCCGTCGCCCGCGGCGGCGAGATCCACCAGCGCCTCCCCGGTGGCCACCCCGACCCGCACCCGCAGCGCCGGAGCGCCGTGCGGCGGGCGCCGGTCGAGGGCCTGCTGGATCTCCAGCCCGGCCCGCACCGCCCGGTACGCGTCGAACCCGTCGGACTCCCGGGCCCCGAACAGCGCCATGACCGCGTCGCCGATGTACTTCTCCACCACGCCGTGCCACCGCCGCAGCACGTCGGCGACCGTGTCGAAGTAGACCCGCTGCAGGTCCCGCACGTCCTCCGGATCGAGTCGGTCGACCAGCGCGGTCGACCCGACGATGTCGGCGAACAGGACGGTGACCGTCCGCCTCTCCTCCGGCACCGGCCAGGCCGCGGACACGGCGCATGCCGGAGTGGCGACGATGGTGGACATGGACATCGCACCCGCCTTTCCCCCCGTTGGTGGCTGACGACGTTCGGAGACTGTCACTCCTGGGCCGACCGGGGATCTGCAGAACGACGTATGTCGGCCGTGCGCAACGTTTGGTCGCAATGTCGACGCGAGAGGTACCACAGGGGCGAAACACCCGTAGAACGGTGCGGGGACCTGTGACTAGGCTGCCAGCCATGGCCAGCGATGTGGACACCGCGCCGCTCGTCGGCCGGGCCGACCTGGTGACGACGGTGCGGTCGGCGTTGCTCGACGACGTCGCGCAGGGGCACACCGCCGCGGTCTTCCTCACCGGCGAGAGCGGCGTGGGCAAGACCCGACTGCTGCGTGAGGTGGGCGCCCGGCTGCGGGACGCCGGCGCCATCGTGCTCACCGGTTCCTGCCTGGACATCGGCGACGCCTCGCCGCTGCACCCGCTGCTGCAGGCACTGCGCCGCTTCGACGCCGAACTCACCAGCTCGCAGGCCCGCACCTCGTCGGCGGTACGTGGCCTGCTGCGGATGTTCGCCGAGGAGACCGCCGGACCGGACGGCGCCGCGTTGCTGGAGCGGGTCTCCCGAGGGCTGCACCTGGTCGCCGAGGGCCGCCCGCTGGTGCTCGTCCTGGACGACCTGCAGTGGGTCGACCGGAGCACCCGGCAGCTGCTGCTCTACCTGCTCGCCGGCCTGGGCGATCTGCAACTGTCGGTGCTGGCCGCGGTTCGCGCCGAGTCGCTGCACGGGGCACACCCGTTGCGCCGGGTCCTCACCGAGCTGCGTCGACTGCGGACGGTGCGGGTGCTCGACCTGGCCCCGCTGGACCGGGCTGGCACCGAGCAGCTCGCCGCCGCCGTGGTCGGCCGGCCGCTGGCGCCGGAGGCGGCGGAGCTGGTCTGGCAGCGCAGCGGCGGCAACCCGTTCGTGGTGGAGGAGCTGGCCCGGGACCTGCGCGACGGCCGGGACGGGCTCTCCGACACGCTACGGGAGATCTTCCTGGCCCGGGTCGACGCGCTGCCGCAGCACGCGCACGCGGTGGTGCACGCGGTCGCCGCCGGGGTGGAGCCGGTCGAGCACTGGCTGCTGGCGCGGGTGGTGCGGCTGCCGGAGGACGAGCTGATCGAGGCGGTCCGGGCGGCGGTGGCCCACCGGCTGCTGGTCGGCGCCGACGACGGCTACCGCCTGCGGCACCGGCTGGTCGCCGAGGTGCTGGAGCACGAGCTGCTGCCGGCCGAACGCGCCGCGCTGCACCGCCGGTACGCCGAGGCGCTGACCGCCGCGCCGGCCGAGCTGCACCAGGCCCGCCTCGCCCATCACTGGCGGTTGGCCGGCGAGCCGGCCCGGGCGCTGCCCGCCGCGATGGCCGCGGCCCGGGAGGCCGAGCGGCTGCACGGCTACGCCGAGGCGCACCGGCACTGGTCGGCGGCGTTGCAGCTGGCCGACACCCCGGCCGGCGGGCCGCTGGACGTCGACCGGGTGACCCTGCTGGAGCACGCCGCGGAGGCGGCCCACCACTGCGGCGAACACGCGCGGGCGCTGGCCCTGCTGGAGGAGCTGGCCGCCTCGGACGCCGATCGTCCGGCCTGCGCGCTGCACATCCGGCGGGCCCGCTACCTGGCCGCCGCCGGCCGTTCCGCACTGGCCGAGGCGGAGTACCAGCGGGCCCTGGCGGCCGCGGACTGTACCCCCCGAGAGCGGGCCACCGCCGCGGCGCACCTGGCGGAGCTGCTGCTGCACCTGGGCCGGTACGCCGACGCCGGCCGGGTGGCCCGGGAGGCGCTGGAGCTGTCCGCCGCGGTGGAGGGCTCCACGTCAGAGGTGGTGTTGGCCAGCGCGGCGCTGGGCTTCTCCGAGGCGTACCTGGAGGACCCGGACGCGGGGCTGGCGGTGATGCGCGAGGCGCTGGAGACCGCCGAGCGGGCCGGCCGCCCGGAGGACGTGGCCTGCGCGTACCTGCACCTGGCCGAGCTGCTCACCGGCCCGCTGAACATCCTGGAGGAGGGCGTGGTCGTCGCCCGCCGGGGCGCCGAGCGGGTGGCCGAGCTGGGCCTGGGCCGCACCTGGGAGACCCGGCTGCTGGCCATCGCCACCAACGGGCTGTTCCGGGTCGGCCAGTGGGCCGAGGCGGAGAAGGTGGTGGCGGCGGCGCTGCGGCACCGTCCCTCCGGCGCCGACGCCGTCGAGCTGCTGCTGGCCCGCTGCCGGCTGTCGGTCGGCTACGGCGACATCGCGGCCGCCGACCGGGACCTGGACGCGGTCGCCACGGTGCTGGCGGGCGGCGGGGCCCGGCACGTGATCCCGCTGCTCACCCTGCGGGCCGGGCTGGCGATGTGGCAGGGCCGGCACGACCTGGCCCGGCAGGCGGTGCAGCGCGGCCTGACCGAGAGCCGCTCCGACGATGTGGGGATCCTCGCCGCGCTGGTCTGGCACGGCCTGCGGGCCGAGGCCGAGGCCCACGCCAGCCGTACCGTCGCAATCGACCAGACCGCGGTGCGCCGGCTGCGCGAGGTGGCCGAGCGAGTCGCCCGCAAGAGCGAGCACGCCGCCCGTCCGGTGCGCGACGTGGTCGACGGGTTCCTGGCGCTCTGCGCCGCCGAGGTGAGCCGCCTCGACGGCAGCGACCCGGAGCTGTGGGCCCGGTCGGTGGCCGAGTGGGACCGGCGACACCATCCCTACCCGGCGGCGTATTCGCGGTTGCGGCAGGCCGAGGCGCTGCTGGCCCGGCGCAGCCGCAGCGCCACCGCCGGAAAACTGTTGCGGCAGGCGTACCAGGTGGCGCAGGGGCTCGGCGCGGTGCCGCTGACCTCGGAGATCCGTACCCTGGCCGGGCGGGCGCGGGTGTCCCTGGAGGACCGTCGGCCGGCCACCGGCGCCGACGCGTCGGCCGCCGGGGCGGACGGCGACGAGCTGGTGGTGCTCACCGCCCGGGAGCGCGAGGTGCTCGCCGCGGTGGCCGAGGGGCTGACGAACAGGGAGATCGGCCAGCGGCTGTTCATCAGTGAGCGGACCATCGGCGTGCACGTGTCGCACATCTTCGACAAGCTCCAGGTCCGCACCCGGGTCCAGGCCAGCGCGATCTACCTACGTAACCGGCCCGCCTGACCCGCGCGCGTCCGGATACGTCGTTCTACTGATCCGGCCGACCGCCGTCGGCTGCAAGGCTGTGCACCGTCGCCGACGGCACGGGGGTGCCGAAGACCACTGTGGAGGAGAGATGGCCGAACCGGTGTGGGGGCCCGTGCATCGGGACATCGTCGACCTGCTCGCGGATCACCCCGCCGACGTGCCGGCGGTGGTCGATCACCTCACGAAGCTGCAGGACCTGCTGGTCCGGCTGCCGCCGCTGGAGGCGAGCTGCCCGTTGGCCGACTTCAACAAGCTCTACCTGACCATCACCGAGAGCGTGCTGGAGGGGCTCTACGACGACCGCTTCGCCGACCCGGTGTTCCTGTCCCGGCTCGACGTCGAGTTCGCCGCCCGGTACTTCGACGCGCTGCGGCTGTGGACCGACTCCAGCCCGGGCTGCCCCAAGGCGTGGACCTGCCTGTTCGAGCGGATGCGTGGGCCGGATGCCCGGCCGCTGCCCTCGGCCGCCGCCGGGGTGAACGCGCACATCAACTACGACCTGCCGTTCGCGCTGGTCACCACGTTCGACAGCCTGGAGTCCGAGCCGGTCGACGGCACCGACCAGCACCGCGACTACCTGAGGATCAACGACATCTTCGCGGAGAAGATCCCGGGACTGCGGCGCGGCTACCTGGAGCGGTGGCAACTGCTCATCGACATGCTCAACGGCGACGTGGACGACTGGTACCAGGGGGAACTGGTCGAGTACACCCGCGACGTCGCCTGGCGCAATGCGCAGCGGATCTGGCGGTGCCGGCACGACCCGGCCGCCCACGAGTGTGAGCGTACGCGGCTGGACGACACCGCCGCGGCGCTCGGTCGGCTGCTGCTGTCGCCCCTCGGGGCGTTCCTGCAGTAGCCGGGACGGGGGGTCCCCGCGCTCCGCTCCGGCAGGCGGAGCGCGGGGACGCGTTCGCCGCCGGCGCAGCCGGACCGGCACGGGGGTCGGTCGAGGCGTGGGGGAGGGC
>NZ_POUB01000578.1 GCF_003236335.1 Micromonospora deserti
TTATAATGGTGAAATCTACAGTATGCCATTTAACATGTACACATTTAATAAACTTTGGGGTGTGATTACACCAGATGAAGCTAAGGCTAAAATTGAGGAACAAAAGAAGAGCGTTAAGCTTGATGGCAAACCAGCTAACTTAGAAGAACAAGCAATTTCTTTAGTTGGTCCCGATGTTTATCAAAAACTAGTTAAAGGTTATACAGAAAAACAATGGGGACAAGCTGCAACTGATTTACCTTCGTTCATTATTCGTCGCTTACCAGTACGTTTTACATATGACAACAACTATTTTAATGATCCATATCAAGGTATTCCAGTAGGTGGATATACTCAAATTATTGAAAAGATGTTAGACCACGAACTAATCGAAGTTGAGACCGGTGTTGATTTCTTTGATCATAAAGAAGAAT
This sequence comes from Micromonospora deserti, assembly GCF_003236335.1. GTDB lineage: Bacteria > Actinomycetota > Actinomycetes > Mycobacteriales > Micromonosporaceae > Micromonospora > Micromonospora deserti. The sequence goes on from NZ_POUB01000578.1 coordinate 414, forward strand.
ATATTAATTCTGGAGC
>NZ_POUB01000579.1 GCF_003236335.1 Micromonospora deserti
CGAAGAACTGATGCGCCATGTACCGAGTATTTTTGGGGAAAACCGACATACCTCTCGCAGTGAACACTATGCGTACATTCCCACTATCACCGTCCTGGAAAATCTGCAGCAGGAAGGCTTTCAGCCGTTCTTTGCCTGCCAGACCCGCGTGCGCGACCAGAGCCGCCGGGAATACACAAAACACATGCTGCGTCTGCGGCGGGCCGGACAGATAACCGGTCAGCATGTCCCTGAAATTATTCTGCTCAACTCCCATGACGGTTCATCCAGCTACCAGATGTTACCCGGATATTTTCGTGCCATTTGTACCAATGGACTGGTCTGCGGTCAGTCTCTGGGAGAATTGCGTGTTCCACACCGGGGAAATGTGGTGGACAGAGTCATTGAAGGGGCTTACGAGGTGGTGGGCGTTTTTGACCGGATAGAGG
>NZ_POUB01000580.1 GCF_003236335.1 Micromonospora deserti
CAGATGGCCTAAAAGAGGACGGTTGTTTTGTTTTTAACGGGGATGAACCGCTATTAGAACAGCGTGCTAAAGACCTCAATGTTGAACAATACCGTTTTGGGCTTAAAGCAGATAATGATGTCAGCGCCAGTGATATCCAGGGAACTGACACAAGTACAATGTTCAAAACTAATTTGGATGAAGAAACCACCGTAACAATTCCAGTATTGGGTGATTACAACGTAACTAATGCATTAGCAGCAATCGCCGTTGGACATAAGTACCATATTGACCTAAAAAAAGAAGCTGAAGCGCTAGTTGACTTTGATTTAACCAAAAATCGAACAGAGTGGTTAACTGGAAAAAAAGGCGAACGTATTTTAAGTGATGTTTATAATTCTAATCCGACTGCTGCTCGAGCAGTATTGGATTCATTTGCTAACGTAAAT
>NZ_POUB01000581.1 GCF_003236335.1 Micromonospora deserti
GCCCAACACCCACCACTGGGTGATTGCACTGCTGGGCGCGCAGTACGCCGGAGCAGCAATTATCCCGATCAACACCAGATACACGGGCACCGAGGCACTCGACATCGTCGAGCGCGTCGACGCGGCTGCCCTGGTAGTCGTCGGCAAGTTCCTCAAGGCCGATCGATACCAGCAGTTGCTCGACGCTAATCCCGACCTGTCGATTCCGACGCTGATCCGCGTACCGGTAGACGGCGACGACGCTCGCGCCGGCGTCATCGAGTTCGAGGACTTCCTCGCCCTCGCGACGGACGACACCCGCACCGAAGCCGACGCTCGGGCTACAGCGGTGACGCCCGACGATGTCAGTGACATCCTCTTCACCTCCGGTACGACGGGTCGCAGCAAGGGCGCCATCAGCGCTCATCGCCAGTCGATCGGCGTCGCAC
>NZ_POUB01000582.1 GCF_003236335.1 Micromonospora deserti
TTATACTTTTAACCTGCTTAATTAGCTCACAACAATTGTTCCATTAACTACCAAATAAATGGCAATCAAACTGAGAATCAAAATCATCCCCATCATACCTTTCTCTTTACCGGTTAAAGCACGTTTATTTTCTTTCGTCGCTTGATAATAGATAATGAATCCTGGGATGAAACTAATAGAGACTAACAAAATTTGTTGCCAACCAGATAGCACCATGCAGGCAAACTGGAATAAAGCTGCAATTAAGCCAATGGTCCACTGTCCCCATTGCTTTTCCTTGTAGCTGTATTTCATTTGATACAATCCCACAAATAGGTAGGAGAATAGAATAGCTGCTGAAGCTAATGAATAAGCAAAATTATAAGCTTCGGAGGTGAATAGCAATGAGAATAAGAAAATAGTTTGTAGAACCGCTGTAATCATT
>NZ_POUB01000583.1 GCF_003236335.1 Micromonospora deserti
ATTGCGACGTATGCCAAGCGCGAGCTGCCCAACTACCAGGTGTTCGACGAGCGGCGCTACTTCTGCTCGGGACGCGATGCGGGCCAGGGCGCCGTCGTCCTCGACGTGAAGGGCACGCGGGTCGGCCTGCTGATCTGCGAGGATGCCTGGTTCGAGGAGCCGGCCGCCGCCGCGAAGGCGGCCGGGGCGGCGCTGCTGTGCGTCATCAATGCCTCGCCTTTTCACATCGGCAAGGTGGAGGAGCGCGAGCAACGCATGGCCGAGCGCGCCCGCGCGACCGGGCTGCCGCTGCTCTACGCCCACCTCGTCGGCGGCCAGGACGAGATGGTGTTCGACGGCGCGTCCTTCGCCGTCCAGGCGAGCGGGGAGCTTGCCCTGCGGGCGCCGATGTTCGAGGAGGCGCTGGCGGTGGTCGACCTGGCC
>NZ_POUB01000584.1 GCF_003236335.1 Micromonospora deserti
GTAATCGTATTGTCTGTATAACAGGTAATATGGGCAACCAGCTATCTCTATCCGTGTCAAGGTTATGCGTTTGTATTTTTTTGGTCTTTTTGTGTGGCTATACTTACTGGTGGTATAAGAGACAGCTTTCATTTTTGGATCGGGGGATTACCTCTGCCGAAGTGGTTGTTGTTGGATGCGAATAAGAGTCAAATGAGTATCTGTCATTTTTGTCAACTTACATAATGCCCCTGGTTTTTACAGACTTAACAAAACCTTCAAATGTTTTCAATTTCATTTTTATTCTAGTTATTGTCGGATTTCTTCATATAAAAACAAGAAGGATTCATAGCAACCCAACGCTTTCATTGTTTGGTGTCTCTGCTTACAAAATTGACTATATAATCAGGGTTGATGGTCAGGATTCTGATATCACAAAAGGAT
>NZ_POUB01000585.1 GCF_003236335.1 Micromonospora deserti
GTTCGTGCCGATGGAAACCTTGACCGTCAATCTGCAGCCCGAAGAGGGCAACGACCGTTACCTGCAGATCGGCATCACGTTCAAGAGTTTCGACAAACATGCCGAGGAGCAGATCAAGACCTACACGCCCGAACTGCGCAGCAAGGTCCTGATGCTGCTGGCCAGCAAGACGCCCACCGAGCTGTATCCGGCAGATGGCAAGGTCAAGCTGGCCAAGGAGATCGTTGAACTGTGCGAACACGTCTTCAAGGCTGTCGGCAAGGAATCGCCGGTGGCGGACGTCTTGTTCACCAACTTTGTGATCCAGTGACATGCTCAAGGAAGAGTTTCTTTCCCAGAGGGAAATCGACGCGCTCCTGAAGGGCGTGTCCGATGACGCGGACGACGACCCCGTCGAAGCCGCCGACCCCTCGGGCATACGC
>NZ_POUB01000586.1 GCF_003236335.1 Micromonospora deserti
GGGTCGGGGAGGGCGGACGCTGGCGGGGCTGCAACCCGGGCGAGGCCTGCGCGGCCCCCGGGTCGTGCCCCTCCACGCCCGGGAATCCGCTCGGACGGCCGGCCCCGGCGGGGACGCCGCCGGAGGGGGCGGCGGCACCCGGGGCGTCGTCGGCCCCCGGCGGGGAGTTGAGGTACGAGACGAGGGCGACCAGGCAGGCCAGCACCGTCAGCCCCTCGACGGCCCAGCGGCGGCGCTGCCGCGTCCGGGCCAGCCGCCGCAGGGCGCTGCGGGTCTGCCCCGGGTGCGGGGCGGTGGACCGGTGCCGGGCCGGCGCGTCGCCCAGGCGGTGGCTGGCGTGCCGGCCGGCGCGTGAAGCCCGATTGCCCGAGCGCGTACGGTCTTCCTCCGCCACCGGCCCTCCCACTCCCCCACCGAC
>NZ_POUB01000587.1 GCF_003236335.1 Micromonospora deserti
TTTCTGGCAGGTTCCCGCACCGAATGAGGCAATGCTCATTTCCGGCTCCAAACGGCATGCTACGGAAACCCAGTTCCGTATCGTCACCGGTCATGGCAGTTTTGTGCTGCCCATCAAGCAGAAGGCCCGGATGCTGTCGCTGGCCCTGCGGGAAGCGGAGATCGCGGAGGACTGTGTGACCCAGCAGGGAATTCGGCTCGCGGTGCGGGCCGTATGCGTGTTCAAGGTGGGTGACGACGCGGTGTCGATCGCCAATGCCGCCCGCCGGTTCCTGTCGGAACAGCATCGGATGGAGGAGCGGGTCGGCCGGATCTTCGCGGGACATCTGCGTTCCATCGTCGGCGGACTCACGGTGGAGCAGATCATCCGCGAGCGCAGCCGGGTCTCCCAGGAAGTGGTGGCGGGCAGCCATGGCG
>NZ_POUB01000058.1 GCF_003236335.1 Micromonospora deserti
GGGCAGCGGGCGCCGGGCGTACGGCCGCGGGGGCGGTGACCGGCGCGGGGCCGGCGGCGGCCGGCGGCGCGTCGGTGCCGGCGAGGGTGAGCCGGCGTTCCATGCGTTCCAGGCGCTGGAGCAGGGCACCGGCGGAGTCGTCGGCGCCGGGCAGCAGCATCCGGGCGCAGATCAGCTCCAGCAGCAGCCGGGGTGCGGTGGTGCCGCGCATCTCCACCAGGCCGTCGTGCACGATGTCGGCGCAGCGGGACAGGGTGCCCGGGCCGAGCCGCTGGGCCTGCGCGGCCATCCGCTCGATCTGGTCGTCGGGGCCGTCGATCAGACCCTTCGCGGCGGCGTCCGGCACCTGCTGGAGCACGATCAGGTCGCGCAGCCGCTCCAGCAGGTCGGCGGCGAACCGGCGCGGGTCGTGCCCGGCCTCGGCCACCCGGTCGACGGTGGCGTACGCGGCCGCCCCGTCCCCGGCGGCCAGCGCGTCGCACATCTCGTCGATCAGCGCCGAGTCGGTCACCCCGAGCAGCGCGGCCGCCCGGGAGTAGGTGACCCCCTCCGGCCCGGCACCCGCGATGAGCTGGTCGAGCACGGAGAGGCTGTCCCGGGCGCTGCCGCCACCGGCGCGCACCACCAGCGGGAATACCGCCGGCTCGACGGTGGCCCCTTCGGCCTGGCAGAGCTGCTCCAGGTATGGGCGGAGCACCTTCGGCGGGATCAGCCGGAACGGGTAGTGGTGGGTCCGCGACTTGATCGTGCCGAGGACCTTCTCCGGCTCGGTGGTGGCGAAGATGAACTTGACGTACTCCGGCGGCTCCTCGACCAGCTTGAGCAGGGCGTTGAAGCCGGCCGACGAGACCATGTGCGCCTCGTCGATGACGTAGATCTTGAAGCGGCTGCGGGCCGGCGCGAAGAACGCCTTCTCGCGCAGCTCGCGGGCGTCGTCGACGCCGCCGTGGCTGGCCGCGTCGATCTCGATGACGTCGATCGAACCCGCGCCGTCGGTGGCCAGCGAGCGGCAGGAGTCGCACCGCCCGCACGGCTCCGGGGTGGGACCCTGCTCACAGTTAAGCGAGCGGGCCAAGATCCGGGCGCTGGAGGTCTTGCCGCAGCCGCGCGGACCGGAGAAGAGGTACGCGTGGTTGAGCCGCCCGCTGCGCAGCGCCTGCGACAGCGGCTCGGTGACGTGCTCCTGGCCGATGACCTCGGCGAAGGTGCGTGGCCGGTACTTGCGGTAGAGCGCCAGTGCCACCCGTCCCGCCTCCTCTCGACCGAGCCATTCTGCGCCGGTCCGCCCCGGGTCACCACCCACCCCGCCGGTGGCCTGACCCGCAGGGACGTTACCGGTACCCGGAGACAGAAAGGCCCCCCGTGCACCCGTCAGAGCCCGCTTATCCTTGCTGCCTTCCGGCCCTGGGGAGGTTCACGAGATGCACGCCGCACGGGGGGTACCACCAGCGTACCCGACCGCCGGTCGATCGTCCGGGGGTGGTGGGGTGGGCGATCCCGTGGGGACCTGTATCCTGTTCGGCGGAGGATTCGCCTAGAGGCCTAGGGCGCACGCTTGGAAAGCGTGTTGGGTTAACACCCTCACGAGTTCGAATCTCGTATCCTCCGCTCTCTTGAGCAGCACAAACGGAAGGGCCGGCCCCGTCAGGGACCGGCCCTCCGCCGTCTCTACGGTCACTCTCGTCTCAGTTGTCGTCTCACTTGCCCTGTTCCGGCCCGTCTGGCTGCCCGTTGCCGAACTCTCCCGACCGGCGCGGCGAGTCGCCCCAGAGCAGCCCGCCGAGTTGCTGCGCAATGTCGCGTCGCACCTGATCCGTCATGTGCTGGTAGCGGACCGCCATCGCCGAGTTGGACCAGCCCATGATGCCCATCACGGCGCGGCCGGAGACGCCGAGGACCAGGAGCACGGTGGCGGCAGTGTGCCGGGCGTCGTGTAGCCGGCCGTCCCGCACTCCGGCGAGCGTGAGCAGCCGCTTCCATTCGTCGTAGTCCGTCGCCTGATGGATCGCCTCTCCGGTTGGCGAGGCAAACACCCACCCTTCATCGCGCCAGAGCTGCGCGGCGGTTTCTCGCTCGGCCTCCTGTTCCTTTCGGTGCTGCCGTAGTAGGTCGCTCAGGGCATCTGGCAGGCCGATCGAGCGGCGGCCGGCGCGCGATTTGGTGTCGGCCGCTACCGGGCGTTCGTTCACCCGGTCGGGGCACTGACCGGGGATCTTCTGTCCGCACTTTCCGTCGCAGCCGTGCCGCCATTTTGGCCGGAGAAGCGCACGCCGAACGGTGAGCGTCCCGTTGTCCAAATCCACGTCCGACCATTTCAGGCCGAGCGCTTCGCCCTGGCGCAGCCCGAGGGCGAGCGCTACCGCCCACCGGGCGCTGTTTCTCCGCGATGCCGCCGCGCGGAGGATCGCCTGCACCTCGGGGACGGTGTACGGCTGTACCTCGGAATCCGGAAGGCGAGGCGGCTTGGCCAGCGCGGCGGGATTCCGGGCGAGGTGCCCCCGGCGGACCGCCTCGCCGAGTGCCGTGCGGATGGTCCGGTGCGCCTGGTGGGCGGTACCGGCCGCGCTGCCGTTGGCCATCATCCGGCCGTACAGCGTTTCCAGGTGCTCCGGCTCCAAGCGGTCGAGGCGGTGGGCACCCACGCCGGGGATCAGGTGCCGGCGGACAGCGACCCGGTAGCCGTCGAGGGTGTTCGTACGGACCACCGGTCCGGCGATGTTCTCCACCCAATGCGTGAGCCACTTCTCGACCGTCCAGCGCTGCCCCGGCTTTCGTACCGTGCCGTTGTCGCGCTCCCGTTCCAGGGCGCGAACCTTGCGGATCACCTCGGCTTCCGTCTTCGCCTGGACGTGCCGCCGGTCGGGCTTCCCGTTGTCCTTTACGCCGACCGTGACGCGGCCGTGCCAGTAGCCGTCACCGCCCTTGTAGATGCTCGATGCGCCGTTTGGCTTGCGTCCCAATGCAGGCTCCTTTCGTCAGGCGGCGTGGTCGAGGGGCGTCGGTTCGGCCAGCAGGTTCCGCACGTACTCGTCGAGGCAGAACGTGGGGACTCGGCGGAGGCGGCCGATGGTGACGGTGCGGATCTGGCCGGTCTTGATGAGGGCGTACATGGTGGTGCGGCCGATGCCGAGTCGTTGGGCGGCTTCTTCGATGGTCAGGACGACGCGGTTTTCTGGCGTGGGCACGGCTTCTCCCCGTTGTTCCGGTGGGTTGAGAGCGCCGATGGCGGGCGTTCTCATCAGGCGAGGGTCAGTTGCTAGGTGGGGCAGTCGGATCGATGACGGCCGCCAGAACGGCCCGCTGAGAGCGCCGTAGAGCCAAGATCTCCCGCACCCCGGAGTAAGACGTAGCGGGAAACCGTCTCGGTGGCTCTCAGCGGGCCGCTTCTACGGCTCGGTCTGTCACCGGCGATGCCGGGTGACCTGTTGCCGAGGGGTATCCGTCCCATCCGTACCAAGCTCGTTTTGCCTGCTCAGGTGCGGTACGGATTGGGGTGCTGGTACGGATTGATGCGTACCACGGGCGCGGCTGGGTGGGGTCTCTGGTACGGATCGATCCGTACCAGTCAGGGAATCCGTACCGGGAATGACCTGCGGAAACGAGGTTGGGACGCTTGGTACGGATGGCCCGGCGGCGGGTGCCGGGCAGTAGCGGCTCCACGCATCGGTGAAGGCGTCTCGGGTGTAGCCCTTGGCCTGCCCGACCGGGAATCGGATGGTGGTCGAGGTGATGCCGAACTCGCGGAGCAGGTCGCCGAGTCGCTTGCCAGTGAGGCCGGTCGGCCCGAACCCTGCCCACGGCGCTTCTTCATCGCCGTTGAGCGCGGTGAGCAGGTCATGGGTGGAAGCCGCGGGCGGGTCGCCGAGCACGGTGAAGGCAGTACGCACGTCGGCCAGCAGCCGCACGCGGGTGGAGACGTTGCCGGACTCGTCGGCTTCGGTGGTCAGGACGGTGACGGCCTGGCGGGCGCGCTGCGGCCAGGTGCCATCGGCCAGGTCGGCGACGGCAACGAGAGGTTCCCACGTGTCGGCGGCACGGTCTTCGACCGGCATCGGAGGCTCGGCAGCTTCGAGAATGGCGAGGTGCGCGCCGAGCCACTGTCCGAGGCGTTGCGCGATGGCCCGCAATGCCGGACCGTCGCGACGGTGCCGGTAGGGGGCGACCGTCTCACCTGGGGCACGGCGGCGCATCCGCACGACAACGGCGCGGTCTTCGATCGTGTCGGGCATCGCGCCGATGCCGGCGAGAGCGGCCATGGCGAAGGTCGGGATCTTCTCCAACCGCTGGGTGCCGGCATCCCAGCGGATCGCGGGCCGGTTGCGCTGGTGGCCCGCGTTGAGCAGCCCGCGTAGGTCTTCGTTCGCGTCGGCGTTCTTCCCGCCAAAGATGGTGTCGGCCTCATCCACGAGCAGGGTTGGCGGGTTGTCGCTGCCGATCGCGCGGTAGACGGCGGCGGGTGAGGCGTTGACGGTGATGAGCGGGTTGTGGCAGCACCCCTCCACCACGTCGAGCAGCCGCGATTTTCCGCACCGCTTCTCCGGCGCCCGGATCACGAGGCGGGGCGCGTGCGCCCACGCGGGCTGGGCGTGGGTGGCGGCGATCCACAGCGCCACCGCGTCGACGGCCTCGGCGCTGGGCAGGATGACGTAGCGGGTCAGGCAGGCGTGGAGGGCATCGAGGATGGCCGCCCCGTCGGCGGGTTTGGTGGTGGTCATGCGGCGACTCCTTCGTCTCGGAAGCCGCCACGGATGGCGGCGCGGATATCGCGATCGGTCTGCTCGGCGCGGCGGCCGGCGTCGGTGAGCGCGGCTATGGCGTCGGCCGGGTCGATGGCTCCGGCGGCGACCATGCGGGCGACGCCTCGGGCTGCGCCGTAGAGGGTGGTGCGGCGGGTGCCCTCAGCGGCGGCGGCCACCCGGTCGAGTAGTGCGGCTAGGAGCCGGTCGGGGTGGGAGATGCCCCCCGCCCCGGTCAGCCGCGTCGGCCCGGTCACGGCCACCACCGGCGGTGCTGGCGGTGGTGTGCACGCCGTGAGCAGGGCGGGGGGCATCTCCTTCACGACCTGGCCGGGCACCCACCGGTACGGGCGGCCGGTGCGCGGGTGCACCGACGGCGGCAGCACCACGTAGCCGCCATCGGCTTTCACGTCGACACCGGGGCCGAGCCCTTGACCGGGCTTGCCCTGGCTACACGGCACTCGGCGGCCGGGGTGCCGGTAGTACAGGTGCAGGCCACCCGACCCGGTGAGTACCCGCGCGGTGGGCGGGGTGAGGCCTGCGGTGATCAGCCGGGCGAGGGTGTCCGCTCCGCCGTGCGCGGGGTCCACGTCGACCACGACCACCCCGGACGCTGCCCCGGTGCGGAGGGCGAGCTGCCCGCGCGGGACGGCGGCCACGATCGCGGCGACCCGCGTGGGGTCGGTGGTGGCGGCGTAGAACCCGTGGCAGGTCAGGCAGCCGCAGGCTTCCTGATCGTGGGTGGGGTCCTCTTCCGCCTTCGGGCAGTCGGCGCAGTTGGCGACCGGCCGTTTCGAGCGGCCAAGCATGAACACCGGCCACCCGCGCTCGGCGTAGCGCAGGGCGGCGGAGAGCAAGTCAGGCAACGGGCCTCTCCCTTCGGGTCGCACGGCGGGCGCGGGCGGCGGCCAGGTCGACCACCGCGCCGCCCGCCGGGTCGGGCTGCCGTTTGGTGCGTTCGTGGCGCTCCTGCGCGCAGGCGGCGCAGTCACGTCGCAGGAGGTAGACCGGCCGGCCGCTGAGGCTGTCCTCGGCGGCCAGTAGCCGGCCGCAGATGTGCGGGTACGGCTCGGCGTCTGTCACTGGTCGGCCGAGGACCGTGGATGCGGCGAGCCACCGGGGTGCGGCCATCGGGTCACCGCCTCGGCCGGGGTCGCGCGGTGATGGCGGCACGGATGACGGCCTGGCGCAGGTCGCCCAGCAGTCCCACCAACTGGCGGCGGGCGGCCGGCTCGATCGGGGCGAGGGCGACTCTGACGCGCACCTCGGCGTGTTCGCGGCCGGCGGCGGTGCGGACGCGGACGAGGACGGCGCGGGCGTGGCCGGGCAGGTCGATCACGATTTCTGGTGAGCGGTGTTCGCCGAGGCCGCACCGGTGGTCCCGTCCGCACCAGTCGGTGTGACCGTCGCGCCGGTTCATCGGGTCGCCTCGGCGCGGAGGCGGTGGAAGTAGTTGTAGACGCGCCGTCCGGTGCGCAGCCGCAGCCCGCGATCGCAGCGGCGGCAGGCGCGTGGCCGGTGGAGGATGCGGGTGGTGGTGTGGCCGGTGCCGGCGCACCGCTTGCAGGTCTTGAAGGGGCTGAGCCAGCACAGCCCGGCGTAACCGAGCGTGACCAGGGTGGCGGGCGCGACGACGGCGATAGCGAGGGTGAACAGGGGGTCCACAAGTGCCTCCCAGGCCGGTTTTTGGGTGTGTGAGGCCGTGAGCTGCTATCTGCTAGTCGGCAGCTCATGATTCGGATGGGGTGCTAGCAGGGGTGCTAGCGCTAGCAGGACGGGCCGCTAGCGCTAGCACCCTCGGACGGGGTTAGCTGGCGGACCGCTTGCGGTCACGCTCCGCGATCGCGGCCAGGAGGTCGGCATGCTTGATGCCGCGACGGGTGGTGGCCTTGCCGTCGATGCGCCGCCCGACGTCGGCGACCTTCACGAGCGGGTGGGGCTTGAGCGCGGTGGTGAGCTGCGCGGCCTCCCACCCGCCGTACACGTCGGGTCGCAGCTCGGCCAGCAGCGCGCACAGCGTCTCGTTCCACACGGCTTTGTCGTCGCCCGGCCAGATGCGGGCCAGGTCGCCGAGCACGTCCGCCACCGGAGCCACGTCGCGGGTCTGGTCGTCCGGCTTGGGCAGCGTGCCGGCCGACTGCCGCAGGGCGACGGCGCGGGCCACGATCCGGCCGGCGGCGGTGGTGTCCACGTAGAACGACCGCACCGCCGACGCCTTCGGGCCGAAGCCGCGCAGGATGCCCCACCCGGCCTCAATCACCGGCTGAAACACCGTGGCGCGGTAGCCCTGCTTGTACGCGGACGTGCCAAGGATCATGTCGTTCGCGGTCTGGTCAGCGACGCTGAGGCAGAAGCGGGAGTTGACGTTGCGGGTGATGCCGGTGGGCAGGCTGTCCTTGTCGGGGATCTGCGTGCCGATCAGGATGATCACGCCGAGCGCCCGGCCGAGCTTGATGACCTTTTCCAGGATGTCCCCGGCGTCCTTGCCGTACTTGCTGGTCATCAGCTCTTGCAGCTCATCGAACCACGCCACCAGCGGGTGCAGCCCCGAGCCCTTGAGCGACGCCAGTTCCGGCGTGACCTTGTTTTCCGGGGCCTTGCCCAATCTCGCGTAGTGCTCGATGCGCTTGGAGCGGCGGCGGCACTCCTCGTACAGCCACTCGATGAACGCGAAGCACCGCGCGAGGGTGTCGTCATCGAAGCCGTTGCCGTACTCCGTCATGACCGGCTCCAGCACGGCGAAGTCACCGACGCCCTTCAACTCGTAGCCGCGAATCTCGGCGCGCGGGTCGAGGGCGGCGGCCAGGATCAGATCCCGCAACGCGAACGTCTTCCCACTGCCGGGCTGACCGCCGAACAGCCAGTTCCGGAACATCAGGTCAACGGTCACGGTGTCCAGGCGCGGGGTGGTGGCGAACGGGAACGCCTTGAACACGTCCACCTTCGCGGCGCTGCCCAGCAGCGGCCAGGCGGGCTGTTTCATCTGCGACGCCGGCTCATACCCGACCCACAAGGCCAGGCGCCCGGTGTGACCGGGCGCGGGCTCGGGCCACACCTGATCCAGCGGCAGCCGCATGGCCGAGGCGAGCTTGCCCCGCCGGGCGACCACCTCGGCGGCCTCCACCCCGTACGGGAGGTCGACCACGGCCAGGTAACCGGGGCCGTCGCGGTGGATGTCCACCGGGAACGTGATGGCCTTCGGGTCCTTCGCAACCGCCGAGTTGATGGCCGGCATCTGCAACGAGGTCAGCGCGCGGCGCACCAGCTCGGCGGTGAGCTTGCGGTAGCGAGTGCCCTCGCTTACCCGGTCCGTGATCGGCTTGTCCGCCGGGCGGCCGAGCGTGGCCAGCAGCGGCACCACCACGGCGAGCGCGGCGTACCGCCACCACGCCGGCCCGAGAGCGAGCACGATCGCGCCCGCGATCATTGCGGCGGCACCGGCGGCGAGCACCCACCACCGCCAGACGGTTTGGCGCTGGCGGCGGGCGTCGAGCTTGAGCCAGGTGTCGGCGTCGCCTCGGGAGGCGGCGGCCTGCCGAAGGTGCCAGTTGCCCTCTTCGGCGGTGGCCCAGCGCAGCGCCCGGCCGAAGCCGCGGAACAGCCCGACCGGTGCCCACACCGCCGTCTTCGCCGCGTACTTCGGCAGCCTGACGCCGTGGTAAACGGTCACGTAGCCGGCGTCCTTCGTTTGGTGCCGCACGGCCGTCCGGAACGCTCGCCAGGAGCGCGCCCAGTCGGCCAGGATCGGCCGGCGGTCACGCTGCCGCGCGAGCACGTCACGCGGGATGTCCTCGGCCGCGTCGACCGGCCCGCCCTCACGTGCGGGGCCGTCCTCGATGCTCTCCGCGTCCTCGGTGCCGTCGTCGCCCTGGCCGTCGCCGTCGCCGTCGGCGACCGGCGGGCGGGGACGGGGCACGCGGCGTGCGCGGGCGTCGTCCAGGTCGACCACCTCGGCGTCACCGCCGGGCGTGCCGGTGAGGTCGGTTTCGGCGGCCTGCCAGTCGAAACGGTCATCCTCGTGTGGGCTAGCCACGGCGGGCCTCCTTACGGGTCGCGGGGGTGATGTCGGCGCAGAGGTTGGCGTCCGTGTCGATGTGCCACGGCGTGGTGCGGATCAGGCCGCGCGTGGCCAGGGCGGCGGCGACTGCGGTGAACTCCCGCTCGTCGGGCCGCTGGTAGGGCTGCGTGCGGGTCGGCAGGAACACCCACTCGGTGCCCTGCGCGTAGCGGATGAGCAGGACGTAGCCGCCGGACGTGGCGGGGGCGATCGTGGCGCGCAGCGGCCTGCCGAGCCAGAACGGCCGGCGAGGACGCAACCGGGTTGCGGCTCGCCGCAACGCCCGCAGAGGTGACAACATCAGAGATCTCTCCCGAGGTCGTGATGGCTGAGGGATGCAGGGCCGGCGGCACGGCACGGTTTCCTAGGCCGAGGGGCCGTGCCGCCGGGCGGGGCTAGTCGTGGGAGCGAACGAGGTGCGCCAGTGCGGCGCCCATGCCGAGCACCGCGACCGGCAGGCACGCGACGGCGGTGGTGATCCACCACGGGGCGGATTCGACGCCGGCCGCCACGAGCAGGTGGTAGGCGACCTGGCCGAGCGCGCCGACCAGCAGTGACGCGATGGCCGACCACTTCGCGAACCGGCGCGCCCGCTCGGGCACCCGGCCGGACAGCCACACGTACAGCGCGTACGCGCCGTAGGTCTCCACGCCGATCGGCAGGGTGATCGCGCTGTTGATGGAGAAGCTGTCCCAGATCCCCGGTAGCGGGTGCACGATGCCGAATCCGGTGAGTCCGCCGAGTCCGACCCACCCGGACCAGATCGCCACGAACGCCGGCAGCGCCAGCAGCACCACCGGCCATACCGCCGCCGGGCGGCCCGGTGTGGGCGGGGTGGGGGTGCCCGGGTGACCGACCGTGCTGGCCTCGGCGACCGGCTCGGCCGGCGTGATCTCCACCGGCTTGACGGCCGGTGGCGTGGACTCGGGCACGCCCGGCAGCGGGGCCGGGTCCGGGCCGATCGGCTCGGGATAGTCCAGCCGGGGCGCGGCCGGCGCGGCGGTGTCGGTGCGGTCGGCCAGGTCGCGGGCAACGATGTCGCGTGCCCGGTCCTCGATGAGCCGGGTTCGCAGGTCGGTGGCCTTCGGAGCGCCGATGCGGAACTCACTCATGAGCCGGTTGCGCGAGGGCACCTCGCCCAGCTCGGCGGTGAGCTTGCGGGCGGCGGGCAACAGGTCCTCGATGGGCTGGGGGTAGCGGGTGCCGTTGATGGTGGGGGCGGTCATGCTGCATCCTCCTGGGGGAAGGCGCACGCGAGGCATTCGCCCAGCGAGCGCGGGATGTAGTAGGGCCGGACCGTGCCGCAAGTGGGGCAGGTGCGGCGGGCGGTCAGCGCGGCGCGGACCGCGCGAAGTTGAGCGGGGGTGGCGGTGCGCTTCGGTGCCGCAAGGTCGACCCGGTACAGGTAGGCGGTGCGGGTGCCGCCCACGCCGCGCCACAGCACCTGCGCGGCGACCGGCTGACCACCAGGGCGTAGGCCGGCGGCGGTGAGTTGGCGGCGGGTGGCGTAGCCGGGCGGGGCACCTCGCCACCAGTAGGTGGGGATGCCGTACCGCGTCCCGTCCGGATCGAAGTAGGCGGCGCGGATGCGTGACATCAGGCCGCGCGGCGCGGGTCGGTGGTGCGGGCGGCCAGCTCGGCGGCGGCGCGGGTAACGCGGGACTCAGCCCGGCGCAACCTGCGCCAGTCCAGAACGGTCGGGCCGCCGTGGTCCTCAGCGTTGAGCAGAGTGATTTCGGCGTCCAGGACGTCCAGCTCGGCCGCGATCAGCGGCCACTCCACCTCGATCGCGGCCAGGTCGGCGGCGGTCGGCTCGGCGGTGATCGGAGCGAGGTGCTTCCTCACGGGAACCTCCGGTACAGCTCGAAGCAACGGGATGGTGTTGTGCAGCGCGCGCAACCCGCTTCACTCGCTCCGCTCGCCCGGGACCTACCGGGGTCGGCCGCCATGCAGCTCAATGCAGAGTTCCTGCTCAGCGAGCTACGCGCGCTCATTCCTGTCGCTGTGGAGTTCTCAATGAACGACCTGATCCGGCGTCCCATGGGCGTACGGCAACCCCGTGCCGCCGTTCCCCGAGCCATCCGGCCGGATACAACTTGGCGTTGTATTCGCAAGCTACAGCGCGACGTTGTATTCGCGCAAGCATCTCTACCGCGTAGGCTTGTAGTGATGACCTCTACCGAGTTGCCCACCGACTGGTGGACCACCGAGCATGTGCGGGCCTACCTCGCGTCGGTAGGTGTCCCGATCAGTCGCGCGACCTGGGCGTCCTACGTCTCGCGCGGGCAGGCTCCCGCGCCCGATCGAATGTTCGGTCGGTCGCCAGCGTGGCGGCCAAAGACCATCCAGCAGTGGCAGGCCGGAAGGCCGCGCCGGGGCACCCCCGCCGATTAGTTCGGATCATCTGGTGCCTCCCGTCCTCGGCTCCCGTCTGTGGCGGCACCTTGCTCGCCTGCCAATGAGACTGCCCGGCGCGCAGCGAATCCGGCAGGTCCTACGCGCGGACACGAAGGACACGCGCTATGTCCACTGAGGTCTCTCGGCAGTTCAAGCCCAACCTTGTGCTGGTCAACCGCCGCAAGTCGGCAGGCTGGGAGTCGCGAAAGCGCGCCGCTCGGGAGCTGCACCGCCTCGGCCGACAGCACGGCATCCGGGAGACACCGGCCGTCGAGGCGATCGAGAAGGCAATGTACCGGCATGAGACCGGGCGCGTGGCGGTCACCGACCCGATCTACCGACAGCTCTACTGCCTGGCGTACGGAGCGAAGCCGCACGACCTGTTCGGGGAGCTAACCAGCGGCGCGGAGGACCGCCCACACTTCTCGGTGCGGTCACACAAGTTCGTGCCGGCCTTCGTAGGCGCTGAGGGCGCAGCCGTGCTGCGGGACAGCGCCGGATGCACCCCGGCAGCGGGGCAGTGGTACAGCTGCTGCTCAACGCCTGTCGAACACCCTGAGGGCGAATGCACCCTGTACGTATGGCCGTGCGGTTCGGCTGTCTTCCACTTGGTCGAGACCTTGCAGTTGTCGACCATCGCCTCGCTGGCGGCGTGGCGCAAGGTGTCGTACGGCGACAACATCAAGTGGGCGGCCGACTACCTCTCGCGTGTCGTGCCCGACCTTGACCAGTCCGGCCTGTACGTCCTGGGGACGCACTGGCTGATCGAGCCAGCGTGGCCACCCGAACTGATCGAGCCGGCGTTGCGCATCATGTCGACACCATCCGTCCTGCTGCACCGAGACCGCCCGATGGATGACGAGCACCTGGCCCACGCCGAGCTGGTCGAGCAGTCGTTGCTGTCCGAGGCGTACGACCATGGAGGCATCGAGTCCTTCGGCGTACGCGGAATCTCGTCCGGATACGCGTCATGGTCCGGCGTGGTCTATCACCCGGTCGCCGCAGAGCGCTCACTGACGGAAACCGAGCTGGTCGCCTGTGAACTTGCGGTTCAGTCCATGTGGGCGTTCACCGATGCAATCACACGCCAAATTGAGCAGGGCCGAGACCCAGACGTACCGCCGGAGTACGGGTGGCGATACCTTCGGGGAGTCCGCTCCCGGTTGACCACTTCTCGGCCACGAGAAACCGGACAACATCAAGCGATGCGCAGAGCAATCCTGCGAACGAGTGACCTCCTACCAGCCCTAGAACAGGCCATCGAAACCCTCCGCGACACGGATCGAGGTTGAGGCATGACGACGAATCGGCCGGTACTCGTAGTGACCGATATGCAGAACGGATTCGTTCGAGAGCAGTCGGCGCATATCGTGCCGATCGTCGCCGACTTGGTACGACGCTGGCAGGAGAGCGGTGGTGACACCCTCTTTACACGCTACCTGAACTACCCCGGGAGTCCATTTGAGCGATTCTTTGGTTGGCGACGACTCCAGTCCCCACCCGAGACTGACATCGTGTCCGAACTACAGCCATACGTCGAACGCGGCATCATGTTCGACAAGACAATCTATAGCCCGTTTTCCGCTGAGGGGATAGAGCTGTTCTCACGGCACGGCTGGACAGAGTGCTACTTCTGTGGGATTGCGACCGAGAGTTGCGTCTTGAAGGGTGCGGTGGACGCCTTCGAGCGCAACTTGACCCCCTGGCTTATTTCCGACGCTTCGGCTAGCCACGCTGGCCCGGAGGCGCACGCCGCTGGACTCCTGGTTGCACGGCGCTTCATCGGCCCAGGTCAGGTCATTACTCGGGCCGACATCCCCGCCGCACTCGTCAGAGGTCAGGCCGCATAGGCTCAGCCAGACCGCAAGCATTAGCGGATAGACACTGCGCCAGACGTGAACCAGCTTGTCAGGGTCAGCGCCAGCATGACGGCACTTTCCGCCTCCCCTTGAGTAACGTGAAGAGGCGAATCGACGCCGGGGTCAACGTGACGTGAGTATTCGTTTGTCCACAACAGTTGGAGCATCTGCAATAGCACCTTCTTCGGCTCAACCGCCGAATCAACAGTGAATGCGAAGTCCCACTTCTCCGGCTTGTCGCGAAAAACGGAAATCATCTTGCCGAGAGTGGGTAGCTGATCATTTGGAGTGAGGACAGGTCCAGCGGCAGCCTCTACTGCGCGAACGGCGCATCGGTAGGCGGCTGAGGGATCTCGGTTCATCGAGAAGGCATGACGCCAAGCGTCTGCCAGCAACTCACCTGATCGCGCCTCCTTTGCCGCCAACGACTCAGCCGCCAACTGAACCGTCTCGTCGATGCGGTCAGCCAGTCCCGGTTTCCCGGATACCTCCGAAACTCGCCACCTACTCGCCGAATCCTTCAGAACCACTTCAAGAGCGGCGATTCTATGGGAATGCTGGACCCCATCCAGGCATGAGAGGCGATAGTCTACAGCCGTTAGAAACGCCATCTCGTCTCTGTAGAGGGTTTCACGCAGGGCCTTCAATCCCGTCACTCGGCCCGAATACTCTCGGCCACTCCCGGTCCATCCGATTCCTACACGAATCAGCCTCTCCACTCTTCGAATTTTTTCGACACTCGGGTCGTAGTATCCCCCACTGCTGGATGACCTCCACGTCGACATCTCTGCCGAAAGCCAACCCCACAGCGATTCCCTTAGCCAATCCGGCACTCCATCGTGGAGCCTGAAGAACGCTTCGCGTCCGCCTTCCTGTCTCGCATAGAAAGGAACCCAAGCTTCTCCCACCCTGGCCATCCCCCCTGGAAATTGGTGGGGCAAAGCCACCCCAAACCAACGGCTTCGTATATATCGAGCGGCTAGAGTATAAAGGAAGGTATACGGGTCGCAGTTGGAGGACGCGGCATCAGCTTCCGATTATTGCGCATTGTCGGAGAGGTGTGGAATGGGCGAATCGTACCCATACGAAGCTAAGCGGCAGATCGATGCATTGGTGGACACACTGACAGAGCTATGCAGCCGCCAGCCGGAACAGACTGTGCAGGGCATCGCCCTGCCGATAATCGACGCAGTTCTTGAGACCGTTCAGGCGGTCCGACCCAACGACTTGGTTGTCAAGGCCGCCCGAGGCGTCATACGGCCAGAGCAGCTTGCGGCGGGCGAGCCGGTACGAGCGACGGATGCGCTGGTAGTCGCTAAGCAGCTCAGTGCTGCGATCGGACCATACCCCATGATGATCGCTTAGCACGGATGGGCTGTGGCAACCTCGGCCCGTCTCAGTTGCCGTCTCGTTCATCCTCGTTCGGGGCCGGTCGTAGACCAACGGCCAGCAGGATTGGCCAGGATCTCGTACTCACGGGACCGGCGATGAACGTGGCTTTGCAGACTTGGAAAGCGTGTTGGGTTAACACCCTCACGAGTTCGAATCTCGTATCCTCCGCTCGCCTGAGCGCCACGAAAGGGCCGGTCCCGCATGGACCGGCCCTTTCGTCGTACGCAGGGCGATCTCACCGGCCGGGTTACCCGCGCGGGCGGGCCCAGGAGACGAAACGGTCGGTCAGGTCGACCGGGCGCGTCGCATGATCGAGGGCGGCGAGTTGGTCGGCGGCCTCGGCCTGGAGTGTCGCCAGATAAACGGTCAACGCCGCGCGGTCGTGCCGGTACTCGGCGAGCAGCCGCAGCTTCGCGGCGGAGCAGGGCCAGGCGATGCCGCAGACCGCACAGCGCCAGGTGGGGCGGGTCGGGAGGTGTTCGCGGCGGCGGCTCACCGTGACCGCACCTCGACGGCCCGGACCCGGTCGACGCGGGCGAGGGCGAAGCGCCCGCGGATGCGGATGGCGCCGTCCGGGTTCACCAGCGGCCCCCGTTCGCGCGCCACTGCTGGGCGCGGGTCAGCGTGCCGGGCCGACCTGGGCCGGCCGTCGGGAAGATGTCGGTCGGCTGGTTCGCCCAGGTTGGCCCCTCGTTCAGCGGCTGCCGGCGCGGGAGCGGGGGCGGCATCGGGGCGGGCTCGCAGCGCCAGAACCGGAGTCGCACGGGTGGGCCTCCTTCACGGTTGGAGGGGGCCGCCCCGCCTCCGCGCCGGGGCGGCCCCGTAGCTGACGCCGACCGCCGGGCTTCCTCGCCTCCACCGGCCGCGCCGTCCTGTGAAACCACCCTTCCGCGCGTCACCAGACAGATACACCGCGTGTGGATATGGTCGGCAGATATTTGGGACATCCGATGGAGGGGCCGTGAACGACGCGCTGCGGGTGGCGCTCAGCGACACCGGGCACACGATTGAATCCCTTGCCGAACAAGTCGGCGTGGACCCGAAGACCGTGGGGCGCTGGCTGACCGAGGGCCGCATCCCGCATCCTCGGCACCGCTCGGCGGCGGCGGAAGCCCTCCATCGCGACGTTTCGGACATATGGCCGGACACGTCGAGACGGCGTGACCCGATCTGGTTCCGTCCCTGGCAGGAAATCGAGCGCGAGGCGCTGTCGCTGCGGTCCTACGAATCCGTCGTCCTGCCGGGCCTGCTTCAGACCGAGGCGTACGCCCGCGCCGTGCTCAGCGGCGCGGGACTGATCCCCCGAGGTGACGTCGAGCGGCACCTCACGGCGCGGCTCGCCCGGCAGGGCGTCCTGAAGCGGGACGACCCGCCGCAGTTCACGGCCGTCGTGGACGAGGCGGTCCTCCGGCGACCCGTCGGCGGCCGGGCGGCCATGCGCGAGCAGCTACAGGCCATCGTCACGGCGTGCGCCGAACCGCACATTCGCGTGCACGTCGTGCCCTCCACGGTCGGCGCCTACGCGGGCCTGAACGGCCCGTTCGTGATCGCCAACAGCCACGATCACCGGGTCGCCGGCTATCTCGACAACCAACTCCAGGGGCAAGTGGTTAGCGACCCGGACGACATCGCCGCAATACTGGCAGCGTGGGAGAACGTGCGCGGCGAGGCGCTGTCCCACTGGCAGTCTGTCGACCTCATCACGGAAGTGGCGGAGACATGGAACTGATCGGCGCGCGGTGGCGCAAGAGCAGCCGCAGCAGCGGCAACGGCGGCAACTGTGTCGAGGTCGCCGACAACCTGCCCGGCGTGGTCGGCGTGCGGGACTCGAAGGACCCGACCGGGCCGGCGCTCGTCTTCGAGCCGGCGGCCTGGCGGGCGTTCGTCGCCCACGTCGCCGAGCGGGCCTGACCCACAACTGTCCGAACTGGCCCGGCGGCGGCCGGGCCGCGCCCAGCGGCGCGGGTCGGGCCGCCGCCGAGACATTCCTCGGCGGCTACTTGACGCCGTCGAGGAAGCGCAGCACCCGGTCGGTGAGCAGGGCGGCGGCCTCCGGGTCGTACGAGGCCAGGCTGCTGTCGGCGAAGAGGTGCTGGTCGCCGGGGTAGCGGAACAACTCGGCGTCGGTCGTCGACGCCACCAGGGCGCGGGCTGCGTCGAGGTCGCCTTCGGCGACGAAGAACTCGTCGGCGTCCATCCCGTGGATCTGCACCGGCACCCCCGAAGGCCACGCCCCGCCGAACTCGGACGGCGGGACGCAGGCGTGGAACAGCAGGGCGCCCTTCGCGCCGGGCCGGGTCTGGGCCAGCAGCTGCGCCGGCATGACCCCGAGGGAGAACCCGGCGTAGACCAGCGCGCCGGTCAGCCCGTCGGCGGCGCGCCGCCCCCGCTCCAGGATCGTGCCGAACCCGACCTCCTGGGCGTACGCCCCGCCCTCCTCCAGGGTGTCGAAGACGCGCCCCTCGTAGAGGTCGGGGACGTGCACGGTGTGACCGGCCCGTTCGATCGTCGCGGCGATGTCGCGCACGCCGGGGGTCAGCCCGTGCGCGTGGTGGAACAGCAGCATCTCGGCCATCAGGGTCCTCCCTTGGCGGGGCCTCGTCAGAATCCCCGGGCGATGATGCCCTGACGTACTGACACTGCGCCCGGTACGGTCCGGGTGACCGTCGGCGGGATCCGTCGTACACATGTTCCATCCACAGGGTGTGGATGCCGGAGGGTTCGGATGAGTTACCAGCTCAGCGCCGTGATCGCGGACGTCGAGCTGCTCCGCGAGCAGACCGGCGAGCTGGACCACGCGGTCCTCGGCGAGTTGCGCCAGGATTTCGCGCTGCTGCCGGTCACCCCGCAGCTGGTCGAGGAGCTCACCGGCGCGCTGCCCGACTTCTGCGTGGCGGAACGCGACGCCGACCGACCGTTCCACCTGGTGCTCTCGCCGGCCCTCACCGAGGTGCTGGCGCGGTGGTCGCGGCAGGGGCCGCTGGCGTACCTGGAGGCGGAGTTCGCCGGGGGCGCCGGGTACCAGTCGGCGGTGGTGTGGCTGGGCGGGACGGTCCACTGGGGGCCACGCCTCGACGCGGTCTTCGACGGACCCCGGTCGGAGTGGCCGCTCAATGCCGCACTCGCCCGGCTCGGCGCGGAGCCCGGGCCGTGGATCGACCCGTTCGCCGAGCTGGGCCTGCACCTGGAGCGGAACACCGCCGGGTGGCTGGCGCACGGACGGCGCCGACTGAGCGCCGACTACTGGGACGACCTGGCCGAGGAGTGGGAAAACCGAGAATCTGCCGATCCGGCAGCAACCTGAACGCCCCGGTTCCGTTGGGGACTGGGGGATTCCATGAAATTGCGACAATTCGTCTTTATCGCGACGCTGCTGACGGCTGCCTCGATCGCCGGCAGCGGCGTGCGTCCACAGTGGTCGGCCTCGCCCGGCCAGGCCGCCGGGTCGGTCGAGATCGTCGGCCTCAACGGGCTGCGCAACGTCGAGTTCGGTGACACCCAGGACGAGCTCACCCGCCGCGGCATACTCCGCACCGACGTCGACGCCTGCGGCCCCACGCTCGCCGGGCACGACACGGTCAGCCCGATCTTCGTCGACGACCGGTTGGTGCTGCTCTGGCTCGGCGACCCGATACATACGCCGGAGGGCGTCACCGCCGGCAGCCCCGTGGCGGAGGTCTGGTCCCGCTATCCGTCGGTTCGCGAACTCGACGCTCCACAGGGGACGCACCGGTTCGACGGCCTGCTCGCCCGGCACGGCGACCGGGCGTACCTCTTCCTGCACGACGGCCGGACCGTACGCAAGATCATCGCCGGATACGCCGACTGGGTCCAGCGCCTCTTCGCCGAGGGCCACGGCCCCTGCTGACGTCGCCGGCCGCGCGGCACTGTGCCCGCCGAACGCCGGGGCCAGGTGCATTGCCGAAGATCGTTCTGCTGCTGGAGGCCGACGGGGACGACGCCACGTACCGGCTCACCCACCGGGACGCCACCATCCCGACCGCGTGAGGTGCGGCGGGCAGGGCCTGCGGGGCCGGCCCGCCGCGCCGGCCGTACCCACGAAACGCCCGGCCGGTCCGTCAGGACCGACCCGGCGTTTGCGCATCTCACCCGTTCCCCTTACCGGGTCGTGTTCAGCCGGGCCGGCCTCGCTCACGGGGCGGAATGGGGTCGTCGTAGGCGCCGGGCGGACCCGTGTACCGCTTGCCGTCGAGGTACGGCACAGGTCCGCCGAGACATCGCCCCGGCGCGTCGGCGGGTTGGCCGCGCGCCGGATGGCGCAGACGGGCCGGAACCGGCCTCCTGGGCACCAACTGGACACCAGAAGCGGAACGCCCGGCCGATCCTCGCGGATCGACCGGGCGTTTTCGCATTTCACGAGCGGTGGCGGCGGGATTTGAACCCGCGGGGGGCGTGAACCCCCACACGCTTTCGAGGCGTGCTCCTTAGGCCACTCGGACACACCACCGCCGAGTAGGGTACAGGACCCGGGGTTCCGACGCCGAACCGGTATCCCTCGGGCCGGCCTGGCAGGATCTCTGCCATGAGTACGCACATCGGCGCGAAGCCGGGAGAGATCGCCGAGCGGGTCCTGATGCCGGGCGACCCGCTGCGGGCCAAGTGGATCGCGGAGACCTACCTCGAGGACGCCCGGTGCTACTCGACGGTCCGGGGCATGTTGGGCTTCACCGGCCGCTGGAACGGCGTCGACGTCTCCATCCAGGGCTCCGGCATGGGTATGCCCTCCGCCTCGATCTACGCCCACGAGCTGGTCAACGAGTACGGGGTGAAGACGTTGATCCGGGTCGGCTCCTGCGGCGCGCTCAGCGAGGATCTCCGGCTGCGGGACGTGATCGCCGCCATCGGCTCGTCCACCGACTCGAACATGAACCGGATGCGCTTCGACGGGTTGATCGACTACGCCCCGGTCGCCGACTTCGGGCTGCTCCGTACCTCCGTGGAGGTGGCGGAGCGGCGCGGCGTCACCATGCGGGTCGGGCCGATCCTGGCGGCGGACGCCTTCTACACCGACCGGCCGGACCTCTACGACACCCTGGCCGCCTACGGCGTGCTGGCGGTCGAGATGGAGTCGGCGGCGCTCTACACGATCGCGGCCCGGTTCAAGGCGCGCGCGCTGACCGTGCTGACGGTCAGCGACCACATCCGGACCGGCGAGAAGACCACCTCGCAGGAGCGCGAGCAGACCTTCAGCCAGATGGTGGAGATCGCGCTGGACACGATCATCGCCTGAGCTCCGATCGTCCCGCTGCCGCCGCCCCGCCGCCCCTGACGGCGGGGCGGCGTCGCGTTTCCGGGCCTCGCTGATGGTGAGCGGCGTCACCGCCTATATGAATACGACCGGTCGTGCTTTTTAGTACGCTGCCCGCATGACAGTCGACGGACGCGTCGCCCGCGGCGACCGCACCCGCAGCGCCGTGCTGGACGCCGCGGTGGTGCTGGCG
The DNA here is from genome assembly GCF_003236335.1 of Micromonospora deserti. Taxonomy (GTDB): domain Bacteria; phylum Actinomycetota; class Actinomycetes; order Mycobacteriales; family Micromonosporaceae; genus Micromonospora; species Micromonospora deserti. The sequence continues at coordinate 19,904 of NZ_POUB01000058.1, forward strand.
TCCGAGGCCGGCCTCGACGGGCTCTCCCTCGGCCAGCTCGCCGAGGCGCTCGGGGTGAGCAAGTCCGGCCTCTTCGCGCACTGGCGATCCAAGGAGGCCCTCCAGCTCGCCACCGTCGACCGGGCGGTCGAGCAGTGGCAGGAGCGGATCATCGCCCCAGCCCTGCGCGCGCCCCGGGGTGTGCGGCGGCTCTGGGCGCTGCACGACGCCCGGATCGACTTCTACGCCGCCCGGGTGCTCCCCGGCGGCTGCTTCTTCGCCACCACCGAGTTCGAGTTCAACGCCCGACCCGGCCCGGTCCGCGACCGGCTCGCCGAGGTGTTCGACCGGTGGGCGGCGTTCCTGGAACGGCTCGTCCGGGAGGCGGTGGCCCTCGGCGAACTGCCCGCCGAGGTCGACGTCGAGCTGCTGGCGTACGAGATCGACTCGCTCGGGATCGCCGCCGCGATGCGCTCCCGGCTGCTGGACCCGGAGATCGCCTACCGGCACGCCCGCCAGGGCGCGCTCACCCGCCTCCGGGCGTTGTGCCCCGACCCCACCCTGCTACCGGAAGGCCTGTCATGAGCCACGCCACCATCGAGGCGCCCGCCGTCGAGTTCGGTCACGTCGAGCACGTCACGGTGCACTTCGACGACCTCGACGCGATGGGCATCATGCACAACGCCCGGTACGCGGTGCTGCTGGAGCGGGCCCTCACCCCGTACTGGGCGGACCGCGGGGTCGTCTACCGGGGCGGGCACGACACCCCTCCCGACCTGTTCCACGCGGTACGCGAGTTCGCCATCACCTACCGCGCCCCGATCACCACCACCGGGCCGGTGGCCGTACACTTCTGGCTCGAACACTTCGGCACCAGCAGCGCCGAGTACGGCTTCCGGTTCCGCTCGCCCGACGGCGGCACCGTGCACGCGGAGGGGCGGCGGGCCATCGTCCGGCTCGACCCGGCGACGCTGCGCCCCGCGCCGTGGACCGACGCCGCGCGGGCGGTCGCCGCGACCCTGCTCCGCCCCGCCACGACCCCGGTCTGACGCCCGTACGACGCCCGCGGGTTGGTTTGGCGAGACACCGTGCCCGGACGGTCAGCGGAAGAAGGCGCGCAGCACCGCCGCGCTCTCCGACTCCAGGACCCCGCCGTAGACCTCCGGGCGGTGGTTGAGGCGGCGGTCGCGGAGCGCGTCCCAGAGCGAGCCGGCCGCCCCGGTCTTCGGCTCCCAGGCGCCGAAAACGACCGTGGAGACGCGGGCGAGCACCAGCGCGCCCGCGCACATGGTGCACGGCTCCAGGGTGACCACCAGGGTGCAGCCGTCGAGCCGCCACCGGCCCAGCCGCCCGGCGGCCCGGCGCAGCGCGAGCACCTCCGCGTGCGCGGTCGGGTCGCCGGTCAGCTCCCGCTCGTTGCGCCCGGTCGCCAGCTCGGTCCCGTCCGGCCCGTAGAGCACCGCGCCGACGGGCACGTCGTCGACCGCGCCGTCACCGGCGGCCGGGGGCCCGTCGTCCGGGCCGGTGACCGCCACCTCCAGCGCCCGGCGCATCCACAGCTCGTGCCGCCGCCGGCCGCCACCGCCCGGGTCGGCGAGCCCCTCGTCGGCGCCGGGCCCGACCCGGCCGGTCCGCCGCGGGGTGGGTTGCCCGGGCCGGACGGTCTCCAGCGCCGGGTCGGTGGCGTCCGCCGGCTCCCCGCCGTGCGGCAGGATCGGGTCCCCACCGCCCGGCGGCACCGGCCACGGTCCGCCCGGGTCAGACCTCACGTAGTTCCTCGACCTCGTCGGCACAGCCGAGCACCTGGCAGATCTCGGCGGTGACGTCGCCCGGCAGCATTCCCTCGTGGGCGCAGAGGGCGAGCAGCTTCGGCGCGGAGATGCCCAGGTCGGCGAGGAGATCCGCGTCGCCGACCGGGTCGGCCTCCGGATCCACGGCGGGCTGGTCGCTGTCGTCGTCGCCGGTGGCTGGGCGCTGCTCCTCGGTCTCGTCCAGCCCGGTCACCGAGGCCTTCAGGTCCCCGACGAGGATGGCGCCGAGCCGCGACTCCTCCGCGTAGGCCGAGTCGGAGCCGAAGATCCGCAGGTCCTCCCCCTCGTCGAGGCGGAGGATCACCAGGTAGGTGTCGTCCGCCTCGACGAACAGCAGCGACAGGTCCGCGTCCGGCTCGACGTCGCGCAACCGGTCGGCGACCTCGTCGATGTCGGTGACACCACGCAGGCTCACCTCGGCGGCGGTCCATCCGCTCTCGTCGCGCACCACGGCCGCAGCAAAGTACGACACGGTCCCCCCAAACTGCCTCGACACAGCACGCCGGCCCCGTTACGCGTGCACGTTATCCGGTCGGATCGGCAGGCGACCGGTCAACGCCCCGAAGGGCCGGTCAATCCTGGGAAAGTCGGTCAGCCGGCGATGCTTCGGCGGGTGGTGATCAGCTGCTTCAGCTGCTCGCTGCGGACCCGCTGCCGCCGCTCGCGCTGGCGTACCGCCCGGGCCCCGGCCAACTCGGCGAGGATCTGCAGGCGACGGCGGCTTCGCTCGGGGTCGAGCCGAGGAGTGGTCCAGGCCATACCGCCGAGGGTGCCGAGTCGCGGCGGCCACGTCAAGACGGGCTTCGCTGCGCAGCCACCCCACGACGGACCGCAGTCGCGTGGGGCTCACCAGAGCGGCCAGTCTCCCGAGGTCGCCCAGCGGACCGCCACGACGGCGGCGGCGATGCTCCAGCCGCCCGCGGTCACGATGGCGACGCCGGTGGCCACGCCGCGGTCGCCGAAGCGGCCCAGGACCAGGGCGGTCAGCCAGGCCAGCCCGCCGGCCACCACCGTCCACCAGGCGTACTCCGGCACACTGCGCCCGAGCAGGCCGAAGAGCAGCAGCCACGCCGCCGCCGCGGCGCCGCCGGCGGCCACGCCGGTGCCGGTGACCGGGTGCGGCTCCCGGTAGGTGGGGCGCGGCGGCGGCCCCGACGGGAACAGCCCCGAGGGGGTACGCGGCATCGGGCGGGTGCCGCTGTCCGGGTCGGACGGGAAGGCGGTTTGCCCGGTCGTCACCGTTGCTCCTCCCTGCACGCGGGCCGTTCGTCCCCACCGTACTGGTCTGTCAGGATGACCGGATGCCCTCGCCGACGATCGGCCGCCGCCGCGCGGTGTACCCGGTCCCGCTGCTGCTCGTCGCGGTGCTGGCCGCCGGGTGCGCGACGTCCCGGTCCGGGACGTCGCCGGCCGGCAGCGCGCCGAGCGGCCCCCGGGCGCCGGCCACCGCCGGTCAGCCGGCGCCGGCGAGCTCCGCGCCGGGCCGCGAGGCGGCGTCCGGCCCGGCCGCGGCGCCGACCCGGGCCGGGCTGCCACACGTCTTTCCGGTACGCGGGAGGAACGTCGCCTACCACCCGACCCACTCGGTGTATCCGGGCACGGACATCTTCGCCGACTGCGGGGAGCCGGTGGTCGCGGTGACCGACGGCACCGTGCTGGAGGTCAGCCGGGTGGACCGGTTCGACAGGCGGGGGCCGCTCGGGCCGTACAACGGCGGGCTGTCGGTGTCGCTGCTGGGCGACGACGGGGTGCGCTACTACGGCTCGCACCTGAGCGGGATCGCCGACGGCATCGACGCCGGGGTGCGCGTCCGCGCCGGCCAGCGGCTCGGCGCGGTCGGCCGGACCGGCAACGCGAACAACGTCTGCCACCTGCACTTCGGTATCTCCCCGCCGTGTGCCGGGCGGGACGGGTGGTGGATCCGGCGGGGCGTGGTCTGGCCGGCGCCCTACCTCGACTCGTGGCGGCGCGGGGGCAACCGGGAGCCGGCCGCGGAGGTGACCGCCTGGCACCGCCGGCACGGCTGCCCGAAGGCTCCGCCAACCAGCCGCTGACCCGGCCGGATTTTCGACATCCGCGCTTCACCCGTAGGAAACATTGACGAATCTCGCGCTCCTCGGCTAGCGTCCCGCGTCAAGAGAGCGCTCTCACGAATCACTTTCCTCACAATTCCGACTCGCTGCGGCAGCCGGACCGCCGGCGCCGCGCGAAGGAGGCACCGTGAAACCTCCTGCGCCACACCGCATCTGGGCCCTGGCCGCCACCACCGCCCTGGCCCTCACCCTCGGCGGCCTCGCCGTCGTCACCACCACCTCCGCGCACGCCGCCACCGTCGGCGCCGGCAGCTACACCACCACCCCGGTCGGCCCCCTCCCGACCGGCTGCGGCCAGCTCTCCACCAACCCCCGGCAGTTCGTCACCGCCGACGCGCCGGCCGGGGCGGTCCCCACCAACGACTGGTGGTCGTCGCTGCTGTTCAAGCGCACCGACTGCGCCTTCAGCGAGCCGTTGCACGCCCACCCGCTGTCGTACGACACATTCCCCGACGGCCTCGGCTTCTCGGCCAACTCCACCCCGGCGATCAGCGGCACCGCGACCGGCGTGGGCGAGTTCCACTACCCGTACGTGCAGGACATCCGGGTCGGGGTGGCCGGGCTCGCCGCGCCGCTGGTCCGGGTCGCCGGCTGGACCGACTGGACGGTCACCCCGTACTGGAGCGACGGCGCGCGGAGCCTGCGGGCCACCGTCGGCCACGGCCTGCCGTTCGCGTATTTCCAGGCCAGCGGTGGGGACGCGGTGATCAGCACGACCGGCACGCCGACCGTCTGGTCGAACAGCGGCGGCACCGTCGGCTTCTCCGTCAACGGCCACGACTACGTCGGCTACGCCCCGAGCGGCGCCAGCTGGACGGTCAGCGGCGGGCGGATCTCGTCCGCCCTGGCCGGCCGGGGCTACTTCTCGGTGGCCCTACTGCCCACCACCCCGCAGACCGCTGCGTCGGAGCGGGCCGGGCTCGCCGCCACCTTCGGCCGGTACGCGCACGCCCACGTCACCGGCACCCACCTCGACTACACGTACGACCCGGCGAGCAGCACCGTCACCACCACGTACGCGTTCACCACCACGCCCCGCGAGGGCACCGCCACGCAGACCGTGGTGAGCCTCTACCCGCACCACTGGAAGTTCCTGGCCGGCGCCACCCCGATCGGCCAGAGCTACCCGTCCGCACGGGGGCGGATGAAGGTGCTCACCGGCGTCGACCGGTTCCGCACCGCCATGCCGTTCCACGGGGTGCTGCCGGAACTGCCGGCCGTCGGCGACGGCGGCGGGCCGGACCTGGAGACGCTGCGCGGGCACCTCGCCGCCGTCCGGGGCAACCCGATGGACCAGCGCGGCGGCGACACGTACTGGACCGGCAAGGGCCTCGGCCGGGCCGCCCGGATCGCCGAGGTGGCCGACCTGGTCGGCGACACCGCCACCCGGGACGCCGCGCTCAACGCCATCCGCGGCACGCTCACCGACTGGTTCACCGCCTCGGCCGGCGAGTCCGGCCGGCTGTTCTACCACGACCGCAACTGGGGCACGCTGATCGGCTACCCCGCCTCGTACGGCTCCGACCAGGAGCTGAACGACCACCACTTCCACTACGGCTACTTCATCGCGGCCGCCGCGACGCTCGCCAAGTTCGACCCGCAGTGGGCGTCGGACGCCCGCTACGGGGGCATGGTCGACCTGCTGATCCGGGACGCCGACAACTACGACCGCGCCGACACCCGCTTCCCCTACCTGCGCGACTTCGACATCTACGCCGGCCACGACTGGGCCTCCGGGCACGGGTCGTTCGGCGCGGGCAACAACCAGGAGTCCTCGTCGGAGGGGATGAACTTCGCCAACGCGCTGATCCAGTGGGGTCAGGTCACCGGCGACCGGGCCGTCCGCGACGCCGGGGTCTTCCTCTGGACCACCCAGGCCGCGGCGATCCAGGAATACTGGTTCGACGTCAGCGACCAGAACTTCCCGGCCGCGTTCGGGCACTCCACCGTCGGCATGGTCTGGGGGGACGGCGGCGCGTACGCCACCTGGTTCAGCGCCGAGCCGGAGATGATCCAGGGCATCAACCTGCTGCCGGTCACCGGCGGTCACCTCTACCTCGGCCACCACCCGGCCTACGTCCGCACCAACTACGCCGAACTGGTGCGCAACAACGGCGGCCCGCCGACCGTCTGGCAGGACATCCTCTGGCAGTTCCAGGCGCTCGGCGACGCCGACGCCGCGCTGGCGAACCTGCGGGCCAACCCCGGGTACACCCCGGAGGAGGGGGAGAGCCGGGCGCACACCTTCCACTGGATCCGCAACCTCGCCGCGCTCGGCACGGTCGACACCACGGTCCGGGCCGACCACCCGCTGGCCTCGGTCTTCACCCGCAACGGAGCGCGGACGTACGTGGCGTCGAACCCGAGCGGGTCCCCGCAGAACGTGCGGTTCTCCGACGGCACCACACTGGCCGTGCCGGCGGGCCGGACGGCGACCACCGGCGCGCACACCTGGAGCGGCGGCAACGCCAGCGGCGGCGTACCGCCGACCGGCGGCCCGACGACCCCGCCGCCGACCACCCCGCCGCCGACCGGCAGCCCCGACT
>NZ_POUB01000588.1 GCF_003236335.1 Micromonospora deserti
CATTGGTATTGACTAGCACCTTGTTGAATTTGATTTAAAAAAACTGCTGTATTAATTGATACTTGCATAGTAATTTCCCCCTCTAAGCTTTATTATTCAATAAAGGTACAATTGCCCCAATCAACTGGGCATTATTTCCCTGTTTAGCCGTACTTAATTTAGTCTGGTTGAAATTAAGTGGTAATAAATTTGTTAGTGTCTCATTCAAAAGACCTAAAAGGTAATCTCCCTGAGCAGAAACAGCACCTCCAATAACAATGTAATTTGGATCAAATAGTACAATGATTTCAGCTAAACCTCTTGCTACTTCCTTTACCCAAGCCTTAATAATGTCAATAAATGGCATTTGATTTTGTTTTGCTTTTTCGAAAGCTTCAACCACCGTAGTATTATATTCCGCAAGGCGAGC
>NZ_POUB01000589.1 GCF_003236335.1 Micromonospora deserti
AAGCCAACCTGTCGGAATTCCATTTCGCGCGGATGTTTCGTGCATCGTTCGGGGCCGCGCCGCATGAGTGGGTGATGCAGCAACGCATGGCGCGTGCACAAACGCTGCTGCGCACCACCACCCTTGCGCTGGCGACGATTGCCGAGCGCTGCGGCTTTGCCAGCCCGAGCCATTTCAGCCGGCGATTTGCACTCCAGCTTGGCGCGCCGCCGTCGCGCTACCGGCTGGCGTGGCAACACGGGTAAGCCGCAATTTGCCACGTCAATATCCGAACGACCGTGCTTCGCGATGCAGCGATCGTACGGTCGTCATATCGGCCGAAATGCTGTGCTGCACTAGCGTTTTCCACGATAGAGGCGCATTGGCCGGCGCAGTAACGTGGAGATGGGTTCCCCATGGAGACCGC
>NZ_POUB01000590.1 GCF_003236335.1 Micromonospora deserti
GGGCCGGGTCGTCCGCCGGATGGGCGGCGCCGGAGGCGACGCTGGGCCGGCCGGGCGCGGGCCCGTGGTGTACCGGTTCCGCCGGAACCTCGTGCTCGGCCATCGCTCGCCCTCCGCGCCACACTCGCCCCCATGTCCGCAACGTCGGACCGGGGTGCCTGAATGCCACCGTGCCACATTCCGACCCGACCGCACAGCCGTAGTGCGTTCCGGGCCGGTAACGAGCCCGGCGCCCGACCTCGGCCGGCGGCCGAGCGGCTCAGCTACCCGTGCTGGCCGAGGCGCTGCCGGTCGGTTCCGCGCTGCCCGGCACGGCGCTGCTCGGGGCCAGGCTGCTGGCCCCGACGCTCGGCGAGGCCGAACCCGACGGCTCCGTCGACGTAGTCAGCGACGGGGAGGGCGACGG
>NZ_POUB01000591.1 GCF_003236335.1 Micromonospora deserti
ACTATATGCAGCGCTATAAGTTTAATGGTGAGTACGCTTTGCGTCATGTATTTAATCGTCAATTAATACAGGCAGTTCAAAATATAGAGATAGATTTGGTTGTTCCAATACCAGTTAGCCAATACACATTACTGACAAGAGGTTTTAATCAAACGCTTGGCTTATTTGAAGGCTTACGATATCAACAATTATTATCAGTGTCTCAAGCAAAAAAAACAGATCAATCCCGGTTTAATCGGCAAAAGCGCCTAACGCGTGCGCAACCTTTTGTTATAGCAAACCATACATCTTTAAGCGGACAATCCGTTTTGCTGATTGATGATGTGTATACTACCGGAAGAACGCTCTGTTATGCAGCAGAATTAATCTACACACTAGGGGCTAAAAATGTGAAAAGTTTGTC
>NZ_POUB01000592.1 GCF_003236335.1 Micromonospora deserti
GGATATAACGATATGGGAAGAGACGCTCTAGACCGAGTTTATGCTGATGTTTTTAAGACAGAAGATGCGTTGGTTCGGCCACAATTTGTTTCTGGGACTCATACAATTAGTTCAGCCTATTTTGGAATGCTGCGTCCTGGAGATAAGTTATTATACTTAACGGGGATGCCTTATGATACGATTCAAGAAGTGATTGGCGTCACTGGTAAAGCAGGAATGGGTTCATTGAAAGACTTTAAAATTGATTTCGATTACGTCCCTTTGTTAGAAAATGGAAAAGTTGATTTTAAAGCTGCCAAGACTAAGTTGACGGATCAAGTTAAAGTAGTAGCAATTCAACGTTCAAGAGGTTACTCTAGTCGTTCTAGTTTTACTGTTGATGAAATTAAAGTGATGGT
>NZ_POUB01000593.1 GCF_003236335.1 Micromonospora deserti
GGTCGAGGCGGGGGCGTCCGTACCGCCGGCGCGGGGGCGCTCCCCGTCGCTGCCGCATCCGGCGGCGACGGTGGCGACGGTCACGAGCACCGCGAGGGCGGGCAGGCTGCGGTTGGTCACGCCTGGCAGTCTGCCCAACCGCCCCCCGGTCCCGGCAGTGGCCGGTCGGCCAGTGCACTGTCCCGTATCCGCCAGTACGTCGACTGTCCGCCCGGTCCCGCCCGCCGCACCGCGACCAGCGGCGCCGGTACGATCCCGGACGACCGGACGTCCACCCGCTGTCCCTGGTCGAGACCGCACAGGGAGGTGGCGATGAGCGGGATCACGATCCGCGCGGCCCGGGCCGGTGACCGGGCGGCGGTCGACGCGCTGCACGAACGGGAGTGGGGTGGCCCGTACG
>NZ_POUB01000594.1 GCF_003236335.1 Micromonospora deserti
GTGGCGCCCCCAATTAATGTCTCTACAACCTTCCGTTACGACGATGACGATCTAATTCCATGGACAGAGCGTGAAAACTTGGACTTTATGGAGAAGAAGCCCGTATATTCACGGCTAGCGCATCCAAATAGCACCAGATTAGAGAGTATCTTCTCAGAGATCCTCGATGGTTATGCTGTCATTTATTCTTCAGGGTTAGCTGCGTTCTATGCGGCAATGGTACATTACAACCCTAAGAAGATCTTTATCGGACAGAGCTACCATGGTGTTCGAGCAATTGCTAACATATTGACCCGTAATTACGGCATTGAGCAACACCCCTTGGAAGATATTGAAAAATGTGCTTCTGAAGGTGACATCGTCCATCTGGAATCTCCTGTAAACCCATATGGTACCTCTT
>NZ_POUB01000595.1 GCF_003236335.1 Micromonospora deserti
GACATATATTATTTAGAATTAACTTTCTTTACCAGTGAAAATTCCCCTGAAACTATTAAGAATGACTTAGCAATCGCGTATGAATATGGGAATTCGACTATTGTTTCAAGCGAGGTTCTTAGAGAACATGGCGAAGTAGTTATGGATGGAGCAGCTTTAGAGCTGGCTAAGCGTTATTTTAAATAATCAAAAATAGATTTTACCAAAACACAACATTAATTTGTTGTGTTTTTTTCGTGGGAAAGATCCCAAAAGCCGTATTTCTATATTGGGGTGAACCTAATGAAAATTGGAATAACTAAAAACGGAACTTTAGTGGAAGCAAGAAAGGCTGATCGGAATGAAAAGTACTTTTGTCCAAGTTGCCAACGAGCGTTAAAACTATGTAGCGGGCAATAC
>NZ_POUB01000596.1 GCF_003236335.1 Micromonospora deserti
GCCCGCGGCACCGTACGCCAGGCGGTGGCCGTGCTGGCCGCCGAGGGCCTGGTCGGCTCCCGGCAGGGGGCGCGGCGGATCGTCCTCGGCAGAGTGCGCAGCCAGAGCTTCGCCGAGCTGCACAGCTTCGCCCAGTGGGCCCGCGCGAACGGCTACCGCTTCGGCGGCCAGGTGATCGAGCAGCGCCGCCGCCCGGCGAGCGGCGCGGAGGCCGCCCGGCTCGGGTGCGAGGAGGTGCTGGAGGTGCTGCGCCTGCGCTCGCTGGAGGGCGAGCCCGTCCTGCTGGAGCGCACCGTCTACGCCGAGTGGGTGGCCGGCGCCGTCGAGAAGCTCCCCGCCGACTGCGAGTCCGTCACCGAGGCGCTGTACGCCTCCGCCGGCCTGGTGTTCGCCTACGG
>NZ_POUB01000059.1 GCF_003236335.1 Micromonospora deserti
GGGCGGGTTGCTGGCGTCACCCGTGCGGGGCGGGCTGGCGTCCCAGCCCCGCCCCGTACGGGCACCTCGTCCTGCCACGGCTCAGGATCAGAAGTCGACCGGCGGCAGCTCCGGGCCACCGGCGGCGTCGCCGGCGCCGATCCCGACGCCGAGCTTCTCGAGGATCTTCTTTTCGATCTCGGCGGCTACGTCCGGGTTCTCCCGGAGGAACTCGCGGGCCTTCTCCTTGCCCTGGCCCAGCTGGTCACCGTCGTAGGTGTACCAGGCGCCGGACTTGCGGATGATCGCCTGCTCGACGCCGACGTCGATCAGCGAGCCCTCGCGGGAGATGCCCTTGCCGTACATGATGTCGAACTCGGCCTGCTTGAACGGTGCGGCGACCTTGTTCTTCACGACCTTGACCCGGGTGCGGTTACCGACCACGTCGGTGCCGTCCTTGAGGCTCTCGATGCGACGCACGTCGAGCCGGACCGAGGCGTAGAACTTCAGGGCCCGACCACCGGTGGTGGTCTCGGGACTTCCGAACATCACGCCGATCTTCTCGCGGAGCTGGTTGATGAAGATCGCGGTGGTGCCGGTGTTGTTCAGCACACCGGTGATCTTACGCAGCGCCTGGCTCATCAGCCGGGCCTGCAGACCCACGTGACTGTCGCCCATCTCGCCCTCGATCTCGGCCCGCGGCACCAGCGCGGCCACCGAGTCGATCACGATGATGTCGAGCGCACCGGAGCGGACCAGCATGTCCGCGATCTCCAGCGCCTGCTCGCCGGTGTCCGGCTGGGAGACCAGCAGGGCATCGGTGTCGACGCCGAGGGCCTTCGCGTACTCCGGGTCGAGCGCGTGCTCGGCGTCGATGAAGCCGGCGATGCCACCCGCCCGCTGGGCGTTGGCCACCGCGTGCAGCGCCACCGTGGTCTTACCGCTGGACTCCGGACCGTAGATCTCGACGACCCGGCCGCGGGGCAGGCCGCCCACGCCGAGCGCCACGTCGAGCGCGATGGACCCGGTCGGGATCACCGCGGTCTGGATGACCGGCCGCTCCCCCAGCCGCATCACCGAACCCTTGCCGAATTGCTTGTCGATCTGAGCGAGAGCAAGGTCGAGTGCCTTCTCCCGGTCAGGCCCTGCCGCCATCGTTGCCACCCCTGCCTTCGCCGGCGTCTTTCCTGAGCTTCGCGTCACGCGGACACGCTAGGCGCTGGGTCCGACAGAAAACCAGCCGAGGAGGCCGTGAGCTGTGGACGAGCACCCCGCTGTGGACAATAGCCGAACAGATGTACGACTCGGCAAGCGACACGCGGAGGCAGCGAAACAGCTGCTCAACGTAGTCGCGCGGGCACCCGTTCGGGGTAGGCGGCGACGACGGCCCGCCACACCACGTGCGTCTCCACACCCGACGCGAGGGCCTGCTCGATGGTCCGCCCACCGAGCTGGGACAGCACCTGGTCGCGGGCGATGCTGGCCGCGTACGCGGGCCCGAACGCCTCCTCCAGCCGCGCCCAGAAGTCGGTCAGCCGCACGTGATCAGTCCTCCTCGTCCGGTGCACCCGCCGGCACCGCCCGCAACGCTAGCGCCACCAGCGGCACCACCGCGATCGCCGCGAGCAGGGTGAGCACCGGATAGCCGGCGGCCCGCATGACAAACCCGCTGACCGCGGCGGCCCCGGCGCCGGCCAGCCCCATGACCAGGTCGGAGAACCCCTGCACGCTCGGGCGGACGGCCGCCGGCACCGAATCCGACAGCAGTGTGGAGCCGGCCACCATGGTGCCGGACCAGCCCAGCCCGAGCAGGACCAGGCCGATCGAGAGCCGGGGCGTGTGGTGCCCGGCCGTGCCGGCGACCGCGCACGCGGCGAGCAGCAGCCCGACGCCGGTGAGGATGACCGCCCGCCGGCCGAGCCGGTCGGTGAGCCAGCCCACCAGCGGGGACAGCGCGTACATGCCGGCGATGTGCAGGCTCAGCACGATGCCCACCACCCGCAGCACGTCGGCGTCACCGTGCGACTCGCCGAGCCGCACCGGGGTCATCGACATCACCGCCACCATCACCACGTGGCCCACCGCCACCGCCGCGATGCCGAGCCGGGCGGCCGGGCGACCGCGTACCACCTGCCAGGCGGCCCGCATCCCGGCGCCGCGCCGGGCGGTCCGGGCCGACGGAGTGACGGCCCCGGCCAGCGGGGTGACGGCCCCGGCCGGCGGGGTGACGGCCCCGGCCGGCGGGGTGACGGCCGGCGCGGGGATGGCGACCGGGCCGTCGGCCGCCGCCAGCCGGCGCGCGGTGAGCAGCGGGTCGGGCCGCAGCAGCGCCAGAAGTACGCCGGCGGCGAGCACGAACGCGGCGGCGCTGAACGCGAACGGGCCGGCCAGCGGCGGTAGGCCCCAGCCGCTGGTGGTGTGGTCGGCGAGCGCGGCGAAGTTCGGAGCGGCCACCGCGCCGATGGTGGTGGCCCAGACGATCAGCGAGAGCTGGCGGCCCCGGCGGGCCGGCTCGGCGAGGTCCACCGCGGCGTAGCGGGCCTGGAGGTTGGCCGCCGTGCCGCCACCGAAGAAGAGCATGCCGAGGAAGAGCAGCGGCACGAAGCGGGTGACCGTGGCGAGCACCACCAGCACGGCGCCGACCGCGCCGGCCAGGTAGGCGACGGCGAGCCCCGGCCGGCGTCCGTGCCCGTTCATGATCCGGGTGATCGGGACCGCCAGCAACGCCCCGCCGACCACCGCGGCGCTCTGCGCCAGGCCGGCCACCGCGGTGCCGGCGACCCGGGCGGCGAGCAGCGCACCCACCGCGATGCCGATGGTGACGCCGATCCCGCCGATGATCTGGGTGCCGAAGAGCAGCCGCAGGGTCCGCCGCTGGATCGGCGCGACGTCGGGGGCGGCGACCGGCGCGGTCAGATCCGTGGTCATCGGCGGCTCCTGGGTGCGGTAAGGAGTGCGGGCGCTGCCCATCCTTGCGCAGCCGCCCCGCGTGGCGGCACCCGGTTCCGGCTACAGGCCGAGTCCGCGGCCGATGATCTCCTTCATGATCTCGGTGGTGCCGCCGTAGATGGTCTGCACCCGGCCGTCCAGCCACGCCCTGGCCACCGGGTACTCGAGCATGTAGCCGTAGCCGCCGTGCAGCTGCACGCAGCGGTCGGCGACCCTGTTCTGCAGCTCGGTGGTCCACCACTTCGCCTTGGCGGCGTCGGTCACCGAGAGCCGGCCGGCGTTGAACTCGGCGACGCAGTGGTTGACGAAGGTGCGCGCGATGGTCACCTCGGTGTCCAGCTCGGCCAGGACGAACCGGTTGTGCTGGAAGGAGCCGATCGGGCGGCCGAAGGCCTGCCGGGACCGGGCGTAGTCGACGGTGAGGGCGAGCAGCTTCTCGGCGGCGGCCACCGCGGCGACCGCGATGCCCAACCGCTCCCGGGGCAGGTTGGCCATCAGGTGGTAGAAGCCGTGGTTCTCGGTGCCGATCAGGTTCTCCGCCGGCACCCGGCAGTCGTCGAAGAAGAGCTCGGCGGTGTCGTTGGCCTTCAGCCCGACCTTGGCCAGCCGGCGGCCGCGGGTGAATCCCGGCGTGCCGGTCTCCACCGCGATCAGGCTCACCCCGTGCGCGCCCTGGTCGGCGGTCCGGGCGACCACCACGACCAGGTCGGCCATCTCACCGTTGGTGATGAACGTCTTCTGGCCGTTGAGCACCCAGCCGTCGCCGTCGCGGACGGCGCTGGTGCGCACCCCGGCCAGGTCGGAGCCGGCGCCGGGCTCGCTCATCGCGATCGCGGTCACCAGGTCGCCGGAGCAGAAGCCGGGCAGCCAGCGCTTGCGCTGGTCGTCCGTGGTCAGCTCGGTGAGGTACGGGGCCACCACGTCGTTGTGCAGGCCGAAGCCGAGACCGGAGCAGCCGGCGGCGACGATCTCCTCGACCAGTACCGCGTTGAACCGGAAGTCCCGCTGCCCGCCGCCGCCGTACTCCGGGTCGACGTCCACGCCGAGCAGCCCGGCCGCCCCGGCCTTGCGCCACACCGCGCGGTCGACGATCCCGTCAGCCTCCCAGCGCTCGTGGTGCGGCACCGCCTCGCGGGCCAGGAACTCGCGGCACAGGTCACGGAACTCGTCGTGGTCCCGCTCGTAGAGGTGCTGCTCCATGGCGGCCAGTGTGGCACCGCTCACCGTCGGCGGGCCAGGGCGCGGGCGGCGACGGTGAGGTCACCGACCAGTCCCTCGTACGCCTTGTCCTGGTCGTCGGCGCGGAGCACCGCGGACGGGTGGATGGTGGCCAGCAGCCGGGCGGGCGGGGCGTCGGCGACGGTGCCCTCGGAGTCCACCGGCACCCGCTGGAAGTCCTCCGGGTGCTGGGCGGACGCCGGCCAGGGCAGCAGCTCCCCGCGCTGCCGGGTAACCCGGAAGGTGGGGCCGAGCAGCGCCTTCGCCGCGGTGGCGCCGAGCACCACCACGATCTCCGGGCGCAGCTGGGCGAACTCGGCGACCAACCAGGGCCGGCAGGCGGTGATGTGTACCCGGTCCGGGGTCTGGTGGATGCGCCGCTTGCCGCGCAACTCGAACCGGAAGTGCTTCACGGCGTTGGTCAGGTAGATGTGCCCCGGGTCGAGCCCGGCGTCGTCGACCGCCCGGCGCAACAGCCGGCCGGCGGGGCCGACGAACGGCAGGCCCTTCTGGTCCTCCATGTCGCCGGGCTGCTCGCCGACGAAGACCACCCGGGCACGGGCGTCGCCCCGGCCGAAGACGGTCTGCGAGGCGTCCCGGTAGAGCTCGCAGCCGCGGCAGCCGGCCGCGGCCACGCGCAGCTCGTCCAGGGTGTCGGCCTGCGGCGGGATGAACTGCTGCGCGCCCGGTGCGGTTTCGGTCTGTTCGGCCATGCCGACTGTTATATACCCGTTCGGGGCAGCTCGCCGGGCACGGCGTCCGCGCCGGGCCGCCGCCGCTCAATACCCGCCGCCGCCGTCACCGCCCCCGTTCATCAGCGCGATCAGCACGATCACGAGCACGATCACCGCCACCGCGACGGCGATCCAGACGCCTCTTCTCGACCCCGACCTGGCCATTGGCCGCTCACCTCCGGCGCCGCGCTTACCCGCCTGGGCGCCGCTCACGCCGGTTCCGCCGGACCCTCACCCCGAACGCCGGTCACCCCGGTTCCGCCGGACACCGGTCACCCCGATTCCGGCGCGGCGCCGGACGGCGGTCATACCGCGTCCGTTGGCGGCGCCCGCTGAACCGACCGGGCCCGGCTCGCCGCCGCCTAGGACGGGGGTCCGGCGGACGGGCGGCGGATCAGGCGGTGAAGCCCGGGGGCGGGATGGGGCGGACGGCGCGGGCCAGGGCATCGGCCAGCGGCCCGACGTCGGCGTCGGCGAGCGGGCTGACCGTGATCCGCAGGCCGGGCGGGCCGGCGATCCGGTAGAGCGAGCCGGGCGCGACCGACCAGCCGGCGTCACGTAGGGCGGTCAGCGCGCTGGTCTCGTCGGCGACGGGCAGCCAGACGTTGATGCCGCTGCGACCGTGAGCGGGGAGGCCGCGCCCGGCGAGCGCGTCCACCAGCGCGGTACGCCGATGCTCGTAGCTGCCGGCCGCCCGGTCCACCAGTTCGGCCACGGCCGGCTCGCGCCACAGCGCGAGCACCAGCCGTTGCAGCACGGTGGACACCCATCCGGCGCCGACCCGGGCCCGGCCGGCCACCCGGGCCACCGTGGTCTCGTCACCGACCAGCACGGCCAGCCGCAGGTCGGGCCCGAAGGGCTTGCTCACCGAGCGGACGAAGGCCCACGTCGGGGTCGCCCCGGCGAGCGGGTGCAGCGGTACGCGGGCCAGCTCGGCGGCGTGGTCGTCCTCGATCAGCAGCAGGTCGGACCGGCCGGCGAGCAGGGTGCGCAGCCCGGCCGCCCGGTCGGCGGTGACCGCCGCGCCGGTGGGGTTCTGCGCCCGGCTGGTCACGATCAGCGCCCGGGCCCCGGCGGCGAGGGCGGCGGCGACGCCGGCGACCAGCGGCCCGTCGTCGTCAACCAGTACGCCGATCGGCCGCAGCCCGAGCGCGGCGACCAGGTCGAGCAGGTTGGCCCAGCCCGGATCCTCCACGGCCACCGCGTCGCCCGGTCGCAGGTGGGCGCCGAGCAGGCGTTCGATGCCGTCCAGCGCGCCCCCGGTGAGGGTCAGCTCGCCGGCCGGCACCCCGTCGGCGGTCAGCCGGTCGCGGGCCGCTTCGGCCAGCTCGGGCAGCACCCCGGCGGCGGAGTAGCCGACCGGCGGGCCGGCGTCCGCGGCGAGCGCGGCCAGGTACGGGCCGAGCGGCGGCAGCAGCTGCGGGTCCGGCTCGCCCCGGGACAGGTCCCGCAGCCCGGGGGCGGCGGACGGGCGCAGCGCGGAGCGGCGGGCCGCCACCGGTGGCCGGGGGCGGACCCGCGTGCCGTGCCGGCCGGCGGTGACGATCAGCCCGCGTTGGCGCAGCTCCTGGTAGGCCCGGGCGACGGTGGCCGGGCTGACCCCGAGCTGGGCGGCGAGCGGCCGGACCGCCGGCAGGGGCGCGCCGGGCGGCAGGGCGGCGGCGCGGATTCCCGATTCGATGCTGGCCGAAATCTCGACGGCCGTCGTACCGGCGAACTGATAACGTGCTGACACAAATCAAGGATTGTACTAGAACAAAGGAGGGATCATGTACGCACCGACCGGACGGACCACCGCCACCCGCACCCGGGACCGGATGAGCTACGACCGCGCCGCGGTGCACGCGGTGCTGGACGAGGCGTACCACTGCGCACTCGGGTTCACCGTGGCCGGGGAGCCGCGGGTGCTGCCCACCCTGCACGTCCGCGTCGGCGACACCCTCTACCTGCACGGCTCCACCGGCAGCCGGCCGCTGCTCGCCGCCCGGCGCGACGGGCTGCCGGTCTGCGTCGCGGTCACCCTCCTCGACGCCCTGGTCTACGCCCGCTCGCAGTTCCACCACAGCGCCAACTACCGCTCGGTGGTCGCCCACGGCACCGCCCACCTGGTCACCGACGAACGGGAGAAGGCCGAGGTGCTGACCGCCCTGGTGGAGAAGGTTGGCACCGGCCGCAGCGCCGACAGCCGCCCGCCGAACCGGCGCGAACTGGCCGAGACCGCCGTGCTGGCCCTGCCGCTGCGCGAGGTCTCACTCCGCGCCCGCACCGGCGCCGTCCGCGAGGAGGAGGCCGACCTCGACCTGCCGCACTGGGCGGGGGTGGTGCCGCTGCGCCTCACCGTCGGGCCGCCCCAGCCGGACGCGGGGGTGCGCGTGCCGGTCCCGGCGTACCTGCGCCCCGACCGGTCGCCCTGGCACGAACCGGCGGTGCTGCGCGGCGGGCACGTGCTGCTGGAACCGCTGGACCTGGCACACGCCGACGAGCTGTACGCGGCCACCGCCGAGGAGGAGGTGTGGCGGTACCTGACCCGGCCGCTGCCGGCCGACAGCGCGGCCATGCGCAACGTGGTCGAGGGCGCACTCGCCGAGCGGCACCGCGGCGAGCGGGTGCCCTGGGTACAGCGCTGCGCGGTGACCGGCGCGGTGGTCGGCACCACCTCGTACTACGAGGTGGACCCGGAGCGGCGCTCGGTGGCGATCGGGCACACCTTCCTCGGCCGGCCCTGGTGGCGGACCGCGATCAACACCGAGGCGAAGCTGCTGCTGCTCAACCGGGCCTTCGAGGAGCTGGGCGCGGTCCGCGTGGTGTGGCACACCGACATCCGCAACGAGCGCTCGCAGCGGGCCATCGAGCGGCTCGGCGCGACCCGGGAGGGGGTGCTGCGGATGCACCGGCGGCGCCCCGACGGCTCGTGGCGGGACACCGTGCAGTACGCGATGACCGTCGACGAGTGGCCAAAGGCACAGGTCGGGCTGCGGGAAAGGCTTCGCCGGACGGCACCGGCGGCGTGATGATGGCGGGCGTGCTGGGTATCACCGACATCTGGACGTACGTGCTGGGCACCGTGGCGATCATCCTGCTGCCCGGGCCCAACTCGCTCTTCGTGCTCTCCACCGCCGCCCGGCGGGGCGTCGCGGCCGGCTACCGCGCGGCCGGTGGGGTCTTCGTCGGCGACGGCGTGCTGATGCTCCTCTCCGCCGCCGGAGTGGCCTCACTGTTGAAGGCGTACCCCCCGCTCTTCATGCTGATCAAGTACGCCGGCGCCGCGTACCTGGGTTATGTGGGGCTGACCATGCTGCGCGGCGCCTGGCGGCGCTGGCGCGACCGCAACGACCCGGCCGCGCCGCGGCTGATCGACGCCGCGGAGCCGGCGGCCATGCGCAGCCCGTTCCGCAAGGCACTGGTGATCAGCCTGCTCAACCCCAAGGCGATCCTCTTCTTCATCTCGTTCTTCATCCAGTTCGTCGACCCGGGGTATGCCTGGCCAGTGCTGTCGTTCCTGGCGCTCGGGCTGATCGCCCAGCTGACCAGCGCGCTCTACCTCACCGCGTTGATCTTCGCGGGCACGTTCCTGGCCGCGCAGTTCCGGCAACGCCGCCGCCTCGCCGCCGGCGCCACCACCGGCGTCGGCGCACTCTTCCTCGGCTTCAGCGTCAAGCTCGCCACCGCCAGCGGCTGACCCGCCGCTCGCCGAGCCCGCGTCCCCGGGTCCCGGCCGGCGGTGATGGTCAGGTGCCGTCCCCGCCACCGCCGATGCCGGCACTCCCGGCCGTGCCGCCGAGGCCGAAGCCGGGGTGGATCGGCTCGTCCGGTGGCCGGCTGACGTGCGCCGACTCGGTGATGGTCGCCGACCAGTCCGCGTGCGCCGCGGCGGCGGCGTGCCGGTTGATCGCCGCACGCAGCCAGGCGTCCACCGTGGCGATCCAGTCCCGCTGGTCGGCGCCGGTGTGCCAGACGCGGAACCGGCTGATGCTCTGGTGGGTGATCCCGGCCAGGGACAGCCGCCGGTCCAGCCAGAGGATCACCTCCAGCCCGGCGGAGTTGGCCACAAAGATCAACTCCAGCTCGGTGATCGGGCCGGCGTACAGCGGCGCCACCCAGTAGCCGAACCGCTGGTGCAGCGGCAGGCCCTGCTCCACCCCCGGCAGCCGGCCGTCGACCAGGCCGGCCTGTCGCAGTCTGAACCCCAGTTCGTCGAGCGCGGCCAGGATGTGCGCCTGGGTGGGCAGCGGGTGCACGAAGACCGGCACCATCGCCCCCTGGTCGAGCAGCGGGTCGACGGCCACCTCGGTCCGCAGCCCCATCCGCAGGTTGAGCAGCGGCACCCCGCCGAAGATGGTCACCGGGGTCTCCCAGGGCAGCGGGAACTCGAACGGGATCGACCGGGCCCGCCCGGCCCGCAGCACGAAACCGCCGGCCGCCGGGGCCTGGTGGAACTGCACTAGCCGGCGGGGTGACTCCGGGTCGTCCGGCTCGACCGTGGTGACCAGGCCGAGCCGGACGTGCCCCACCGGCACGTCCACCGCGCCGGCGGTGACCGTCACCCGCCCGGGCAGGCGCAGCCCCGGACGGGTGCTGGGGTTGGCCAGCGAGGTGTGCACCGTCAGGCCCGTCCAGCCCGACTCCGGCGACACCCCCGTCAACCGCACCTCGTCACTCCTACCTCAGGCGGCGGGCCGCCCGCGGGATCGGATCCGTCTCGTCGTCGAACTCGCCGATGACCTCCTCCAGCAGGTCCTCCAGCGCCACGAACCCGATCGGCCGGGCCGGGCCGCCGCCGTTGCGGACCAGCGCCAGTTGCGTCTGCCGGGCCCGCATCGCGGCCACCGCGTCGGTCACCGAGGCGGTGGCCGGCAGCGTGAAGGCGGTGGTCATCAGCTCCCCGGCGGTGGCCGCCGGCCGGGTGGCCACCGCCCGTACGGCCTCCCGGACGTGGACCAGGCCGCAGACGTTCCCGGCCGGATCCAGCACGGCCAGCCGGGAGCGGCCACTGTCCCGGCTGACCTGCTCGATCCGGCTGGCGTCGTCGTCGCGGCGGACCGTCACCATCCGGTCGAACGGCTCCATCACCTGGGCCACCGTGGTGCCCTGCAACTCCAGCATGCTGGTCAGCATCTCGTGCTGCTCCGCGCCGAGCAGACCGTGCTCGCGGGACTGCTCCAGCAGCATGCGCAGCTCGTCCGGGCCGTGCACCTGGGCGAGTTGGTCCTGCGGGTTGACCTTGAGTAGCCGGAGGATGGCGTTGGCCAGTGCGTTCAGCACCGACAGCACCGGCCGGGCGACCCGGGCGAAGCCGCGGAACGGCAACGCCAGCAGCGTCGCCGAGCGCTCCGCGTCGGTGATGGCCCAGGACTTGGGCGCCATCTCGCCCACCACCAGGTGCAGGAAGGTGACCAGGCTGAGCGCGAAGACCAGCGCGACGGCGTGGCTCGCCGCGTCGGGCAGGCCGACCGCGTGCAGCAACGGGCTGAGCAGGTGTTCGATCGCCGGTTCGGCGAGCGCACCCAGGCCCAGCGTGCACAGGGTGATACCGAGCTGGGCGCCGGCCAGCATCAGCGACAGCTCCCGGACGCCGTCCAGCGCGGCCCGGGCCGCCCGGCCACCACCGGCGGCCACCTGCTCCAACCGGTAGCGCTTGCTGGCCACCAGGGCGAACTCGGCGGCCACGAAGAAGCCGTTCAACGCCAGCAGGATCGCCGACGTGAAGAGGGCGATCCCGGGGCTCACGCGGTCACCTCGCCGGGTAGGGCGATCCGCAGCCGGACCGAGTCGGCGACGTGCCGGTCGACGGCGAGCACCTCCAGCAGGGCCCGCGGCTCGACCGCGCCGTCCTCACCGTCGGCGGGCAGGCTGATCTCCAGCCGGTCACCGACCTCGGGCACCCGCCCCAGCTCCCGCATGACCAGGCCGGAGAGGGTGTCGTACTCGGGGGCCTCGGGCAGCGCGATGCCGGTGCTGTCGGCGACCTCGTCGATCCGCCAGCGGGCCGGCACCACCCAGGAGCCGTCGTCCTGCCGGGCGGGAGCCCGCTCCGGCGGGTCGCCCTCGTCGCGGATCGGGCCGACCAGCTCCTCGGCGATGTCCTCCAGCGTGATCACGCCGGCGAAGCCGCCGTACTCGTCGACCACGCAGGCGAGCTGCCGGTGCCCGGAGCGCAGCCGGTCCAGCACCGTCGGCAGCGGCAGCGTCTCGGGCACCAGCAGCGGCGGTACGGCCACCACGCTGACCGGGGTGGTGGCGCGCTGCTCCGGCGGCACCCCGAGCACGTCGGCGATGCCGACCACGCCGATCAGGTCGTCGACCCCCTCGGCACCGCGCACCGGAAAGCGGGAGTGGCCGGTGTCCAGCAGCTCGACCACCCGGCTGACCGGTTCGTGCGCCCGTACGGTGTGCACGTCGACCCGGGGCACCATGGCCTCCCCGGCGGTCAGCTCGCGGAAGTCGAGCCCTCGGTCGAGCAGGGTGGACATCTCCGGGGTGAGGCGACCCTCCTGCCGGGACTCGGCGATGATCTGTTCCAGGTCCTCCGGGGTGGCGCCGCTGGGCAGCTCCTCAATCGGCTCGATGCCGACCCGACGCAGCAGGCGCACGGCGGCCCGGTCGAAGAGCCTGATCACCGGGCCGGCGACCTTCAGGTAGATCAGGGTGGAGCGGGCCAGCGCCCGGGCGAGCGGCTCGGCGCGGGCGATGGCAAGGTTCTTCGGCGCCAGCTCACCGAGGACCATCTGCACCACGGTGGCGATGACCAGGGCCAGCGCGACCGACAGCGGCAGGCTGAGCGCGGTGGAGACGCCGGCCAGGCCGAGTAGGTCGGCCAGCCCGGCGCCGAGGAACGGCTCGGCGACGTAACCGACTAGCAGCGCGGTCACGGTGATGCCGAGTTGGGCGCCGGAGAGCATGAACGACAGCCGCCCGGTCACCTCCAGGGCCCGGGCGGCGGACCGGTCGCCGTCATCGGCGAGCTGCTTGAGCTTGCCTCGGTCCACGGCGACGTAACCGAACTCCTGGGCCACGAAGTAACCGGTGGCGGCGGTGAGCACGATGATGAGGAGCAGACCGACGACTATCAACACGGGTCGCTCAGGGCTCCCGGGTCGTCGGGGTCAGGGGAAGCCGGGCACGCCCCGGCCGGCTACTGCTGCCCTCCTGGGCAGAAGAGTCGATCATGCCCGCCATTTTATCCGCGCTCGCCGCACGCCCGCTGACGGTGTCCGGAAGGGCCCCCGGATCGCCCGACGTACCGGCCGGGGGCCCGCTGACCGATCAGCTCTGGGTGATCTTCACGTCGTCGACCGCGGCCTCGACCAGGCTCGCCGTACCGGCGTCCGCGGCATCGACGAGGATCCGGACGGTCTGTCCCCGCAGGGCCGAGATGTCCGCCTGGGCCCCCTGCCAGGCCGCGGCCCGGTTGGTCGCCGCCCCGGTGACGGTCAGCACCGTGACGGTGCTGGCGCCGACCACCCGTACCCGCAGGTAGTCGGCGCTGCCGGCGTTGGTCAGGTGGGCCAGGTACCAGGAGAGGGAGAGGGTCAGCGTGCCGGTCGACGGCAGCGTGATCGCCGGCGACTGAATGCTGCTCACCCCGCCGTCGAGGTCGTACGCCCCGGCGCTGCCGCCCGCCAGGGCCCCGGTGACCAGGTCGTAGCTGCCGCTGACCGTCGTGCCGAGCTGCGTGGTCACGCCCGAACTGCTGGTGGCCGCCGGGTCGCCGCGCTCCCACCGACCCAGGGTGGCGGTGTCGGTGCCGGCCGGGTTCGCGATCCACCCGGTCGCGGTCTCGAAGGTGTCGCTGAAGACCGTGCTGCCTGGTGGCGTGGTCGCCCCGGCCAGCGCCCAGACGGTGTACGCGACGGCGTCGGCGTTGCGGTCCAGCGCGGTGTCGTCGATGTTGGCGCTGGTGTCGCAGGAGCGGTGGTAGCACGGGTCGAACGCCCGGCCGGCGGTGCCGCCCCAGAGCGCGGCCTGGGCGCTGGACTTGATGCCCTCGGCGCCGGTGAAGGTGCCGCCGGCTGCGATGCCGATGCTGATGAACGGCCCGTAGTCGCTGCGGCCGTCGAAGTCGGTGCCCCGGGTGGGCACCCCGATCGAGGCGAAGTACGCCTGGATGGTCTGCTCGATCTGTGCCGAGCCGGCCGGGCCGGGGCCGGCGCCCACGCCGTCGGAGTTGTCCCCGTCGTAGACGAAGTAGCCGGCGTTGGGCGAGCCGACCATGTCGAAGTTCAGGTACTGCTTGATCTTCATACGCTCGCTCGCGGGGAGGTTGTTCACGTAGTGCCGGGAGCCGCGCAGCCCCAGCTCCTCCGCGCCCCACCAGGCGAAACGCAGGTGCCTCGCGGGGGCGAACCCGCTGCGGGCCACCGCGAGCGCCACCTCCAGGACGGCCGCCGAGCCGGAGCCGTTGTCGTTGATGCCGGGGCCGGCGGAGACGCTGTCCAGGTGGGCGCCGGTCATCACCACCGCGTCCGGGTCACCGCCCGGCCAGTCGGCGATCAGGTTGTAGCCGGTGGCGCCGTTGTAGGTGAACGACTGCACCGCGGTGGTGAACCCGACCGCGTCGAGCTGGCCCTTCACGTAGTTGACCGAGGCGAGGTAGCCGGGCCGGCCGTGCGCCCGGTTCCCGCCGTTGGCGGTGGCGATCGACTGGAACTGCGCCAGGTGGGCCTTGACGCCCGTCAGCGGGA
The DNA here is from genome assembly GCF_003236335.1 of Micromonospora deserti. Classification (GTDB taxonomy): domain Bacteria; phylum Actinomycetota; class Actinomycetes; order Mycobacteriales; family Micromonosporaceae; genus Micromonospora; species Micromonospora deserti. The sequence goes on from NZ_POUB01000059.1 coordinate 13,562, forward strand.
TGTCCGGCGCCGACGCCGGTGCCGGGGCGGGAACCACCAAAGCGGTGGGTCCGGTCCCGCCGGGTGGGCGGCGACCGGGCGGACGGCCATCGATCGATGACTGTCATTGCGAAGGGTGTCGCGGGCGCCGGTGCGCGGCAATACCCGAGACGCAGAATCGCCGCATTCCCCGAATTGGGACGCGGGCCGCGACCGCCGGGCGACGTCGCGGCCGGGCCGGTCTGGGTCAGCGTTCGGCCAGCTCGTCGACGTCGAGCAGGTCCGGGTCCACCCGTCCGGTGCGGTAGGCCGCGCGACCGATCATCTGGGCGGCCACCGGCGCGGTGGCCAGCTGGAAGACCCCGACCAGGGCGACCATGCCGAGGTCGGCCGGGGTGCGCAGGCGCAGCGCCACGCCGACCAGCAGGAGCAGCACCCCGAGCACCTGCGGCTTGGTGCCGGCGTGCATCCGGGCCAGCACGTCGGGGAAGCGCAGCACCCCGATCCCGGCCGCCAGGCTCAGCAGCGCGCCCCCCACCAGGCAGGCCGCGCCGAGCCAGTCGGCGATCGCGCCGAGCATCAGGACTCCCGCACGACGAAGCGGACCAGCGACACCGCGCCGACGAAGCCCAGCACGGAGAGCACCAGCAGCACCGGCAGCGTGGTGGCGTGCCGGTTCACCGCGGCCTCCGCCCCCACCGCGCCGATCATGGTGGCGAGCAGCATGTCGGCGGCGACCACCCGGTCGAGCAGGGACGGGCCCCGGTAGAGCCGGATCAGCGCGAGCAGCGCGGTCACCGAGAACAGCCCGGTGAGGACGACGGCGAGGAACATGGTCACGTCAGGGTCCTTTCTCGACAGTATCGGTCTGCACCCGGCGCAGCTCCGCCGCGGAGCCGATTGCCCGGACGATCCGCCGCTCGACGGCGAGGACCCGCTCCCGGCTGGCGGCCAGGTCGCCGGGGCCCCGGACGTCGAGCACGTGCACGTAGAGCACACCGGCTTCCCGGTCCACCTCGATGATCAGCGTGCCGGGCACCAGCGAGAGCACCTCGGCGGTGAGCGCCAGGTTGAGGTCACTGCGCACCCGCAGCCGCACCCCGATGATCGCGTCCCGGGGCCGGTAGCCCGGCCGCACCGCGATCGAGGCGACGTGCGCACTGGCGGTGACCAGCTCCCCGGCGAAATGAAGCGCGAAGACCAGCAGCGCCCAGGGCCGCAGCCGGCCGACGAAGGTGACCGGCGGCAGCGGGAAGAACACCAGCACCGCCGCCGCCACCAGCAGCCCGCCCACCAGGTTGCCCCAGGAGAACTCACCCCAGAGCAGGTTCCAGACCAGCACCAGCCAGCCGAACGCGATCAGCTGGTCCCGCCAGCGGCCGGCCCGGCTGCGGGCTCCCGGGTCCGGGTTCACGGCCTGCGCACCGGCCGCCCGCCGGTCCCGGTTCACGGGGTGCCGCCTGGCAGCACGGCACGGACGTACGGGGTGCGCTGGCGCAGGTCGGCCGCCGCGTCGGCGGTGACCTCGAACAGCGGCCCGGCGACCACGGTCAGCACCAGGCCGAGGGCGACCAGGGCGACAGTGGCGCCGACCATCAGTGCGGGCAGCCGGACGGCCGGCTCGGCGGTGGCCAGCCGGGGCACCCGCCAGAAGGCGATGGTCCACACCCGCGAGGCCACGTAGAGGGTGAGCAGGCTGGTCAGCGCGCCGGCTGCGACCAGCGCCCCGGGCAGCGGCCCGCCGGCCGCCACCCCGGCCTGGAGCAGGCCGACCTTGCCCAGGAAGCCGGAGAACGGCGGCACCCCGGCGAGGTTCATCGCCGACACGAAGAAGAGCACCGCGAGCAGCGGCGTCACCCTCGCCAGCCCGCCGATGCGGCGCAGGTCGGTGCTGCCGGCCCGCACCTCGACCAGGCCGGCCACCAGGAAGAGCGTGGTCTGGATGGTGATGTGGTGCACCACGTAGAAGATCGCACCGGAGAGGCCGGCCGCGGTGCTCAGCCCCACCCCGAAGATCATGTAGCCGATGTGGCTGACCAGCGTGAACGAGAACAGCCGCTTCATGTCGGACTGGGCCACCGCGCCGAGGATGCCGACCACCATGGTCGCCCCGGCCACCATCAGCAGCAGCCCGGACACCTGCCCGTCGGGGAAGAGCAGCGTCTCGGTCCGGATGATCGCGTAGACACCCACTTTGGTGAGCAGGCCGGCGAAGACCGCGGTGACCGGCGCCGGGGCGGTCGGGTAGCTGTCCGGCAGCCAGGCCGACAGCGGGAAGACCGCCGCCTTGATCCCGAAGGCGAGCAGCAGCATCAGCTCCAGGCCCAGCCGTACGCCGTCGGGCAGCTCGTCCAGCCGCTGGGCGAGCTGCGCCATGTTGAGCGTGCCGGTGGCCGCGTACACCAGGCCCACCGCGGCCAGGAAGATCATCGACGTCAGGACGTTGACCATCACGTACGTGGAACCGGTGCGGATCCGGGCCTCGGTGCCGCCCAGCGTGATCAGCACGAAGCTCGCGGACAGCAGGATCTCGAAGCCGACGAAGAGGTTGAACAGGTCCCCGGCGAGGAAGGCGTTGGTCACGCCGGCGGTCAGCACCAGGTAGGTCGGGTGGAAGATGGTCACCGGCGGGGTCTCGCCGGCCTCCCCCTGCCCCTGGCCGATGGAGTACAGCAGCACGCAGAGGGTCACCGCCGAGGAGACCACCAGCATCAGCGCGGCGAGCTGGTCCGCGATCAGCACGATCCCCACCGGTGCCGGCCAGCCGCCCACCTGCACCACCACCGGCCCGTGCCGGTAGGCGTGCACCAGCAGCGCCACCGCCACCGCCAGGGTGACGCCGAGGCAGGTCACGCTGATGGTGCGTTGCAGTCGCGAACGCCGGGCCAGGATCAGGGCCAGCGCGGCGCCCAGCAGCGGCACCACCACGGGCAGCGGCAGCAGCCGGCTCACCGGGCGGTCCCGTACCCGCTCATCCCGGACCGTCCCCGGGCCGGGTTGGGCGCCGCCGCGCCGGCCCCGGGTCGACCTGCTCCGGGTCGATGTCCGGGCCCTCGCCGCCGCGGTCGGCGGCGACCACCTCGTTGCGCTCGGCCTGTCGCACGACCTGCCGGTCCTCGATGTCGTCCGGCACCTCGTCGTCGCCGGTCAGATACCAGCTGCGGTAGCTGACCGCCAGCACGAACGCGGTCAGCCCGAAGGTGATCACGATCGCGGTGAGCACCATGGCCTGCGGCAGCGCGTCGCTCCACGTGCCGGCCGGCGCGGTGCCGACCACCGGCGCGGTGCCGGACCGGCCGCCGAGCAGGATGAGCAGGTTGACGCCGTTGCCGAGCAGGATGACGCCGAGCAGGACCCGGGTCAGGTTGCGCTCCAGCACCAGGGTCACCCCGCAGCCGACGAGCACCCCGACGCCGACGACCAGCACCAGGGTCGGCCCCGCCCCGGCCTGCCTCATGTTCGGTCCCCCTCCCGGTCGGCGACCAGCCCGCCGTCCGTGCCGCCGGCCGCCTCGACGTGCCGGTCCACCTCGGCGCCGAGGCTGCGCAGGATGTCCAGCACCAGCCCGACCACGACCAGGTAGACGCCGACGTCGAAGAAGAGGGACGTGACCAGGTAGAACTCGCCGATCACCGGCAGCCACAGGTCGATCCGGGCGCTCTGCAGCACCGACCCGCCGGCCGCCAGCGCGATCACGCCGCCGCCGACCGAGACGGCGAGGCCCGCACCGAGCACCGTGCCCGCACCGATCGGGGCTGCCTCGGCCAACTCGTACCGGCCGCCGGCCAGGTAGCGCACCGCCAGCGCCAGGCTCGCCACCAGGCCGCCGGCGAAGCCGCCACCCGGCGCGTTGTGCCCGGAGAAGAGCAGGAACAGGGAGAGGACCACCACGGTGTGGAAGAGCAGCCGGGTGACCACCTCCAGCACGATCGAACGCCGCCGCTCGTGCAGCGTGATCCCGCCGCGCAGCCAGACCGGCCGCCCCGGCCGGTGCGGCCGGCCGGCCGGTTCCGGTCGGCGCGGCCGCGGTTCGGTACGGGACCGCTGGAAGATCAGGCTGGCCACCCCGGTCGCCGCCACCACCAGCACCGCGAGCTCCCCCATCGTGTCCCAGGCCCGGATGTCGACCAGGGTCACGTTGACCACGTTGCGCCCGTGCCCCTGCGTCACCGCCAGCTGCGGCAAGGCGTCGGCGATGGTGGGTGCCCGCCGGGCGCTCGCGGCGGTCAGCGCCAGCCCGGCCGTCACCACCCCCACCGTCACGCCGATCGCCCGGCGGGCCCAGCGGCTACGGGGCAGCGGACGGGTCGAGAAGTGTTGCGGGAGCCGGCGCAGCACCAGCACGAAGACGGCGATGGTGGCCGTCTCGACGAGGAACTGGGTCAGCGCCAGGTCCGGCGCGCCGTAGAGCACGAAGAGCATGGCCGCGCCGTACCCGGTCACCCCGACCAGGAGCATCGCGGTGAGCCGCCGGCGGGCGCCGACCGCGAGCACCGCCGCGACCGTGACCACGGTCACCACCACCGGCTGCAACGGGGTGTCCCAGAGGGCGATCCGTCTCTCCCAGGGGCGGCTGAGCAGCAACGCCCCGCCGGGCAGCACCGCCAGCGCGACCAGGATGGTGCCGAGGTACTGCGGCAGCGAGCCCCGCTGGGTGGCGCCGGTGATCTCGACGGCGAGCCGGTCGAAGCGGCGGGTCACCCACTCGTACCCCTGGTTGGCGCCGACCGGCGCGCGCAGCCGGGCCAGCGCCGGGGCGAGCGGGCCGCGCAGCGCGTGCAGCGCGGCGCCGGCGGCCACGGTCAGCGCGGAGAGGCCGAGCGCGGGGGTGAGGCCGTGCCAGAGCGCCAGGTCCTTGCCGACCACGCCGAAGAGCTCGGCGTACGGGCGGAGCAGGCCGTCCAGGGCACCGGCGGCCGGGCCGGCGGCCAGCCCGACACCGGCCAGCACGGCGGGCGGGGCGAGCATCGACACGGCGACCGGTCCGACGGTGGTCGGCGGCACGGCCGGTCGGGTGGCGAACGCGCCCCAGACGAACCGGGCACTGTAGGCGACGGTCAGCGCGGTGCCGGCCACCAGCGCGGCGAGCACCACCGGCCGGTCGGTGAACGCGGCCAGCACCGCCTCCTTGGCGACGAAACCCACCAGCGGGGGCAGCCCGGCCATCGACGCCGCGGCGAGCACCGCGACAGCGGCCAGCAGCGGTGCGCGTCGTCCCAGCCCGGACAGTTGCCGCAGGTCCCGGGTGCCGGCGCCGTGGTCGACGATCCCGACGACGAGGAAGAGCGCGGCCTTGAACAGGGCGTGCGCGAGCAGCATCGCGACACCGGCCAGGGCGGCGTCCGGGGTGCCCGCTCCGACCACCACCACCAGCAGGCCGAGCTGGCTGACCGTGCCGTACGCCAGCAGCAGCTTCAGGTCGGTCTGCCGCAGCGCCGCCCAGCCACCGAGCAGCATGGTGGCCGTGCCGGCGATCACCGCCACCGGGCGCCACGGGCCGACGGTGGCCAGCACCGGGCCGAGCAGCCCGATCAGGTAGACGCCGGCCTTCACCATCGCCGCCGCGTGCAGGTACGCGCTGACCGGAGTGGGCGCCGCCATGGCCACCGGCAGCCAGGAACTGAACGGCAGCACCGCCGACTTGGACAGGGCTCCGACCAGGATCAGCACCACCGCCGTGACCAGGTACGCCCCGCCGGGCAGCGGGCCGGCGGCGAGCGCCGACCAGCGGTAGCTGCCGGCGTGCTCGCCGAGCATGATGAACCCGACCAGCATGGCGAGCCCACCGAACGTGGTGACGGTCAGCGCCTGGGCGGCCGCCCAGCGGCTGGAACGCCGCTCGGTGCTGTGCCCGATCAGCAGGAACGAGAAGATCGTGGTGAGTTCCCAGCAGACGTAGAGCAGCAGCAGGTCGTCGGCGAAGACCAGACCGAGCATCGCCCCGGCGAAGGCCACCAGCACCCCGGCGTACCGGGCCAACCCGAGCGAACCGGGGCCGAAGTACCTGGCGCTGTAGACCAGCACCAGCGCGCCGACGCCGCCGACCAGTAGCGTCATCAGCCAGGACAGGGTGGTCAGCCGCAGCGCCAGGTCGAACCCGAGCTGCCGGATCCACGGGTACGTCTCGGCCACCGCCCCGCCGTCGTGCACGGCGGGGGTACGTGCCAGCGCCCAGCCGAACGCGGCGGCCGGCGCGGACGCCAGGGCGTAGCAGGCGCGCGGACCCCACCGCCGGACCAGCAGCGGCGCGACGACGGCCGCCGCGAGGTGGAGGATCAGCAGTACGAGCACCCGCGCTCCAGGTCGCGGTGGCTGACCAGCAGGCCGGCGTTGCGGAGCACGGTGGCGTGCTGGCTGGCGGCGGCCGGTGAGATGTGCAGCCGGCGGGCCACCTCACCGGTGGTGCAGCCGTCATCGCTGACTGCCAGCACCGCGGCCCGGGTGCGGCCGAGCAGCGCGGCGAGGGCGTCTCGTCCGGCGCCGGGCGCCGCCGGGCCGGCGCCCTCGCCGGGCGCGGCGACCAGGCCGCCCAGCCGGTCCACCGGGTAGACCAGGACCGGGGGCAGCGCCGGGTCGAGCAGGGCGACCGGGGTACGCGCGCAGAAGAACGACGGCACGAGCAGCAGCCCGCGCCCGTCCAGGTGCAGCTCCCGGCTGTCCGGATAGTCGCGGACCTCAAGCACGCCCGACTCCCAGCGCATCGCCGGTCGCAGGCTGTTCAGCAGCCCTTCCACCCCGCCGTCGAGCAGGGCTCGGGCGCGTCGGTTGCGGTCGGCGTCCACGGCGGCCTGGATCCGCGGCCAGTACGGGCTGATCGCCAGGGACCGGTACTGCTCCATCGCGTCGGTCAGGTGGCGCAGCGCCTCCGGCTCCCCCCGGGCCAGCGCCGACGCGGAGGAGGGCAGGGGGTTGCCGCTGGCGAGCACCGAGAGGTCGCGCTGGAGCAGCGGGGCGGGTGTGCCGCGGACTGCCTCCAGCCCGGCCTCGAAGCCGGCCACGCTCTCGTACGGGGTGAGGAAGTCGGGGAAGTAGCCGCGGGGCGGGTTCAACGCGAAGAGGAGCCGGAGCTGGTCGGAGCCGGTGTCCCGGCTGAGCCGGCGGGCCACGCTGCGGCGCCAGGTCGACATCAGCGGGTCGCGGCTCCTGCCCTGCAACAGGTGCAGGCTCAGGACCAGTTCCCACACCGGGTCGGCGGCGGGTGCTACCCGGGTCCGGAGGATGTCCTCGCCGGAAAAGTAGATCTTCAGCATGGAGCGCTCCCTGCCGCGGGCCGGGGTTGCCGGGCGGCCGTTCGAACTCTACCTGGGCGGCAGTAATCTCCACCTTTAAGCGTGAGCTGAAAAACCTCGACGCTTCCAGGGTGGGTTGGGCATGCTTCCTCTGCCCGAGACGGGGCCCGAGCGTCACCCACGCGCTCGGCGCCCAGGCACCGGGGCCGGGGAGGACCGGCGACCGGACGGCACCACGAGGGTCTGCGGCCCTTGCTCCGCAGAGGTGCCGTCCGGTCGTTCCCGCCGGCGGCGGTGCCCCGCTCAGCCGACCCAGAGCGCAACCCGGTGATCCTCGTCCGTGACGTAGTAGCACCGACCGTCCAGCTCGGCCAACCCTTCCACGTGGTGGAACGGGGTCAGGTCGGCCACCACCTCACCGGGGACCAGGTGCCCGTCGGCGGGCAGCCGGAACCGGACGTGCCGCGAGGTGACATCGCCGCCCGCAGGATGGTCGTCGAGCAGCACCGACCCCTTGCCCAGCGCGTCGATCGAGCCGACGACCGCCGCGTACCCGCCGTCGGGGGTGGGTGCGATCGCCCGGAGACCGGCCAGCGCGCCCGGCGGGGTCACCCCCGTCAGGGCGTACGCGCCGAGCGCCACCGGCCAGCGCCGCTCGCGACCGAACATGCCCGCCACCCCGGCCAGCTCGACCAGGATCGGCTCGCCGTCGGTGGTCACCGGGAACCGCAGCCCGAGCAGGACGGTGCCGGCGGGGGTGAAGGCGGCGGCCTCGACGTTCAGCGGAAGGTCCTCGGGGACCAGCCGGCTCACCCAGCTCTTCGCCCGGGCGGTGCCCCGGGCCACGGTCTCCCCGATGAAGCGGGCGCGCACCCGGTCACCGGGCGGCAACGGGGTGAACGCCGCCTTGAGCAGCGCGTCGTTCACCGCCCGGTGCAGCCGGAACCGGTTGCGCACCACCTGCACCGGCAGTGGGCCGCCGGCCGCGTCGTCCTCCCGGAACCGGGCCACGAAGGCGCGGCGTGGGCGCAGCGGGCCGCCTTTGGACCCGAAGTGGGACCCGAACACGTACACCCAGCCGTCGTGGTGGGCGAGCGCCTCGCCGTCCTCGGTGCGGCCGTTCTCCGCCCCGGCGTCGGCGGTCACGTGGTGGGCGGTCCACCGGCCGTCGGTCAGCTCCAGCAACAGGGCGAGGCAGTGCTCCACCGGCCCCTCGTCCAGCACCGTCCAGAAGCCGCGCCGGGCGCCGTGGGCGCGCAGCAACGCCGCCGAGCGGACCGGCAGCAGGTCGCTGGCCTCGTTGCCGCCCACCACGAATTCGAGCAGTCGCAGGGTCACCCGGCCAGGGTACGGAGCGCCCGCTCGTACAGTATCCGGGTGCCTGCCGACGACAACCTGACCGCGTACGCCGACCTGCACGCTGACACGGTCGCGGTGCTGACCGAATGGGCGGCGACCAGCCCGGCCGCCGCCGCGGCCCGGGACCGCACTCTGGACCTGCTGGCGGCCGGGCCGGTGGCGATGAGCCGGGGGCACCGTCCCGGGCACGTCACGGCGAGTGCGCTGGTGCTCGACGCCACCGGCGCCCGGGTGCTGCTCTGCCTGCACGGCAAGTTCCGGCAGTGGGTGCAGCTCGGCGGGCACTGCGAGCCGGGCGACCGGACGCTGGCCGGCGCCGCTCTGCGGGAGGCGACCGAAGAGTCTGGCATCACCGGGCTGCGCATCGACCCGGTCCCGATCGACGTGGACATCCACCCGGTGAGCTGCCAGGGCGGTTCGCTGCACCACGACGTGCGCTTCGCCGTGCTCGCCGCGCCCGGCGCGGTGGAACGGGTCAGCGACGAATCCGCGGCGCTGGGCTGGTTCCCGCCGCACCGGCTGCCGGAGCCGCTGGCCGGCGGGACCGTTCAGCTGGTCGCACCGGCCCTGGCCGCGCTCAGACGAGCCCCTCTTCGCCCCGTTCCTTGAGCTCGTCGACGATCTTCTTGACGTCCTGCGCCCGGTCGCGGGGGCAGACCAGCAGCGCGTCGGGGGTGTCGACCACGATCATGTCGTGCACCCCGACGGTGGCCACCAGCCGGCCGGAGTGCGGCACCACCACCAGGCCGCTGCTGTCCCGCAGCAGCACGCCGGGCTTGGCGTCGCCACCCAGCACGACGTTCCCGTCGGGGCCGGCGGGGAGCACCTCACCCAGGGTGTGGAAGTCACCGACGTCGTTCCAGCCGAAGTCGCCGGGTACGGTCGCCACCCGCCCGGCGGTCGCCGCCCCCTCCATCACCGCGTAGTCCACAGAGATCTTCGGCAGCGACGGCCAGACGGTGCCGAGCACGTCGTCCTGCTCCTCGGTGCCCCACGCGGCGGCGATCGCGGTGATCCCGGCGTGCAGCGCGGGCTGCTGCCGGGCCAGCTCGGCGAGGAAGACCTCCACCCGCCAGACGAACATGCTGGCGTTCCAGAGGTGGCGCCCCGAGCGCAGGTACGCCTCGGCCACCTCGGCGCTCGGCTTCTCCGTGAATTCGGCGACCGGGCGCAGCGGGCCGCCGCCAACCGGGTCGCCGGTCTGCAGGTAGCCGTACCCCGTCTCCGCGCGGGTCGGGGTGATGCCGACGGTCATCAGCAGCCCCTGCTCGGCGCCGCGTACCGCCTCCCGGACCGTCTCCCGCCACCGCTGCGGGTCGCCGATCAGGTGGTCGGCGGCGAAGGAGCCCATCACCGCCTCCGGGTCGCGCTGCGCGATCACCGCCGCGGCCAGCGCGATCGCCGCGCAGGAGTCCCGCGGTGAGGGTTCGACCAGGATGTTCTCCTCCGGCAGCCCGGCCAGCTGCCGCGCCACCGCCGTGACATGCGCGGCCCCGGTGACCACCAGGATCCGCTCGGGGCCGGTCAGCGGGCCCAACCGCTCCACCGTCGCCTGTAGCAGCGAGGCGGCGGAGCCGGTGAGCGGATGGAGGAACTTGGGGTGGCCGGCACGGGACAGTGGCCACAACCTCGTGCCACTGCCACCCGCCGGGATGACGGCGTAAATCACCCGCACATCATGCCCGACCCGTCCGGGCGGACACGCCCACTCACCCGGACGGACCCCGCGATCAGGACCGGGCCCGCGACCACGCGGCGATGTGCACCTCGGCGCTGGACTCCCAGGTGAACTCCTTGGCCCGGTCGAACCCGGCCTTGGCCAGGGACAGCCGGCGTTGCTCGTCGTCGAGCAGGGCGACCAGGTCGGCGGCGATCTGGTCCGGCGCCTCGCTGGTGTACGCGACCGCGTCGCCACCCACCTCGGGCAGCGAGAGCCGGGGCGTGGTGAGCACCGGGGCGGCGCACGCCATCGCCTCCAGGATCGGCAGCCCGAAGCCCTCCCCGTAGGACGGGTAGGCGGCGATCAGCGCCCCGCCGAGGAAGCCGGGCAGGTCGGCGTAGCGCAGGTAGCCGGGGCGCAGCAGCCGCAGGTGTGTCGGGACCTCGGCCACCGCGCGGTCGATGTCGTCGTCGTGCCCCTGGCCGCCAGCGACCACCAGGGCCGGCGGGTTCTCCCGGTCGGCCACCGCCCGGGCCCAGCCGCGGATCAGGTTGGGAACGTTCTTGCGCGGCTCCTTGGCCCCGAGGAAAGCGATGTAACTGCTGCCGCCGAGCCCGAGCCGGGCCCGGACCCGGGCCTTCTCCTCCTCGCTGGGGGCGTGGAAGGCGGCGTGGTCCACCCCGTGGTAGGCGACGTCGATCCGGGTGGGATCGGCGTCCAGCAACCGGATCAGCTCGTCCCGCGTGGCCTTGCTCGGCACGATCACCCGGTCGGCGCGGCGCAGCGAGGTCTTGATCGCGCTGCGGAAGAACGTCCGCCGGGACTTGTCGTAGTGCTCCGGCTCGGTGAAGAAGGTGGCGTCGTGCACGGTCACGGTGACCGGGCAGCCGGCGCGCAGTGGGCAGGTGTAGAACGGCGAGTGCAGCACCTGCGCGCCGACCTGCTGGGCGAGCAGCGGCAGGCCGGTCTGCTCCCAGGCGAGCCGGGCGGGGCGGTGCGCGACGGCGGCCGGGGCGGGGATGATCTCCGCGCCGGGGAGCATCCGGGTGTAGCGCTCGAGGTCGGTGCGGAGGCTGACCACGGCCAGCTCCACCCCCGACCCGCACACCTTGCCGAGGGCGCCGAGCAGGCCGTCGACGTATCGACCGACGCCGCCACGGTCGGCGGGGACACTCGTGGCGTCGATGAGTACGCGGGGCGGGCGACCGGCGGTCACGGGGCGACTCCTTGAACTGGCGGGTCTGTGGGGAACAACACTCCGGGGCAAGCCTACGCCGGGGCCCCGGGCGGACGCTGACTGCGACCCGACGGTACGCCGACTTGTCATCGACATCGAGTACGGGCGGCGGAGGCGTATCGTTCGCGCCGATGGCCGACAACATTGCCCGGGTCCTCACCGACGCGATCGCGACCGATCCGACCCGACCGCTGCTGACCTGGTACGACGACGCCACCGGCGAGCGGACCGAACTCTCCGGCGCGACGCTGGCGAACTGGGTGGCCAAGACGGCCAACCTGCTGGTCGACGAGGTGGTCGTCGGCCCCGGTGACGCCGCCGGGGTGCTCCTGCCGCCGCACTGGCAGACTGCGGCGGTGCTGCTCGGCTGCTGGTCGGCCGGGCTGACCGTGACCCGGGAGCCGGGGCGGGTCAACGTGCTGTTCGCCGCCGCCGACCGGGCCGCCGAGGCGGACGCCTGGCCGGCCGACGAGCGGTACGTGCTGGCGCTGCACCCGTTCGCCCTGCCGCTGCGGGAGGTGCCGCCGGGCTTCGCCGACTACGTGGTCGAGGTCCGCGCCCACGGCGACCACTTCACCGCGTACCCCCCGGGCGGGCCGGTCGACGCGGAGCTGGTGGCCCGCGCGGCCGCCCGCGCGACGGAGCTGGGCCTCACCGCCGACGACCGGGTGCTGGTCGACACGGCGGCGCACCCCGACCCGGTGGACTGGCTGCTCGCCCCGCTCATCGCGAGGGCCACCCTCGTCCTCTGCGCCAACCTCGACCCCACCCTCCTCCC